>NZ_CP014301.1:906923-1209230 GCF_001562255.1 Bosea sp. PAMC 26642 | reverse complement strand
GCGGCGGCGCTGTTCGTGCCGACCTATCGCCGGCTGCAGCGCGCCGAATACATCCGGACCTATGAATGGCCGCCGGGGCTGCTCGACAAGCTCGCCGCGCATCACCGCGGCTTCACCCGCAAGGAGAGCGCGCTGGTGGCGCAGGGCTTGCGGCAGTTCTTCCTGGCCTATCTCAACAGCGGCCGCGTCTATGTTGCGATGCCTTCGCAGGTCGCCGACGACCTCTGGCACGAGTTCATCCTCTACACCCGGGCCTATCAGGCGTTCTGCCAGGAGGCTTTCTGCGGTTTCCTGCATCACACCCCGGCGGTCGCCCTCGCCCAGGGTCGTAAAAAGGACAATGCGGGCCTGCGCCGCGTCTGGCTGTATTGCTGCCGGCTGGACGGCATCAACCCGGTCAAGCCGACACGCCTGCCGCTGCTCTTCGCGCTCGACACCAAGCTCAACATCCCCGGCGGCTACCGCTACGAGCCCGACTGCGCGCAACTGCGCCGCAACGGCGACGCCGGCTCGCAATGCGGTGGCGACTTTTCGAGCAGTTCCTACGATGGCGGGACGGATGGGATGGGAGATAGCGGCCGGTCCGACGGCGGCAGCTCCGACAGCGGATCAAGCGATGGGGGCGGCGACGGCGGTGGCTGCGGCGGAGGCGGCGGGGATTGACGGAGCCGTCGCGATCTTCCCAGCCCTCATCCTGAGGAGCCGCGAAGCGGCGTCTCGAAGGATGGTCCAGGAGTCTCCAGAGCCATCTGGAGCATCCTTCGAGACGCCATTCCTGACGGAATGACTCCTCAGGATGAGGGCTCGATATCCGAAGCGGTTCAGCCCCACCAGCGCTCGCTGACCGGGAAGCGACCCGCCGCATCCTCGATCACCTGCCCGAGCGAGAACAGCGTCTCCTCGTCGAAGGGGCGCCCGATCAGCTGCAGCCCGAGCGGCAGGCCCTGCCCGTCGAGGCCGGCGGGCACCGCGATGCCGGGAAGGCCGGCCATGTTCACCGTCACCGTGAAGATGTCGTTGAGATACATCTCGACCGGGTCCGAAGAGCCCTTCTCGCCGATGCCGAAGGCCGCCGAGGGCGTCGCAGGCGTCAGCACCGCGTCGATGCCGGCGGCATAGGCCTCGTCGAAGTCGCGCTTGATCAGGGTGCGGACCTTCTGCGCGCGTAGATAATAGGCGTCGTAATAGCCGGCCGAGAGGACATAGGTGCCGATCATGATGCGGCGCTTGACCTCGGCGCCAAAGCCCTCGGCGCGGGTCTTCTCATACATCTCGACGATGTCGCGGCCGGGTTCGCGCAGGCCGTAGCGAACGCCGTCATAGCGGGCGAGGTTCGAGGAGGCCTCGGCGGGCGCCACGATGTAGTAAGCGGGCAAGGCGTATTTCGTATGCGGAAGCGAGATTTCGACGATCTCGGCGCCGGCGCTTTTCAGCCATTCGATGCCCTGCTGCCAGAGCGCGTCGATCTCGGCATTGAGACCGTCGAGCCGGTATTCCTTGGGAATACCGATCTTCATACCCTTGACCGAGCGGCCGACGGCCTTCTCGTAGTCGGGCACCGCGATGTCGACTGAGGTCGTGTCCTTGGGATCATGGCCTGCCATGGAGCGCAGCATCACGGCGCAATCGCGTACCGTCTTGCCGATCGGGCCGGCCTGATCGAGCGATGAGGCGAAAGCGACGATGCCCCAGCGCGAGCAGCGACCATAGGTCGGCTTGATGCCGACAGTGCCGGTAAAGGCGGCCGGCTGGCGGATCGAGCCGCCCGTGTCGGTCGCGGTCGCGGCGAGGCAGAGATCGGCCGCCACGGCCGAAGCGGAACCACCGGAGGAACCGCCGGGAACGAGATGGTTGCCCTCGACCGCGCCACCCTGCCCCGCCGAGACATTGGAACCGGTACGGCGCCAGGGGTTCACAACACTGCCGAAGGCGCTGGTCTCGTTGGACGAGCCCATGGCGAATTCGTCGTTGTTGAGTTTGCCGAGCATGACCGCGCCGTCGCGCCAGAGCTGGCCGGAGACGGTCGATTCATAGGGAGGCACGAAGTTGCCTAGAATCCTGGAGCAGGCGGTGGTGCGTATCCCTTGCGTCGCGAACAGGTCTTTGATGCCGAGCGGCAGGCCTTCGAGCGGGCCGCCCTCGCCTTTGGAGAGCTTGTCGTCGGAGGCCGCGGCCTGCTTCAGGGCGTGCTCAGGGGTTTCCAGCACATAGGCATTGAGGGCGCGCGCCTTCTCGACGGCGTCGATATGCGCCCTGGTCAGCTCGGTCGCGGAAAAGGCTTTGGCCTTCAGCCCATCGCGGGCCTCGGTCAGGGTCAGGCGGGTGAGATCGGTCACGGGCAATATCCGGCGTTAATATTGGTCGGGAGACCCCGGATCGCGCTCCGCGCGTCCGGGGTGATCGAATAGCGCGTCCCGCGCCTATTCGATCACCTTCGGCACCATAAAATAATTGTCCTCGGACGCGGGCGCATTGGCGACGATCCGCTCGGCGATCTCGCCGTCCGTGACCACGTCCTCGCGCTGCTTCATCGCCATCGGCATGATCGAGGTCAACGGCTCGACGCCGGAGACGTCGACCTCGTTCAACTGCTCGACGAAGCCGAGAATCGCGTTGATCTCGCCTTGGAGCTTGGGCAGATCAGCCTCCGGCACGGCAATGCGCGCCAGATGCGCGACGCGTTTGACGGTGGCGAGATCGACCGACATGGCGGGCTCCTGAAAAATGATTTGCCCGCGCTATAGCGCGGGCAAAACGCCAAGTCAGTACCGACTTGACGATCAAAGGGTGACAGCTTCGCCCTTCACCGGCACCAGCGCCTGCACATCGCTGCCCTTCAGCCCGGCAACGAAGGCATCGGCGTTGGGATCGATGATCGGAAAAGAGCCGTAATGGCACGGAATCGCGGTCTTCGGCTTGACGAAGCGCGTCATGGCGAGCGCGGCAACCTTGCCGCCCATGGTGAAGCGGTCGCCGACCGGGCAGATGCAGATCTCGACGCCGTGAAGTTCGCTGATCAGCGCCATATCGGAGAAGATGTCGGTATCGCCCATATGCCAGAGCGTTTTCTCGCCCCTGGCCTTGATGATCGCGCCATTGGGGTTGCCGAGCGGAAAGCCGACGCCGGCCTCGACCATGCCCGACGAATGATCGGCCCGCACCAGGGTGACGCTGAAGGCGCCCAGATCGACCGTACCGCCCGCCCCCATCGGCTGGAACGATTTCAGGCCTTTCGAGGCGAGATACATGCACAGATCGTAGTTCGTGATCACCGTGGCGTCGTTGGCCTCGACGATGGCGAGCGCATCGCCGATATGGTCGAAATGGCCATGGGTGATGACGATATGGCTGACGCCCTTGGCCGCCGTCGCGACATCGCCCTCGAAGGACGGGTTGCCGGTGAGGAACGGGTCGATCAGCAGGGACGCCCCGGCGATATCGATGCGAAAGGCGGAATGGCCGAACCAGGTGAGTTTCATGTGAGGCTCCAGGCAGGACGGGTTTCGCTGACGTTCTATGCCGCCGATGGCCGGGCTCCAAGTCGACAATCGCGAGCGGGACGTGCACCCTCCCAGCCCCCGCTTGCCATGGACCATGCCGCATGACCGATGCCGCCACACTCGCCCGCCGGATCGCCCAGGGACGCGGCGACGAGCCCGCCGATCTCGTCATCCGGGGCGCAATGCTGTTTGATCTCGTCACCGGCGCGCTGGTCGAGAGCGACATCGCGCTCTGCGGCGACACGATCGTCGGGACCTATGGCCGCTATGAAGGCCAGGCCACCTTCGACGCCGCCGGTCTCATCGCCGTGCCCGGCTTCATCGACACGCATCTCCATGTCGAATCGTCGCTCGTGACGCCGCTGGAATTCGAGCGCTGCGTGCTGCCCCACGGCGTTACCACCGCGATTTGCGATCCGCACGAGATCGCCAATGTGCTGGGCGTCGCGGGCATCGCCTATTTTCTGGCCTGCGCCGAGGCGATGCGAATGGATCTGCGCGTGCAGCTGTCGAGCTGCGTACCGGCGACACATCTGGAGACGGCCGGCGCCCGGCTCGAAGCCGGTGACCTGACGCCCTTCATCGACCATCCCAAGGTCATCGGTCTGGCCGAGTTCATGAACTTCCCCGGCGTGCTGAACTGCGATACAGGCTGTCTCGCCAAGCTGGAGGCGTTCTCGCACAAGCATATTGACGGCCACGCGCCGCTGGTACGCGGCATGGACCTGAATGGCTATCTCGCAGCCGGCATCCGTACTGACCACGAGACCACCACAGCCGACGAGGCCCGCGAAAAACTCGCCAAGGGCATGGCGATCCTGATTCGCGAGGGTTCGGTCTCGAAAGACCTTCACGCCCTGATCCCGCTGATCACGCGCGACGCCTCTCCCTTCCTCGCCTTCTGCACCGACGACCGCAATCCGCTCGACATCGGCGAGGAAGGCCATCTCGACTACATGATCCGCACCGCCATCGCCCATGGCGCCGACATTCTCGCGACCTATCGCGTCGCGACGCTCTCGGCCGCGCGGAATTTCGGGCTGTTCGACAGGGGCTTCATCGCACCGGGGAAGCGGGCCGACATCGTGCTGATCGACGATCTGGCGGCCTGCGGGGTTCGCCAGGTCTTTGCCGGCGGCAAGCTGGTCGAGGATGCTCTGTTTGCAGATCGAAGCGCGGTCGCGCAGGTAGGGCTGGGCTCGGTGAAGAGCCGCCGGTTGCAGCTGGAGGATTTCGAGGTCGCGGCCCGCAAGGGCGAAACGCCGGTGATCGGTGTCGTGCCGGGACGGATCATCACCGAACGCCTCGCCATGCGCCTGCCGGAACAGGGCGGCAAGGCCCTGCCGGATCTGGAGCAGGACGCCGTCAGAGTCGCGGTGATCGAACGCCACGGCATCAACGGCGGCATCGCGACCGGGTTCGTGCATGGCTTCGGGATGAAGCATGGCGCCATCGCCTCGTCGGTCGGGCATGACAGCCATAATCTCTGCGTGGTGGGCGTCGACGAGGCCTCGATGGCGGCGGCCGCGAACCGGCTGGTCGAGATCGGTGGCGGCTTTGCGGTTGCCGATGGCGGGAAGGTCCTAGCCGAACTGGCCCTGCCGATCGCGGGCCTGATGAGCGACCAGCCTTTCGAGACGGTGCGGCATGGGCTGGAGGATTTGAGGGCCGCCGCCAAGGCGCTCGGGGTGGTGCTGGCCGAACCTTTCCTGCAGGTCGCTTTCCTGACCCTACCGGTGATCCCGCATCTGAAGATCACCGACAAGGGGCTGGTCGATGTCGATACGTTCGACTTCGTCTGATCGACGCAGCTTACCCTCCCAGTAATTCCTCTGCCACCTCAATCCCTTCCGCCTTGGCTTTCGTGCGCAGAGTCAGGCGCCGGACGCCCGGCAGCCTGGTGCCGTCCTGATCCTCGACGGCATGAGCCAGCAGCCTCATGCGCTCGGCGAACCAGTGGCCTCCCATCGCTGCCGGATCGATGGCAAGGATCAGCTGGCCGGTGCCGGGCGGGCCACCCTTGTCGTCGAGGAAAGACGATGCCTCGAAAGCGAAATGCGCGCCGACCAGGCTCGCGGCCAGGATCTCGACCATCAGTGCCAGCGTCGCGCCCTTGGCATCGCCGAGCGGCAGCATGGTGCCGGCGAGCGCTGCGCCTGCATCTGTCGTCGGCCTGCCGGCGCTATCGAGCGCCCACCCCTCCGGGATCGTCTCGCCGTTCTGCCGGGCGGCGACGATGGGCCCGCGCGCGACCTTCGACAGCGCCATGTCGATGACAAGGGGTTCGCGCCCGGCGAGCGGGGCGGCGAACGCGATCGGATTGGTGCCGAAGACCGGCTTCGACCCGCCCCATGGCGCGATGGCGGCAGGCGTATTGGCGAAGAGAAGCGCGACCAGACCCTCTTCGGCGAGGCGTTCCACATGCAGGCCGGCCGCGCCGCAATGGCTGGAGCGCCGGATCGGACAGATGGCCACGCCCTGGGCGCGGGCAAGATCGGGCAGTTCGATCACGGCGAGGTCGATTGCGGGATAGGCGAAGCCGTGACAGGCATCGATCGCCAGCACGCTTGGCTTTGGGCGGCTTTCGATCGGCACCGCCCTGCCGTCGATCTTGCCGGACTTCAGCATCGCAAGATAGGTGGGGACGCGGGACAGACCGTGGCCCTTCAATCCGTCGGCCTCGGCCATGACCAGCGCCCAGGCCACCGAGGCGGCGTTCGCAGGAGAGGCGCCCTGCGCCGTGAAAAGGTCGGTCAGCCTGGCCTCGGCCTGATCCAGCGAGAGTTTCGTCATAGGCGTCCCTCGAGCGCGGCCATGACGCGCTCGGCCACGAGCCCCGAGACGCGACCATTGGATTCGACCGTGTTGCCGGCGATATGCGGTGTCAGGATCAGATTGGGCGTGCCGGCAAAAATTCTTGCGCCGTCCCGGAGCGGTTCCTCGGCGAAAACGTCGAGCGCGGCGCCGCCGAGCTTGCCGTCCTTCAACGCCGCGACCAGAGCCGCCTCATCCATCACGCCACCTCGCGCGGCATTGATCAGCACTGCGTCCCGTTTCATTCGAGCAAAAGCCTTCGCGCCGATCAGGCCCTGGGTTTCCGGCGTCAACGGCAAATGGATACTGACGACGTCGGAGGTCGAGAGCACCGTTTCCAGATCCAGCTGTTGCGCGCCCTGCCAGGCCGGGTCGTCAGCCGCAACATGAGGATCGTAGGCGACGATCTCCATGCCCATCAGGCGGGCGTGGTTGGCGGTGTCGCGCGCGATCGCTCCGAAGCCGACGAGGCCCAGTCGCTTGCCCGCGATTTCGCGGCCGATCAGCTGGGTCTTGGGGAACTCGCCGGCCAGCATGGCGGCGCTGGCGAAATAGGCGCCGCGCAGCAGCACCATGGCGCTGCAGATGACATATTCGACAACGGAAAGGCTGTTCGCACCCGTCGCAGGAAAGACCTTGATGCCGCGCGCCGAGCAGGCCTCCATGTCGATGTTGTCGAGTCCGACACCGAGCCGGCCGACGACCTTGAGAGCCTTGGCCGAGTCGAGTACCGCGCCCCTCACCTGCGTCTGGTTGCGCACGATCAGGGCCGGCACCTCGGCGACGAGTTTCGCGAGCTCTTCCGGTTTGCCGAAAAGCTCGGGATCGTGATGGACGGTGTAGCGGGCGCTCAGCGTGGCGACGGCCGCCTCGTCCATGAATTCCGTGATGACGATGTCGGTCATGGCGATGCGCCTTTTCAGCTTTGCCGGTCAGCCCAACACGATCAGGCCGCCTGTGACGATGACGAGGATGACGAGGCTCGTGCCGGCAACCAGCACCATATGACGCCAGCCAAGCCGGGCCATAGCCCCGAGCGAGGTGCCGAGCCCCAGAGCCGCGATGGCGATGAGCAGGCCCCAACCGGACATCGCGAGCAGGAGCGTGCGCACCGGCCCGTAGAATGGCGCCAGCGACGCTTGCGTCGCGAGCACGCTGTTCACGAGGCAGAGCACAAGGAACATGATGGCGAAGACCGGCACGGGCACCCTCGCCCGTTCCGCGACATCGCCGGCGCGCCGGGCCTCGTCCCGAACGAGCCACCAGCCGACGATCAGCACGGCCGGCAGCAGCAGGAAGACGCGGAACAGCTTGACGATAATCGCGGCATTGGCGGCCTGGTCCGAGACCGACTCGCCGGCGCCCACGACCTGGGCGACGTCGTGAATGGTCGCGCCGAGCATGATGCCCGTCTGGGACGGCGAGAAGCCGAGCCAGACGCAGATCAGCGGATAGGCGAGCATCGCCAGCGTCGAAAGCGCGTTCATCGCGATGACCGTAAAGGCAACGTCGGCGGCCTTGGTCTTGTAGTCGGGCACGACTGTCGCTGTGGCGAGCGCGGCGGAGGCGCCACAGACCGCCGTCGCGACACCGCCGAGCGCGCCCATGCCCGTCTCCCGGCCGAGCCAGCGCGCCAGCAGGAAGCCCGAGACGATCGTCGCAGCCATCGCACCGATCACCAGAAGCGCCGTGGTCAGGCCGAGCGCGATGATATCTCCGAGCGCGACACGCAGACCGAGCAGGGCGATCGCCCAACGCAGCAGTTTCTTGACGCAGAAGACCATGCCCGGCTGAAAGCGCGACGCGTTGGCATAGGGGTGCAGCAGCATTCCGATGATCAGGGCGATCACCACGGCAGGGATCCCGAAACGGCCGCCGGCAGCGGATTTCAACAGCGGCTCGGCGATGTAGGCCGCGACCGCGACCGCAGTCGACAAGGCGATTCCGTCGAGGAGCGGACGCCAGGCACTGACGCGGGCGGTCGTCGCAATGGACAAGACTGGGGCTCCCGAGGTTTCGGCCGGAGCGATCGAAGCTGCCGGAGCGGCGCGTGGCCGCCCCGGCTGTTAGCAGCGGCTTAAGCTGAGCGGTAGAGCTTGGTCATCGAGAATTCGCGGTGTCCCAATGCTTCCGCCGCAGTCAGGCGGCCATTGGCGGTGCGCACGATGTTCTCGATCAGCGCGTCTCCGGCCTGCGGGATCGTCATGTCGCGGCGCAGGATGCCCGACACATCGACGTCGATATGCTCCGGCATGGTCCGCATCGTCTTGGGGTTGCCGGTGATCTTGATGACGGGGACGATCGGGTTGCCGATGACGTTGCCCTGTCCGGTCGGGAAGGTGTGGACGACATAGCCGCCCGCAGCCATCAGGGTGACGCATTCGGCTGCGGCCGAGGAGGTGTCCATATAATACAGGCCCGGCCCCTTGGCCGGCGCCTCGGCCGGCTGCAGGATGTCGATGTATTTGCACTCTCGACCGATCTTCTCGAGGTTTCCGAGCGCCTTTTCCTCGATCGTGGTCAGGCCGCCGGCGATGTTGCCCTTGGTCGGCTGCGAATCCGAGAGGTCGTCGGTCTTGTGGGCCTCGATCACGTCGTCCTGATAGGCCTTCCACATCCTGTACCAGCGCTCGCCGACCTCAGGCGTCGCCGCGCGGGCCTTGCAGAGATGCTCGGCGCCGGTGATCTCGGAGGTCTCGCCGAAGACGCCGTAGACACCGCGCGGGATCCATTTGTCGTACATGTTGCCCACTGTCGGGCAGGAGGACAGGCCGGTCGTGGTGTCCGACTCACCGCATTTGGTCGAAACCCAGAGCTCCTCGATGCCGCATTGCTCGCGCTGCAGTTCGGTCGCCCACTGCACGAACTCCTTTGCGACATAGGAGGCCTTCGCGATCGTGGCGATGTCGCCATGGCCCTCGATGCCAAAGCCGACCACAGGCTTGCCGGTCGCGGCGATGCCGTCGACGACGCGCTTGGTCCAGCCATCCTCGATCCCGATGACGACGACAGCGGCGACGTTGGGGTTCGACCCCGTGCCGATCAGGGTGCGGAAATGGATCTCGAGATCCTCGCCGAACTGAAGACGACCATAGGCGTGCGGGATCGCGAGCGTGCCCTTGACGTTGTTGGCAACCGCCTCGCAGGCGGCGTTGGAGAGATCGTCGAGCGGTAGCAGCAGGACGTGGTTGCGGACGCCGACGCGGCCGTTCTCGCGGCGCCAGCCGACGAAGGAATCGAGGCTGCGGCCGGTCGGGCGCTTGACCATGGGTGCCTTGAACGCGGGGGCCTCGATCTGCCGGCCCTTGAAATCGGCGAGATCGCCTTTGACGAGATCGAAATTGGCGACAATGGACATGATGGCGTTTCCCTTTGGGCTTGGCGGGCTCGACCTTGCCGGGAGCCGCGTTCTGCTGAAATCAGATGTGAACCTTCAGCGCCGCGCTCACCAGCGCTTCGTCTTGGCGTTGTGGACGTGCAGATGCTCGCCCTGCTTCACATCGGCCTTGGCCTGACCGATGTCCTGGCCGTATTTCCAGATCGTCTCGCCCTTCGCGATATCCTTGAGCGCGACCTTGTGGCCGATCGGGATGTCCATCTTCGCGGTCAGGTGGAAATCGGAATTGTCGTGCGTGACCACGCACAACATGTCGGTGCCAGCTTTCAGACCCTCGACGACGACGACGCCGACGGTGTCCTTCTTCTCGTGAACCAGGAGATGGGGCGTGCTCATCGGTGTCTCCTCACAACGTTTTTGTCGAGCGGCAGCTGGAATTCGGACTCGACCAGCCTTTCGATAAGTCTTATATAAGACATATGACTGAGCACAAGCTCGAAATGGCGACACGGCCGGAATTGCCTGCCGGAGCGGAAATCCTCGGATTTCGACCGCTCTACCGGCAGGTGAAAGACCAGTTCGTGCGTCGACTCGTGGACGGCACGTGGTTGCCGGGAATGGCCATTCCCAGCGAAGGGCACCTCGCCGGCGAGATCGGCGTGAGCCAGGGAACGGTCCGGAAAGCGCTGGACGAACTCGCTTCGGAGAACCTGCTGGTGCGGCGACAGGGGCGTGGCACCTTCGTCGCGGAGCATGACGAGCAGCGCATCCTGTTCCAGTTCTTCAAGCTGGTGCCTGATGACGGCGTCCCCCGTTTTCCCGAGAGCACGGTGCTCGGGATCGAGACCGGCCCGGCCAATGCGGACGAGATCGCGGCGCTCGATCTGACCGGCGGGGCTGGCGTCATCCGGATCAGGCGGCTGCGCTCGCTCGATGCCGTACCGCTGATCCTGGAAACGCTGAGCCTGCCGCAACACCGGTTCTGCGGCCTCGAGTCGGGGCTGATCCCGAACAATCTCTACAGTCTGTTCGCCGCCCGCTATGGCGTGACCGTCGCCCATGCGCGCGAGCGCCTCAAGGCCGTCTCACTGGACGACGCATCGGCCAGATCGCTGGGAGTCGCGGCCGGCACGCCGGCGCTGGAGGTCGACCGGCTGGCGCTGTCGCTGGACGGCGTGCCGGTCGAGCGACGCGTCAGCCTGTGCCTGACCCAGGACGCTCACTACCTGTCCGATCTGCGCTGAACCGGAGGTCTTCAACGAACCCGCCGACCAAGCCTTGCCACCAAGCCGCCGCAGAGCGGATCGTTCAACCGGAGGAAACATATGCTTGAGACCATCACCAGACGCATTGTGTTCGGCGGCCTCGTCGCGCTCGGCCTGGTTGTGCCGGCCTCGGCCCAGCCCTTCCCGACCAAACCTCTCACTCTGATCGTGCCTTTCGCAGCCGGCGGGCCGAGCGACGTCATCGCCCGGCTGCTCGGCGACCATATGGGGCGGACCCTGGGCCAGCAGATCATCGTCGAGAACGTCGCGGGCGCCGGCGGTACGGCCGGTGCGAAGCGGCTCGCCACAGCGGAGCCGGACGGCCATACGCTGCTGATCCACCATCTGGCGCTCGCCGCAGCCCCTGCGCTCTACGGCAATCTGACCTACGACACGCAGACGGCGTTCGCGCCGGTCGGACTGGTCAACAGCGGACCGATGGTGATCGCGGGCAAGCTTGCCCTGGCGCCGATCGACGGCAGGAGCTTCTTCGCCTTTGCCAAGGAACGCGCCGAGGCATTGACGATCGCTCATGCCGGCGTCGGGTCGAACGCACATCTATGCGCCGTTCTGCTGGGCCAGGCGCTCGGCGTAAAATTCGCTCAGGTCGCCTATCGCGGCACCGGGCCGGCGATGAACGACCTGGTCGCCGGACAGGTCGACGTGCTCTGCGACCAGTCCACCACAGCCGTGCCGCAGGTCCAGGGTGAAAAGATCCGCGCTTATGCGGTCACGTCCGCCGAACGGCTCGGCGTGCTGCCCAACACGCCGACGGCTCGCGAACTCGGCATCGAGATCGACATGACGATCTGGCACGGGCTTTATGCCCCCAGGGGAACGTCCGTTTCGACGCTGGACGCCTTGAACGCTGCGCTCCAGGCAGCGCTGAAAGATCCTTTGGTCCTCGAACGCTTCAAATCGGTCGGGACGAGCGCCTTTCCCGCGACCGACTGGAGCCGCGACGCCCATGCCAGGCGTTTCGGCGCCGAGATCCTGAGATGGGCCGCTTCGCTCAAGGCGGCCGGCGTAACGCCGCAGAACGTCAACTAAGCCGCGCCAGCCCGAGACGTCCGATTGTCTTACCCAACAGGAGGTGAAGCTTCAGGACGTTGATCGAAAGAGCGTCGATGTCGACCGACGTGGTGCGGATGCGCGGCTCGCATGAGCGTTCGGTGCGTGCTAACGCCAGCGCCATGTCAGCCAATCTTGTGCCGCTCGAAACGTTCCTGGACCTGCCGGACCATGCCCGGCTGCTGGGGCTCGATCTTGGAAGCAAGACGATCGGGCTGGCGCTGTCGGATCTCGAGCGACAGATCGCGACGCCGCTGGAGACCATCCGCCGGGTCAAGTTCGGGTTCGACGCGGCCGCGCTGGTCAAGGTGGCCGAGCTACATCGCGTCGCCGGGATGATTATCGGCCTGCCGCTGAACATGGACGGTTCGGAGGGACCACGCGTGCAATCGACGCGCGCTTTCGTGCGCAACATCGCGCCGTTGACCAGCCTGCCGATCGCATTCTGGGACGAGCGCCTGTCGACCATGGCCGTCACGCGCACATTGCTCGCTGCCGATGCTTCCCGCGCCAAGCGCGCCGCCGTGGTCGACAAGATGGCGGCGGCCTATATCCTTCAGGGGGCTCTCGACCGGCTGATGCGCATGGCCCCGCAGGCTGAGTAAGCCCGCAAAATCCAGACCGTCGAGGCTCGCAATAGAAAAAGCCGCCTCGGACCGTCCTGAGAGGGGCCGAGGCGGCCGTATCGCTTCCTGCGCGACTGCGTGATCAGCGATTGTTGCGGAAGTCGTAGGTGTCGTAGGGCTGACGGTAGTAACCGCGCGGGGCCGGCGCATAATAACGCGGAGCCTCGTACACGGGAGCATAACGCGGAGAGTCGTAGACGGGAGCGCCGTAATAGCCGTCGTCATAATACGGCTCGGCATAGGCCCGACGGCTCGACGCAATCGCGGCAGCACCAAGAATGCCGAGGCCGACGCCCGCCGCTATCGCCGCACCCCGTCCCCCATGACCACCGCGATAGCGGCGATACTGGGTGTAGTCGGCGGGCGTTGAATCAAGGCGTGCGCTGTCGAATGCCGGCTTGGCCGGTGCAGCGAACGCCGGCGCGACCGACCCGGCTGAGACGAGGCTGACCGAAGCCAGACCGATAATGGCGATCTTCCTGATCGAATTCATGATCGAACCTCCTTCATGTCCCGGTCAGGCCGGGATTGACGGCAACTATCGCTTCTGACGCTTGAACCCGCCGTGAACCGATCGTGGCGGGATTGCGACGCACGCGATGCACGCCCCCATCCAAGCGCTCTTGCCGTAGTGACGCGCTCGTGGAAAGAGAACCCTGAACCGCGTCGTTCATGCGAAAATAACGCGTGCGCTGAACCTTTGTTCCCGTCCGGGAGGCGCGAGGCTTTGCCAGCGCCCGGAGTGCGACTGCTTCCATGCCTGCCATGATCGACAGCCTTGTCGCCGTGTTCCTGGTGATCGCGACGGGATGGGCGCTGAAGGCGCGCGGCGTGATCCTGCCGGCTCACTGGTCCGGGGTGGAGCGACTGACCTATCAGGTTCTTTTTCCGGCGGTCGTGATTCATACCCTGGCTACTGCCGATCTGACCCGGCTGCCGGTGCTGGCCATGGGCCTCAGCCTCGTCCTCGCCATCCTGTTGGTCGCGGCCCTGTTGCTGGCGATGCGCGCCCTGCTCGCCCGCAGCGGCATCGACGGACCAGCCTTCACCTCGATCTTCCAGGGCTCGGTGCGCTGGAACACCTTCGTCGCACTGGCGCTCGCCACCGGGCTGCAGGGACGGGACGGCGCGACGATGATGGCCATCGCAGTCGCCGCGATGATCCCGTTGCTCAACGTGATGTGCGTGCTGGTGCTGGCGCGCCATGCCAACGGCACGCCGATCGGCGCTGCGGCGACGCTCAGGTCGATCGCGATCAACCCGTTCATCTGGTCCTCTGCATTGGGCCTTTTGCTGAACCAGTTGCATGGGGCGCTGCCGACAGCGCTCACGAGCTATGCCGACATTCTCGGACGTGCTGCTCTGGGCGTCGGGCTGCTGGTGGTCGGCGCAGGGCTCGATCTGCGGCGTCTGGCGAAGCCAGGTGCGACGCACCTGATTGCGATCGGCCTGAAGCTCGTGGTTATGCCATTGGCGGCCTGGTCGATCGCCCGCCAGTTCGGACTGACCGGTCCGCATCTCACCATGACAGTCATCGCGGCCGCCGTTCCGACCGCGACAGCAGCCTATTTTCTGGCACGCGACATGGGCGGCGACGCCCCGCTGATGGCCGAGATCACGACGATGCAAACTGTGCTCGCCCTCGTGACGGTCCCGGTCGCGGTGCTTCTGCTGACCTGAGCCTGCCGGTACAACCTCACGGGCTTATACACGCAAAGATTGCATTCGATCGCGAATTTGGCGATTATCGTCTGGCGCCGTTTGGCACATCCATCTTTTGCACATAGTCAGGAGCTGTCGCCGATGAGTTCTCGGAGACACGATACCGCCCCTCGGCGGCAGGATCACGACGATCCATCCGGAAATTCGGCGATCGAACATGATTTTGGGAGCGGAGAGGACTTGGCCGGCCTGCAACGGCCTTCCACCCCATATGCGCAACTTGAAGTTGCGCTTTATATCGAAGGCATGAGCGCCGAACTCCGAATGATGGCGCGTGCAGCCAATCTGGAAGGCCTGGCTTATTTTCTGGAGATGGCCCGTATCGAGGCCTCGATCCAGATCGAACGAGGCGCAGCGTTGCCCTGAACGAGGCGACGCCTCGGCC
Organism: Bosea sp. PAMC 26642; assembly: GCF_001562255.1. Classification (NCBI taxonomy): domain Bacteria; kingdom Pseudomonadati; phylum Pseudomonadota; class Alphaproteobacteria; order Hyphomicrobiales; family Alloboseaceae; genus Allobosea; species Allobosea sp. PAMC 26642. The sequence continues at coordinate 1,194,510 of NZ_CP014301.1, read as the reverse complement.
CGCCGCGTTCCGCCTATGGCTTGATTCGGCTCAGCAGGCCGCCGGGATGGCGCAGCACCGCTCCCTCCATTTCGAGTTCCATCGCGGTTCGGCTGACCTCGCGGGCTGCACAACCGCTGGCGCGAACAAGGTCATCGAGAGAGATCGGCGCCGTGCCGAGCAGTCGCAGGAGCCGCGTTCGGATGTCTTCGCCCTCCGGCATTGCGATCAACTCCGGCGCCACGGGCGAGAGCGGCGCTGGCTTGATATCGGGAAGATCGAGTTCGTCCCAGAGCGCCTGCGAGGAAACCGAATCGCTTCCGTCCCTGACGAAGCCGTGGGCCGGAATGAAATCGACCTGGCCGCGGAGCAGCGGTGCCAGCGCCTCGATGACATGCGAAGCCTCGGCGCAGAGCGTAGCGCCTTCGCGGATCAGGTGGTTGCCGCCTTCGGCACGCGGATCGAGCGGCGAGCCCGGCACGGCGAAAACCTGCCTACCCTGCTCGTTGGCAAAACGCGCGGTGATCAGAGAGCCGGATTTGCGCGCGGCCTCGACAACGACCGTGCCCAGCGAGAGGCCGGAGACAAGCCGGTTGCGGCGCGGAAAATCGCGCCCGCGCGGCGCCCAGCCGAACGGCATCTCGCTGATCGCGGCGCCCTGCTCCAGCAGGCGCTCAAGCAGCGGCATGTTTTGCGGCGGATAAATCTCATCGAGCCCGCCGGCGAGAACGGCGACCGTTCCGGTCGCGACGCTCGCTTCATGGGCCGCGGTGTCGATGCCGCGCGCCAGGCCGGAGACGACCACAAAGCCGGCCTCACCGAGATCGCGTGCCAAGCGGGCTGTGAATTTCTGCCCGGCGGCGGAAGCATTGCGTGAGCCCACGAGCGCGACGCATGGGCGCAGAAGCACATCGGCCTGGCCGCGCAAGGCCATCAAGGGCGGCGCCGAATCGATCGCCTGAAGCGGCAGCGGATAGGCGGCTTCACCGAGGGCGATGAACCGCGCTCCTAGGCGCGACGCCGCAGCGAGTTCGCGTTCCGCTTCCGCAACCGGGCAGAGACGCAGCGTCCGGCCGCTCTGGCGGGCGAGATCCGGAAGCGCCTCAAGCGCGGCGGCGGCGCCACCGAAGCGGTTCATCAGAGCGCGGAAGGTGCGCGGGCCGACGCTCTCGCTGCGGATCAGCCGGAGCCAGTCGAGACGCTGGCCATCGCTGAGGACGATGCCAGCCATGCCGCGTCAGTCCTTCTGGCCGATCTTGCCTTCGCGCCCGCCGATCAGCCGCGCGATGTTCGTCCGATGCATGAACCAGAGCAGTACCGTGAGCAGCGCCATCAGAGCAGCGGCACGCTGGTCACCGACCCAGATCCAGAGCAGCAACGGCGTCAGCAGGCTCGCGACCAGGGCCGACAACGAGGAATAGCGGCTGAGATAGGCAATGCTGATCCAGAGCGCCGCGAAGAGCAGCGCGATCGAGAATTTCAGGCCGATCAGGACGCCGAGATAGGTCGCGACGCCCTTGCCGCCCTTGAAGCGCAGCCAGACCGGGAAGAGATGACCGATGAATGCGCCGAAGCCGCCCAACAGCGCAGCATTCCGTCCGCCCAGGAGATACCCGGCGAGAGCGACCGCCGCCGTGCCCTTGAGCATGTCGCCGACGAGCGTTGCCGCCGCGAGCTTCTTGTTGCCGGTACGCAGGACATTGGTCGCGCCGATATTGCCGGAGCCAATACTGCGCAGATCGGGCCCGCCGCTCAGCTTCGTCAGGACGATACCGAACGGGATCGAGCCGAGCAGATAACCGATAACGAGCGCCGCCAGCACCTGAGGCCATGACAGACCCCAACTCATCATGTCCGGCATACGACCCCTTGCCCCTGTCTCGCCGTCGGCAGCCTAGCCGGGTTGCGCCTCATAGACCACCCGCCCGCCAACCAGCGTCATCTGGACCAGCCCTTCCAGCCTCGCCTCATCGAATGGCGAGTTCTTGGCACGGGATTTGAGCTTGCGCTTGTCGACGACGTAGGGCGCCTCGGCATCGAGGAGCATCAGATCGGCCGGCGCGCCGGCAACCAGACGGCCGCAGGGGAGCCCGAGCAGGGCCGCAGGCCGCGAAGACAGGCAGGCGAGCAGCGCCGGCAGGTCGATCTGCCCAGCCTGAACCATGCGCAGCGCAGCCGACAGCATCGTCTCGATGCCGAGCGCACCGTTGGCCGCATCGCTGAAGGGCTGGCGCTTGGTCTCGACGTCCTGCGGGTCGTGGTCGGAGACGATGACATCGATGACGCCCTCGGCAAGACCTGCGACCATGGCAAGACGATCGTCCTCATGGCGCAGCGGCGGTGAGACCTTGCAGAAGGTGCGGTAGTCGCCGACGTCGTTCTCATTCAGAGTCAGATTGTTGATCGAGATGCCGCAGGTGATCCTGACGCCTGCCTGCTTCGCTCGGCGAACGAGGTCGACCGATTCGGCGCAGGATATCATCGCGGCGTGATAGCGCGTGCCAGTTGCGCGGGCGAGCCGGATGTCGCGCTCCAGCATCACCGTCTCGGCCTCGTGGGGAATGCCCGGCAGGCCCTTGCGGCTGGCCAATTCGCCCTCGTTCATGACGCCGGAACCGCGCAGATCGGGATCCTCGACGTGGTTCATGATCAGAGCATCGAAATCGCGCGCATAGATCATCGCCCGGCGCATGATCTGCGGATTGCGCAACGCCTTGGCACCATCGCCGAAGGCGACGGCGCCGGCCTCCAGCAGGAGGCCGAACTCGGTGATCTCCTTGCCCAGGATGCCCTTGGTCAGGGCGGCGGCCGGCAGGACGTTGACGATCGCCTTGTCGCGGGCGCGACGCTTGATGAAGTCGATGATAGCCGGATCGTCGATCGGGGGATCGGTATCGGGCCGGCAGACGACGGTGGTGACGCCGCCGGCGGCGGCGGCCTGCGAGCCCGTGCTCAGCGTCTCGCGGAATTCCGCGCCCGGCTCGCCGAGGAAGGCACGGAGATCGACCAGACCCGGCGCCAGCACCAGGCCGCGCCCATCAACTCGTCGAACGCCCTCACCTAAGGGCAGCCCGTCCGCACCCCATGCAACGTCGGAGATGCGGCCGGCCCGCAGCAGCACAGAGCCCGTTTCGTCGCGGCCGGTTGCCGGATCAACCAGTCGGGCATTGACGATCGCGATGTCCTGGAGGTCAGCCATTGGGCAAATGCTGCGCTAGGGCATCGAGCACGGCCATGCGGACGGCGACGCCCATCTCGACCTGCTCGCGAATAAGAGATTGGGCGCTGTCTGCGACCTCGGACGAGATTTCGACGCCGCGATTCATCGGGCCGGGATGCATCACGAGCGCGTCGGCTTCGGCGAGGTCGAGTTTTTCACGGTCGAGGCCGAAATAGCGGAAATACTCCTTCGACGAGGGCACGAAGGCGCCGTGCATCCGCTCCAGCTGCAGCCGCAGCATCATCACGATATCAGCGCCCTCCAGCCCTTTCCTCATGTCCGTAAAGACCGTGACGCCCATTCGCTCGATGCCGGCGGGCATCAGGGTCGAGGGAGCGATCAGGCGGACCTTCGCGCCGAGCGCATTGAGCAGGATGATATTAGAGCGAGCGACGCGCGAATGCAGGATGTCGCCGCAGATCGCGACGGTGAGGCCGGCGATGCGGCCCTTGTTGCGGCGGATGGTCAGCGCATCGAGGAGCGCCTGCGTAGGGTGTTCATGGGCGCCGTCGCCGGCATTCACCACCGAACAATCGACCTTTCGCGCCAGCAGGTTGACCGCGCCGGCCGCGTGGTGGCGCACCACGAGGATATCGGGCCGCATCGCGTTCAGCGTGGCAGCGGTGTCGATCAGCGTCTCGCCCTTCTTCACCGAGGAGGAGGCGACCGACATGTTCATGACGTCGGCGCCGAGCCGCTTTCCGGCGAGCTCGAAGGAAGCCTGCGTGCGGGTCGAGGGCTCGAAGAACAGGTTGATCTGGGTTCGGCCGCGCAGGGTCGCGGTCTTCTTCTCGACCTGGCGCGAGAGCGCGACATAGTCGTCGGCCCGATCCAGCAGCGCCTCGATGTCCAGATGCGACAGCCCCTCGATGCCGAGGAGGTGGCGGTGCGGATAGAGCGGCGCGTGCGATGTCATTTGAAGAGGGGTGTCTAAGCCTGAGTCGGGTCGTACGCAAGGCGCGTCAGCGACGGATCGCATCGTCCAGCGATATGCATGCAGCCCGCTGCTTGGGACTGCCATGACGCGTCACGGCCTGAAGGAAGCGCTGGTCCTCCGTCACCAAGAGGCAATCCTCAATGGCCGCAAGCGCCAGATAGAAGCAGTCATAGGCTGGGTGCTGGAGCCGGATTGCGATGTCGAGCGCCGGAAGGAGCAAGTCTTTCATCGGGCGCAGGTCGATGCCCGCCGCGATGATTGCCTGAGCGGCAATTTCGGCTCTTGCCTCGTCGATATCGCCTGCGCGAATTTTCGTGCGCAGGACGTTCGCGAATTCCGCGATCAGCAGGTCCGGTGCCATCAGACGATGGCGCTTGCGCAAGGTCAGAGCCTCGGCAGATCCCTCTTCGGCGATCACCCATTTTATCGCGACGCTGGCGTCGATGACGAAACGCATCAACGCGCTTCGTCGCGTGATCTCCGCAAGATGACCTCCGAGGGGGTCTGCGGCCGGCCCGCCGTATGGGCTCGAACCTCCGCGGCGAGTTCCTCGAAACTCTTCGTCGGCACGGGCTTCAGAACCTCGCCCAGGATCGCCCGGTGCTCCGCTTCCATGGAGCGCTTGTTCGCGGCGGCGCGGCGCTTGAGCAACGGGATGATGTCTTCATCCAGATTGCGGACATGCAGGCTCCGGCCCATCCCCACGTCTCCTTCGATCGATGATAGCATTGCTACCATTTTTCGGATCGCCCGTCGACATCGACGCAACAGGCCCGCCGTTTGACATCGCCGCGCGCCGTCCCCACTTTCGCGCCGCAATCACAACCGCTATCACCTCGCTCCGCGACAGGCCTTTTGTGAGGCCGGCACAGATCGTGCTCGCCCAGCTTTGCTCAATTTGAGATCGAACTCGCCATGAAGCTCCTCGTCGTCGAGTCGCCGGCCAAGGCCAAGACGATCAACAAATATCTCGGCTCCGATTACGAGGTCATCGCTTCGTTCGGGCATATCCGCGACCTGCCGGCCAAGGATGGCTCGGTCGATCCCGAGCATGACTTCGCGATGAAGTGGGAGATCGAGGGGCGCGGGGCCAAGCAGGTCGCCGAGATCGTCAAGGCGCTGAAGGGCGCCGACAAGCTGATCCTGGCGACCGACCCGGATCGCGAGGGCGAGGCGATCTCCTGGCACGTTCTGGAAGCGCTGAACGCCAAGCGGGCGCTGAAGGGCATTCCGGTCGAGCGAGTCACCTTCAACGCCGTGACCAAGGAAGCGGTGCAGACGGCGCTGGCCAATCCGCGCCAGGTCGATCAGGCGCTGGTCGATGCCTATCTGGCCCGCCGCGCGCTCGACTATCTCGTCGGCTTCACGCTCTCCCCGGTGCTTTGGCGCAAATTGCCGGGTGCTCGTTCCGCCGGCCGGGTCCAGTCCGTAGCGCTACGAATCGTCTGCGACCGCGAGCGCGAGATCGAGGCTTTCCGGGCGCGTGAATACTGGTCGCTGGTGGCGACGCTGGCGACGCAGGCCGGCGGCGTCTTCGACGCGCGCCTCGTCGGGGCCGACGGCAAGAAGATCACCCGGCTCGACATCGGTACCGGCGACGAGGCCCGCGCCTTCAAGGAGGCGCTGGAGACGTCGGCCTTCAGCGTCGCCAATGTCGAGGCCAAGCCCGTCAAGCGTCACCCCTACCCGCCCTTCCAGACTTCGACCCTGCAGCAGGAGGCCTCGCGCAAGCTCGGCATGGCGCCGGCGCGGGCGATGCAGGTAGCGCAGCGGCTCTATGAGGGCGTCGATATCGGCGGCGAGACGGTCGGCCTGATCACCTATATGCGAACCGATGGCGTCGATATGGACGGCAGCGCGATTTCGGCCGCGCGCCGCGTGATCGGCAAGGAGTTCGGCGAGCAGTATGTGCCGGCTGTGCCGCGCAAATACACGGTCAAGGCCAAGAATGCGCAGGAGGCCCACGAGGCCATCCGTCCGACCGATCTCGGGCGGTTGCCAGCGATGGTGGCGCGCCATCTCGAACCGGAGCAAGCCAAACTCTATGAGCTGATCTGGAAGCGCACGATCGCCAGCCAGATGGAATCGGCCTCGCTCGAACGCACCACGGTCGACATCGCGGCGAAGGTCGCCTCGCGAAACCTGGAGCTGCGGGCGACCGGACAGGTCGTGCTCTTCGACGGCTTCCTGACGCTTTATCAGGAAAGCCGCGACGATGAGGAGGACGAGGACTCGAAGAAGCTGCCGGCCATGAAGGACGGCGATCCGCTGGAGAAGCGCGCCATCGCCGCCGACCAGCACTTCACCGAGCCGCCGCCGCGCTATTCCGAAGCCAGCCTCGTCAAGCGCATGGAAGAGCTCGGCATCGGCCGGCCCTCGACCTATGCCTCGACGCTGGGCACGCTGCGCGACCGCGAATATGTCCGGATCGAGAAGAAGCGCCTCGTGCCCGAGGACAAGGGCATGCTGGTCACGGCGTTCCTGGAAAGCTTCTTCAAGCGCTATGTCGAGTTCGACTTCACGGCGAGCCTTGAGGAAAAGCTCGACCGCGTCTCCAACGCCGAGATCGACTGGAAGGTGCTGCTGCGCGAATTCTGGGAGGAGTTCACGAAGTCGATCGGCGAGACGAAGGATCTGCGCGTCACCGAGGTGCTGGAGGCGCTGAACGGCGTGCTCGGCGCCCATGTGTTCCCGGCGCGGGAGGATGGCGGGGATCCGCGCTCCTGCCAGGTCTGCGGCACCGGCACGCTCTCGCTCAAGCTCGGCAAGTTCGGCGCTTTCGTCGGCTGCTCGAACTATCCCGAATGCCGCTATACGCGGCCGCTCACCGTCCAGGCGACCGACGGCGAAGCGACTACTGAGGGCGGCACCGGCGCGCCGGGCGTGCGCATCCTCGGCAAGGATCCCGTCACCGACCAGGACGTCACGCTGCGCGACGGGCGCTTCGGCCCCTATCTCCAGCTCGGCGAGGGCGAGAAGCCCAAGCGCCAGAGCCTGCCCAAGGGCATGAGTCCGGCCAGCGTCGATCTCGACAAGGCGCTGGCGTTGCTGGCACTGCCCAAGGAGGTCGCGAAACATCCCGAGAGCGGCGAGGCGATCCTGGTCGGCATCGGCCGCTACGGGCCTTATGTCCAGCACGGCAAGACCTACGCCAATATCGACAAGGACGACGATATCCTCCAGCTCGGCGGCAATCGCGCCATCGACCTGATCGTCGCCAAAGAGAGCGGGGGCGGCGGCAGCCGGTTCGGCCGCGGTGCGGCGGTGCCAGGCCGTGACCTCGGCGAGCATCCCACAGGCGGCAAGCTCGTGGTGCGCGCCGGCAAGTACGGGCCATACGTCAACTGGGGCAAAGTCAATGCGACTCTGCCCAAGACGTTGGCGCAGGACGCCATCACGCTCGAACAAGCGGTGGAACTGGTCAACGCCAAAGCGGAATCGAGCGGCGTGAAGGGCCCGGGCAGGGTCAAGGCCCCCGCCAAGACAAAAGCACCCGCCAAGGCCAAGACGGCGGCGAAGCCTACGGCAAAAGCGAAGGCCAAGGCTCCTGCCAAAGCCAAAGCCGCTGCCAAAGGCTGACCGGAGCGGCACGAGGCGGACCGGCCTGATTGCGGTCATCACGGCTTGACGGACCGCGAGAGCGGACCCACCGGCCTTGTCGGCAGGTCCGCATAGGGCTCAGAGCGGCTTGAGCCCGGCCTCGATCTGGGCGCGCTTCGGCTCCAGGAAAGGCGGCAGCGACAGCGTTTCGCCCATCGTCTCCGCCGGCTCGTCGGCGGAGAAGCCGGGTTCGTCGGTCGCGATCTCGATCAGGATGCCGTTGGGCTCGCGCAGATAGAGCGAGCGGAAATAGAAGCGATCGACCTTGCCGCTGTTGGGATAGCCCGCCGCCTTGAGGCGCTCGGCCCAGGCGTCGTAGTCGGCGAATGTCGGGGTGCGCAGCGCCAGATGATGCACGCCGCCCGCGCCTTCCCGCGCCTGCGGCGCATCGGGCTCGACCGCGACATGCAGTTCGGCAGCAGGCCCGCCCTCCCCGATCTGGAAGACGTGGATCTCGCCCGTCGCGTGGCCCGCATCGCGATAGCTGCTGATGCGCTTCAAACCCAGAAGCTGCGTCAGCACGACCTCCGTTCGCTCCAGCTTCGGCACCGAGATGGTGACGGGGCCGAGACCGCGGATCTGGTGTTCGGCCGGAACCGGGCTCTTCTCCCAGACGACGAAGGGGATCGCGCCGCCGTCTGCGAGCAGCGTCAGGCGTTGGCCCTCGGGATCCTCGAAATCGATCGCCGAGCGGCCGTTGATCGCGCGGATCGGCGAAGCGGTGATGCCGGCCTCGCGCAGTCGCTCACGCCACCAGTCGAGCGAGGCGTCGTCTGCGACACGCAACGCCGTCCGGACGATCGCGTTGGTGCCGCGGCGGGCGGGCGATGCCGGCCAATCGAAGAAGGTCAGGTCGGTGCCGGGCGAACCGGCGCCGTCGGCATAGAACAGGTGGTAGGCGGAGGTGTCGTCCTGATTGACGGTCTTCTTGACCATGCGCATTCCCATCGTCTCGACATAGAAGCGATGGTTGAGCGGAGCGTCGGCGGAAATCGCCGTGACGTGGTGGATGCCGGTCAAATTCATCTGAGACTCCCAAAGCTGGCTGCGGGCCATCGACGGCCGTTCGTTCGCTTCAGATAGGATAGGTCACGCGCAATGTCGCGTCTCAGAATTCAATTTATATATTGCTAAAATGCAATGCCCGAGCATTCGATCGCGCCATACCTTATTTTGGCGTAGTGGCCGGCGGCGCCGAAACGTCGGGCGCAGTCGCCTTGTCGGCCGGGGTTGCCGGCGTCGTGCAATCCTGCGGCTTGGCCTTGCAGTCAAAAACCATCGTGGGTGCGGCGGACGGCGCCGACTCCCCTGCCGACGGCAGGATCATGTTCTGCCCCTTGTCGATCTGGGACGGGTGCGTGGTCGGGGCCCCCAGCCCGGTGCCGGATTGCGCGCCTGTCGCCGGCGCCGATTGCGGCGGCGTCGGCGTGGTCTGCGCGACGGCGAAGGTTGCGCTCGCCATGGCAACCATTGCGGCGATGGTCGATCTCGTCAGGCCGGACATTGCATTTCCCTCGTCTGCGGCCGCGACGATGTTCGCTGCCCGCATGGCAATCCCGGGAAACGAGCCGCTCAGACAGAAGTTCCGATCGCGTGTCGGCCTGGCTTGGCCTTGAGCTTCAGCGCCTCGTTATCGGCGCGCTCGCGCGGCATGTTGCGCATGAGTTGATCCTTTCCGGCCGCATACTGCACGGGCTGGGCGACATCGACGCCATACCAGGCGGCCGCACGCAGCACGAAGGACGGGTCCGCGAGATGTGGCCGCCCGAGTGCGACGAGGTCGGCGCGGCCCGAGGCGACGATGGTGTTGGCCTGGTCGGCGGTCGTGATGTTGCCGACGCACATGGTAGCGACACGGGCCTCGTTGCGAATCTGGTCTGAATACGGCGTCTGGAACATGCGGCCATAGATCGGCCGACCGTCATTGACGGTTTGTCCCGTGGAGACATCGACCAGATCACAGCCTTCGCCGGCGAATGCGGCCGCGATCGCAATCGAATCATCCGCAGTAAGGCCGCCCACCTTCCAGTCGGTCGCCGAAATGCGCACGGACATGGGTTTTTCGCGGGGCCATTTTTTGCGCAGCGCCCGGAAGACCTCGAGCGGATAGCGCATCCGGTTCTCGACCGAGCCGCCATAGTCGTCGGTTCGGCGGTTGGTCAGCGGCGAGAGAAAGCTCGCCAGCAGATAGCCATGGGCGCAGTGCAGCTCCAGCATGTCGAAGCCGGCCCTTTCGCCGCGCTCAGCAGCTGCGAGGAATTCTCCCTTTACCCGGTCCATGTCGGCCCGCGTCATTTCGCGTGGAATCTGGCTCTCGGGGTAGTACGGCAGCGCCGAGGCCGAGATGATCGGCCAGGCGCCTTCGCTCAGCGGCCGGTCCATGCCGTCCCACATCAGCTTCGTCGCGCCCTTGCGGCCGGCATGACCGAGCTGGAGGCAGATCTTTGCCGCCGAATTGACGTGGACGAAATCGACGATCCGGCGCCACGCCGCTTCCTGCTCATCGTTATAGAGGCCGGCGCAGCCTTGCGTGATGCGGGCATCGGCGGAGATGCAGGTCATCTCGGTGACGATCAGTCCCGGCCCGCCGATGGCGCGGGAGCCGTAATGCATCAGGTGCCAGTCTCCCGGCACGCCATCTTGCGCCGAATACTGGCACATCGGCGAGAGCACCATACGGTTCTCGACCTGCATCTCGCGCATCCGGAAGGGCTGGAACGCCGGCGGTACCGGGGTGCCATCCTTGCGATGGCGGGCGAGCGGGCCGAGTTCCGTCGCCACGAGCCGGTCGATCGCGGCGACCATGTCCGGCGCTCGCAGCGCAAGATTGTCATAGGTGATGGCCTTGGAGCGAGTCATCAGGCCGAAGGCGAAGCGTAGGGGGTCGAAATCCCAAAAGCGACGCAGTTCCTCGAACCAGACCAGGGAGACATCGGCTGCGTGCTGCGTCTTCTCGACCTCCTCGCGCCGGGTGCGCTCGAACAGCGACAGCGCATCGGAGACGTTGAGGCCGGCCGCATGGAAAGCCTTGTGCAGGCCGATCGCATCCTCCATCGCGAGCTTGGTGCCCGAGCCGATCGAGAAATGCGCCGTCGCCTTGGCGTCGCCGATCAGGACCACGTTCTCGACGACCCAGTTACGGCAGCGGATCATCGGGAAATTGCGCCAGAGCGAGCGGTTGGTGACGAGGCCGTGGCCTTGCAGTTCCTCGGCGAAAATACCTTCGAGGAAACGGGCGGAGGCCGCCTCGTCCATCGCATCGAGGCCCGCTTTGGCGAAGGTCTCGGGATCGGTCTCGAGCACCCAGGTCGAGCGGCCGGCCTCGTACTGGTAGCAATGGGCGATGAAGAGCCCGTAGGGCGTCTCCTCGAAGAAGAAGGTAAAAGCGTCGAAGGGTCGAGTCGAACCCATCCAGGTGAATTTGTTGGGTCGCAGATCAACCTCCGGCTGGAAGCGCTCGCGCCAGCCCTCGCGGATGCGGCTGTTGATGCCATCCGCCCCGACGACGAGATCGTAGTCGCGCTTCAGAACCTCGATATCGTCGGCCTCTTCCCCGAAACGCAGGACTACGCCGAGTTCGCGCGCCCGCTCCTGGACCAGCAGCAGCAGCGAGCGGCGCGAGCAGCCACAAAAGCCGTTGCCGGAAACGCGGTGGACGCTGTCCTTGAAGTGGACCTCGATATCGTCCCAATATGCGAAATTATCGCGGATCGCGGCGTAGCTCGCAGCGTCCGCGGCCTTGAAGATGTCGAGCGTCTGGTCGGAGAAAACGACACCGAAACCAAACGTGTCGTCGGGCTGATTGCGCTCGAAGACCGTGACGTCGAGATCGGGCCAGTCGCGTTTCATGAGAAGCGCGAAATAGAGCCCGGCAGGCCCTCCGCCCACGACCGCGATGCGCATGTCAGCTCTCCCGAAACCCGATTGCCAAATTATTTTAGGCCTGAAATAGTTTTATCTCAAGAGGGCTTCCGGCCGCCCTTGAGCGCATGGGTCAAACTACCGCTCAATCGGCGATCCATCCCATATTTTCGACGTATTGACGACATCCCAACATTGATCTCCGATGGCCATGTTGCGGCTTGCAAATTCCTTTAGACCTAAAATATATTGAGACAATCGGGAGGTCGGCGGAATGGATCTGGCGGGACGACATGCGCTGGTGACGGGCGGCGGACGCGGCATCGGCCGGGCCATCGCGGCCACGCTGAAGGCCCATGGCGTGCGTGTCGCGATCCTCGGCCGGGACACCGCCGTGCTGCAGGAGGCCGTCGTGGCCGGCGATGCCGATATCTTCGCCGCCTGCGACATCCGCGACGAGGCGGCGACACTCTCGGTCGTTGCCGAACTGGCCAAAGCGCAGCCCTTCGACATCGTGGTCGCCAATGCCGGCGCGGTCGAGACCGGCTCCTTCCAGCGCAGCCCGGCCGAGCGCTTCCGCCGGATGAGCGAGATCAACCTGATCGGCACCGTCAACGCCTTCCATGCGGTACTTGCCGAGATGGTCGAGCGCCGGCATGGCAGGCTGATCGCGATCGCATCAACAGCCGGACATCGCGGCTATGCGCACGTCTCGGCCTATGCCGCCGCCAAACATGCGGTGATCGGGCTGGTGAGATCGCTGGCGCTCGAGACGGCGCGCACCGGCGTCACCGTCAATGCGATCTGCCCCGGCTACACCGACACCGACATGGTTGCAGGCGGCATCGATGCCATCACCGCCAAGACCAGCCTGTCGCGTGACGAGGCCTTGGCGCAGCTGGTCAAGGACAACCCGCAGGGCCGGCTGATCACGCCGCAGGAGGTCGCTCAGGCCGTCCTCTATCTGTGCGGCCCCGGCAGCGCCTCGGTCACGGGCCAGTCGCTGCTGATCAATGGCGGGGAGTTCTGACGCCATGGAGACGCCCGCCCTCGTCCTGGATCGCGAGACAAAGGCCAGCGAACGCCCCGGCGATCACAAGGACGAATTGCGGCTCTGGCTCAGGATGCTGACCTGCTCGACGCTGATCGAAACGGAAATCCGCAACCGGCTGCGCGAGCAGTTCAAGACGACGCTGCCGCGGTTCGACCTGATGGCGCAGTTGGAGAAATCGACGACGGGCATGACGGTGGGTGAGGTCTCGCAGCGGCTGATGGTTTCCAATGGCAATGTCACGGCGGTCGTCGCCGGGTTGCTGGCGGACGGGCTGGTCGATAAACGCGCGGCCGCGCAGGACCGGCGCGTGCAGGTTCTGACGCTTACGGCGCAGGGGCGCCGGGCCTTCAAGGCGATGGCCGAGCAGCATGAGACGTGGATCGCCGAGCTGTTCGCAGGCCTCGACCATATGGAAGTCACGCAGATGTTCCGGCTGCTTAGCCGGACCAAGGCGTCGCTTCATACGGCGATCTCGCGACGGGTCGAGAAGACCGAACCCGGCAAGGGAGAGAAACCATGAGTGTGGCCAACGCCACCGTCCTGCCGCTTGCCGATTTCAAGCCAAGCCATTTTGAACTCGACGTTGTCGGCAAAGTTGCGACCGTCAGGCTGAACCGGCCGGAGAAGAAGAACCCGCTGACCTTCGAGAGCTATCGCGAACTGACGGATTTCTTTCTCGCGGCGCAGAAGGAGGAGGCGGTCAAGGCGATCGTCCTGACCGGCGCGGGCGGCAACTTCTCGTCCGGCGGCGACGTCTTCGAGATCATCGGGCCGCTGGTCGCGATGGAGACGAAGGATCTGCTGAAGTTCACCCGCATGACGGGCGAGCTGGTCAAGGCGATCCGTGCCTGCCCGCAGCCGGTGATCGCAGCGATCGACGGCATCTGTGCCGGCGCGGGCGCGATCATGGCGATGGCGTCCGACATGCGGCTGGGCACGGCCGAAACGAAGATCGCCTTCCTGTTCAACCGCGTCGGCCTCGCCGGCTGCGACATGGGCGCATGTGCGATGCTGCCCCGCATCATCGGCCAGGGCCGTGCGGCCGAGTTGCTCTATACCGGCCGGACCTTACGCGGCGACGAGGCCGAGCGCTGGGGTTTCCTCAACCGGCTCGTCGCGAAGGAGGCCGTGCTGGCCGAAGCGCAGATGCTTGCGACTGAGCTCGCCGACGGCCCGACCTTCGCCAACGCCATGACCAAGCGCATGCTGGAGATGGAATGGGCGATGTCGGTCGAGAGCGCGATCGAGGCCGAGGCCGTGGCGCAGGCGCTGTGTATGCAGACCGAGGACTTTTCGCGGGCCTATCATGCCTTCGCGACGAAGCAGAAACCGGTCTTCGAGGGCAATTGAGATGGTGGGCGCCCTTCCCCTCGGCATGGCGATCCTCGGCGATACGCTCGACTGGCCGTTCTTCGAGGATCGGCACCGTCGCTTCGCGGAAGAGTTGACGGCCTGGGCCGACGCTTATCTCCCCGATCTGCCGCATGACGACGTCGATGCCGCCTGCCGCGCCCGGGTGAAGGCGCTGGGCGATGCCGGTTTCCTGAAAGCCGTGGTGCCAGCGGCCTATGGCGGTCTCAGCGATACGCTCGACGTGCGCACCCTCTGCCTTGCCCGCGAGATATTGGCGGCTCGGGACGGGCTCGCCGACTTCGCCTTCGCGATGCAGGGGCTCGGCACCGGCCCTATCACCATCGCGGGCTCGCAAGCGATGAGGCAGGCGATCCTGCCGGGCGTGCGCGCCGGCACGCGTATCGCGGCCTTCGCGCTATCCGAAAAGGAGGCCGGCTCCGACGTCGCGGCGATGGCGACGACGGCCCTGCCCGACGGCAACGGCCATGTCCGCATCGACGGCGAGAAAACCTGGATCTCGAATGGCGGCATCGCCGACCATTACATCGTCTTCGCGCGCTCGGGCGAGGCGCCGGGCGCGCGCGGCCTCTCGGCCTATCTGGTCGAGGCCGATACGCCTGGCCTGACCATTGCAGAGCGCATCGACGTGATCGCTCCCCATCCGCTCGCGACTTTGCGCTTCGAGGCCTGCCGCATCCCGGTCGAGAACCGCATCGGCGGACCGGGTGACGGCTTCAAGGTCGCGATGGCGACGCTCGACATTTTCCGCTCGACGGTCGGCGCGGCAGCGCTCGGTTTCGCCAGGCGTGCGCTGCACGAGACGGTCTCGCACGCGAACGGACGAAAGCTGTTCGGCGGGACGTTGGGCGATCTGCAGCTGTCGCAAGCTGCCATCGCCGACAGCGCGGCCGAGGTCGATGCAGCGGCGCTGCTTGTCTATCGGGCGGCCTGGACCAAGGACAAGGGTGCAGCGCGGGTTACGCGCGAGGCGGCGCTCGCCAAGATGGTCGCGACCGAGAACGCGCAGAAGGTGATCGACCGCGCCGTGCAGATCCATGGCGGGCTCGGCGTCACCAAAGGCGTCAAGGTCGAGGAATTGTATCGCGAAATCCGGGCATTGCGCATCTATGAGGGCGCGACCGAGGTGCAGAAGATCGTGATCGCGCGCGATCTTCTCAAGGCGCAAGCCGCGCGGCAGGAGGGATGACGATGGCGGCCGACTTCCTCCGATCTGGCCATGTCGATGGGTTCTCACGCAAGAACCTGCCGCCGCGCGAAAGCTGGCCGGAGCTGCGCGTCGCAGAAGCCGGGCTGTCGTACCCCGAGCGTCTCAACGTCGTCAGCGAGTTGCTCGACAGCCATGTCGCGGCGGGACGCGGCGACCGCATCGCGATCATCGCCGACGATCTGCAATGGAGCTATGCCGAGCTCGCGGCGCAGGTGAACCGCATCGCCAATGTGCTGACGCGTGATCTGGGCATGGTGTCGGGCAATCGCGTGCTGCTGCGCGCCGCCAACACCCCGATGATGGTCGCGGCCTATCTCGCCGTGCTGAAGGCCGGCGGCGTCGTGGTTGCGACTATGCCGATGCTGCGCGCGGGCGAACTGGTCTATCCGATCCGCAAGGCGCAGATCGCGCTGGCGCTATGCGACCATGGCTTGCTGGCCGATCTCGAAGCTGCTCGGGCGCAGGCGCCGGAACTGGCGCGAATCGTGACGTGGGGCGACGGCTCGGCCGGCAGCCTCGAGATGCTGATGCGCAAGGACGGCTACGAGCATTTCAGTGCCGCCGACACCTCGAACGACGATGTCTGCCTGATAGGCTTCACCTCGGGCACGACGGGCGAGCCCAAGGGCACGATGCATTTCCAGCGCGACCTGCTGATCATCTGCGACTGCTATGGTGCGCGCGTGCTGAAGGCCTCGCCTGACGACCGCTTCATCGGCTCGCCGCCGCTCGCCTTCACCTTCGGGCTCGGCGGGCTGGTGCTGTTCCCGATGCGGATCGGGGCGGTGATGGTGTTGCCGCAGAAAGCCGCACCGGCCGACCTCGTCGATGCGATCGAACGGCACAAGGCGACCGTCAGCTTCACCGCGCCGACCGCCTATCGCGCCATGCTCGACAAGCTCGACGGACGCGACATCTCTTCGCTTCGCATTTGCGTCTCGGCCGGCGAGACCCTGCCGAAGCCGATCTTCGACGCCTGGCAGACCCGGACCGGGATCGCACTGATGGACGGCATCGGGGCCACGGAGATGCTGCACATCTTCATCGCCGCGCCGCGCGAGGCGATCCGGGCCGGATCGACCGGCATCCCGGTACCGGGCTACGAGGCCAGGATCGTCGACGAAGCCGGCGGTGAAGTGCCAGACGGCACGCCCGGCAGGCTCGCCGTACGGGGCCCGATCGGCTGCCGTTATCTCGCCGACAGCCGTCAGGCGAAATACGTCCTCGACGGCTGGAATATCACCGGCGACACCTATCTGCGCGATGCCGACGGCTATTTCTGGTATCAGGCCCGCTCCGACGACATGATCATCTCGGCCGGCTACAACATCGCAGGCCCCGAGGTCGAGGCCTGCCTGCTGATGCATCCTGCCGTCGTGGAATGCGGCGTCGTCGGCGCGCCCGATCCCGAACGGGGGCAGATCGTCAAGGCCTATGTCGTGCTGCGCGAGGGACACAGGCCGGATCCGGGCCTGGTCAGACTCTTGCAGGACCATGTCAAGGCCGGCATCGCGCCCTACAAATATCCGCGCGCGATCGAGATCGTCGCAGCGCTTCCAAAGACCCCGACCGGAAAGCTGCAGCGCTTCGCACTGCGCCAGATGGCGCGCGGCGAACGCTGAAATATCCCATGCGAGCCGGAACGGCCGAAACCGAGGCGACGCCCATGTCGAACGATTCCCTGTCCCGCGCCATCCTGCCCGAGGGTTGGCCCGTGCCGCGCGGCTATGCCAACGGTATGGTGGCGCAGGGCCGCGTGCTGGTCACGGGCGGCCTCGTCGGCTGGGACGCGGCGGGCGTCTTCGCGGAGGGCTTTCTGCCGCAGCTGCGCCAGACGCTGCTGAACATCAAAGCCGTGGTCGAGGCCGGCGGCGGGCGCATCGAGGATATCGTCCGGCTGACCTGGTACGTCACCGACATCGTCGCTTATCGCGCCAGCCTGAAGGAGATGGGGCCGGTCTATCGCGAGGTGCTGGGCCGGCATTTCCCGGCGATGGCCGTGGTGCAGGTGGTCTCGCTGGTCGAGCCCGAGGCGATGGTCGAGATCGAGGCGACGGCGGTGATCGCCGGGTGAGCAGCCCTCGATGCACGACCGCCGCCGCGGCATCAAAGGCTGCGGGCCCGGCGCAAATCGTCAGATCCCGCGCGTCGCGCCGCCATCGATGCGGATCTTCGCGCCCGTGACGTAGCTTGCCCGCGTGCTGGCGAGGAAGGCGACGACATCGGCGAATTCCTGCGCCGTGCCGTAACGGCCGGCCGGAATCGTGGCGCGGGAGGCCTTGGCCGCCTCGTCCTTCGTGGTGCCGGTGCGGTCGGCCGCGGCCTTGTCGAGCTGGTCGACGCGCTCGGTCTGGATACGGCCCGGCAGCACCACGTTCACGGTGATCCCTTGAGCGGCGACCTCGGCCGAGAGGGTTTTCGACCAGCCGATGACGGCCGAGCGGATGCCGTTCGACAGCGCGAGCCGTGGGATCGGCTGCTCCACGCCCGAGGAGGCAATGGTGATGATGCGGCCGAAGCCCCTCTCGGCCATGCCAGGCAGCAGTCCTTGCGCAACATGGAAGAGATTGGCTGCCATGGCCTCGAAATGCTTCAGCCAGTCGTCGCGCCTGGCCTCGCGCGCCTCGGAGGGCGGCGGGCCACCGGAATTGCAGACAAGGATATCGACGCCGCCCGCCTGCGTCAGCGACGCGAGCAGGGCATCGACCGAGGCCAGGTCGGCGAGATCGAGTTGCGCCGCCGAGACGCGCGCGCGCGCATCCTGCGGCAATTCGGCGATCCAGGCTTCGGTCGCCGCGACCGTGCGGGCGGCTGCGATCACGCTGGCGCCTTCGGTTGCCAGCGTCCTGGCGATGGCGGCGCCCAACCCGCGGCTCGCGCCCAGAACAAGCGCGCGTTTGTCGTGAAGACCGAGATCCATGATCTGCTCCTGCCTGTCGATCCGCGCCTTCCGTGACGCGCATCAGCCGCTGATAGCGGGTCGGCCGCGTCATGGGAATGGCGTCGGCACTGGCTGGTTCGTTGAAGCAAGCCGGTCGTTAGGCCGCTGCGAGCGCAGCTTCGGCCAAGATGCAGCGCACAACCCGTCCCTCGCCAAGCTCGATCTTCGGCGGAAGGGCCAAGCGGCAGCGGTCCTGAACATGCTTGCAGCGCGGCGCGAACGAGCAAGCATTCGGCGCTTCGTTCAGTGCCGGCGGGGCGCCCGGGATCGCTTCCAGCCGCTCGCCTTTCTTCGCGCCGTGCAGGTTGGCGGCGAGCAAGCCTCGTGTGTAGGGATGCTGTGGGTCACGCAGCAATTCGCGCACCGTGCCGGTCTCGACGATCTGGCCGGCATACATTACCGCGAGCCGGTCCGAGACTTCGACCGCGACGCCGATGTCGTGGGTGACGAACAGCATACCCATATCGAGATCGCGCTGGAGCTGGCGCAGCAGCAACAGAATCTGGATTTGCACCGTGGCGTCGAGCGCGGTGGTCGGTTCGTCGGCGAGCAGGAGCTTGGGACGGGCCGCGAGCGCGAGCGCGATCATGGCGCGCTGGCGCATGCCGCCCGACATCTCGTGCGGATAGGCCTTCAATCTCCGCGCGGGCGACGGAATGCGGACGAGTTCGAGCAGTTCGAGCGCGCGCGCCATCGCCGCCTTCCGCGACAGCTTCTCATGCCGGACGATCGCCTCGGCGATCTGCTCGCCGACGGTATAAACCGGATCGAGCGCCAGCGCCGGGTCCTGGAAGATCATCGAGGTGACGGCGCCGCGATAATCCGACAGATCCCGTGGATTCAAGGCCAGAACGTCGCGGCCATCGACCCGAACGCTGCCGCCGATATCGGTGCGGCTCTCTGGCAGCAGACGTAAAAGCGTCTTCAGCGTGACGCTCTTGCCCGAGCCGGATTCGCCGAGAATGCCGAGCACCTTGCCTGGTTCCAGCGTCAGCGAGACGCCGTTGACGGCATGGACGGTCTGGGCGCCGCGAAAGCGCACGGTGAGGTTCTCGATGGCGACGAGAGGGGTGCTCATGCGGCGGCCTCCAGTCGGGGGGCGTGGCTGTGGCCGGAGCCAGGAACCTGCATGTGGCAGGCGACCTCGCGCGTGCCCGCATCGATGGTCGCCAGAACAGGCTTGGTCTTGGAGCAGACCGTTTGCGCGTGCGGGCAGCGCGGGTGGAAGCGGCAGCCCTCAGGCGGGTTGATCGGATTGGGCGGATCGCCGGCGAGCGGGGCCTCCATGGTCCGGTTGTCCGGGTCCATCGACGGCATCGCCGAAAGCAGCGCCCTTGTATAGGGGTGGCGCGGATCGCCGTAGAGCTCCTCGACCGGGCCGATCTCCACGACCTCGCCGAGATACATCACCATGACGCGGTCGCTGATGAAGCGGACGACGTTGAGGTCATGCGAGATGAAGATATAGGTCAGGCCGAATTCCTCGCGCAGGTCCGCGAGCAGGTTCAGCACCTGGGCCTCGACCGATTTGTCGAGAGCCGAGACCGCCTCGTCGAGGATGACGAGGCGTGGGCCCAGCGCGAGCGCACGTGCGATGTTGACGCGCTGGCGCTGGCCGCCGGAGAGTTCGTGCGGATAGCGCGCTGCAAAGCGGGCGGGGTCGAGGCCGACGCGCTGCAGCAGGTCACGCGCCCGCAGGATCGCGCCGGCCTTCGAGACACCATGGACGGTGGGGCCGAAGGCGATCGAATCCTCGATGGTCAGGCGCGGATTGAGCGAGGCGTAGCTGTCCTGGAAGACCATCTGGGCCTGTCGGCGGTATTCCTTCAGCGTCAGGGCCGATCCGCCGACGATCTCGCCGTCGAACAGCATCTCGCCCTTGTCCTGCGGGATGAGTTGCATGACGACGCGGGCGGTCGTCGATTTGCCACAGCCGGATTCGCCGACGACGCCGAGCGTTTCGCCCTTGAGGACGGCGAAGTCGACGCCATCGACAGCGCGCACCACCGCGCCGCAGCCGAGCGGGAAATGCTTGGTCAAGTTTTTCGCTTGCAGCAGCGGTGTGCCGGGGCCGCCGCGATCGGGATGGGTTTGGTGATGGGTTTCCTTGGTCATGGTCAGCCCTTCACGTCCATTGCCGAGCGCAGACCGTCGGAGAGCAGGTTGAACGAGATCGAGGTGATGAAGATCGCCGCGCCCGGCAATGCCGCGACCCAAGGCTGGACATAGATCGCGGTGCGCAGCGTGTTCAGCATCAGGCCCCATTCGGGCGTCGGCGGCTTGGTGCCCAGCCCGAGGAAGGAGAGGCCCGAGGAGAGGATCATCGAGACCGAGATTAGGCTCGTCGCGTAGACGAAGATCGGCCCGAGTACATTGCCCAGCACATGCACCCGGATGATCGTCAGCGCATTGGCGCCGCTGGCACGGGCGGCCTCGACATAGTCCATGCCGCGAACCTGCGTCGTCACGCTTTCGGCGATGCGGGCGATCGGCGGGATGAAGACGATGGTCAGCGAGAGCAGCGAGTTGGTGATGCCGGCGCCGAGCGCGCCCGACAGCGCAATCGCCAGCAGCACCGAGGGGAAGGCGTAGAAGACATCGACGGTTCGCATCGTGATGGTGTTGAACTTGCCACCGAAGAAGCCGGCGGCGACGCCGATGACGGAGCCGACGACGAAGGCGACGAAGACCGGAACGACGCCCATGAAGAGCGAGAGGCGTGCGCCGAAGATCAGGCGCGAGAGCATGTCGCGGCCCAGTTCGTCGGCGCCGAGCGGATAGCCGGGCGTCCCGATCGGCCGCAGACGCCGCAGCATCGAGGAGCGGGTCGGGTCTGCCGGCGCGATGTAGTCGGCGAAGATCGCCATCAGGATGATGGCCAGCACGACGAGCCCGGCCCCGACCGCGACCTTGTCTTTCTTGAAGCGCCTGAAGACGCCGGCCCAATAGCCCGGCGATTTCGCAAGCGGCGCCACCACGGTCGGCACCGCGCTTTCGGTGATCGCGGCCATCTCAGCGCCTCCTGACGCGCGGGTCGAGCAGGCCCTGGATGATATCGACGAGGACGTTCAGACCGACAAAGAACATCGCCAGCACTAGGATCGTGCCCTGCAACAGCGGCAGATCGCGCTGGAAGATGGCATTGCCGAGCAGGAACCCGGTTCCGGGCCAGGAGAACACCGTCTCGATCAGGATCGAGCCGCCGAGCAGATAGCCGAGCTGCAGGCCCATCACGGCAAGAGCGGTCGGCGCGGCGTTCTTCACGACATGCCTGAACACGCCGAAATCCATCAGCCCCTTGGCTCGTAGCGCCGGCACGAATTCCTGGTTGAGGATATCGGCGACGAGGGCTCGCACGGTGCGAGCGATGATGCCCATCGGGATCACCGACATCGTGATCGCCGGCAGGATCATGTAGCTGACATGCTCCCAATCCCATTTCCAGGCGGCAGAGCCGCCCGGACCCGCCCCGCCCGGCGGCAGCCAGCCGAGCTGTACCGAAAAGACGATGACCATCACCATCCCGAGCCAGTAATGCGGCACCGAGACGCCGAGCACGGCGAGCATCGATGCGAATTTGTCGAGGACCGAGCCGCGAAAATAGCCAGCGACGAAGCCGAAGAAGCAGCCGAACAGAAAGCCGATCACCGTCGCGAGCCCCGCGATCAGAAGCGTATTGCCGACGGCGCGCCAGACCTCCGCCGCGACGGGACGCCCCGTCGCGATCGAGGTGCCGAGGTCGCCCTGCAGCGCCTTCCAGAGCCAGAGGCCGAACTGGACGGGGAGCGGCCTGTCGAAGCCGTAGATGCGGCGCATTTCATCCTGCGTCGCCTGTGAGGCATCGGGCGGCAGGATGGAGGTCAGCGGGTCGCCTGGCGCGATGTGAACCAGCAGGAAGCAGAACACGCTGACGCCGAGTGCCACCGGCAGGACGTAGAGAATGCGCTTGGCGAGGTAGCTCAGCATAATCCGGTTTCGCCCCGCCTTTGCTTCCAACGCGCGTCATCCCGGGCGACCGAAGGGAGACCCGGGATCCATGCCTGAGCCTTTCCGATCAGCGCTCCGGAATGGATCCCGGATCGGCGCGGCTTCGCCGCTAGTCCGGGATGACGCGCGTTTTTCTTGTGATCGTCTTGAGCCAACGACAACCTCACTTCGCCATCGTGATCGGCGAGAAGTCCTGGAACCAGTTCTGGGCCTGCACGAAACCCTTCACCTTGGGGCTGAGCGCGCGCGGGTTGACGTCATGCGTCACCATCAGGAACAGCGCTTCATCGACATATTTCTCGTGGATCGTCTGCAGGACCTTGGTCTGCGCGGCAGAATCGAAGGTGTTGCGGACCTGCTCGAAGAGCTTGTCCATCTCGGGATCGCAATACATGCCCCAATTGGTGCCGGCCGGCGGCTGGAGGTTGCACTGGAGATGGCGGATCAGCCCGGTGAAGGGATCCTGGATGAAGTAGGTGTAGTTCATGCCCGTCGCCTTGCGCGACGATTCATGGTTGGCGCCGGCACGCCAAATGTTGATCAGCGTATTCCATTCGACGACCTCGAAATCGATCTTGATGCCGACTTCAGCGAGGTTCTGCTGGACGAATTCGTTCATCGGCAGCGGCTGCATCTGGCCCGAGCCCGACGGCGCGATCAGGATCTTGGTCGTCACCGGCTTGGCGGGCGAGAAGCCGGCTTCGGCGAGCAGCTTCTTGGCGGCCTCCGGATCGTATTTCAGCTTGAAGCTCGGATTGCCGAACCACTGGTGGCCGGGCGGATAGAAGCCCTGCGCCGGGATCATCAAGCCGCTGAGCAGTTCCTTCAGGCCCTCGCGGTCGACGGCAAGATTGGCAGCCTTACGGATGCGGACGTCGTTCCAGGGCGAACCCTCGGTGCGGGAGAGATGCCAGGTCCAGTTGTGCGGATAGGCGTTGGTGATGATCTGGAAGCCGGCCGTCTTCAAAGAGGGCACCATGTCGGGCGACGGTGCCTCGATCCAGTCGACCTGGCCCGAGCGCAAGGCGGCGGCACGGGCATTGGCTTCAGGAAGCGGCAGCAGCACGAGCTTGTCGAGCTTGGGCACGCGGGCCTTGTCCCAATAGCCGGGATATGGCGAGAGTTCGGCGCGCTCGCGCGGCTGGAACGCCGTGAGTTGCCAGGGGCCGGTGCCGGACGGGGTCTTGGCGAAAGCGTCCCAGCTCTTGCCGAGCTTCTCCCACTGCGCCGGCGACGACATCATGATCCAGGCGATCTGGTAGGGCAGCGTCGCGTCAGGCGTCTTGGTAACGATCTCGACCTTGTATTTGTCGATGACCTTGTAGCTCCCGACAGCCGGAATGCGCGAGCGGCCCTGCGCCGCCTGGCGTTGGTCGAATTGCGGGGCATCGTTCTTCAGGAGCTTGTCGAGGTTCCAGACCACGGCATCGGCGGTGAATTCCGACCCGTCATGGAATTTCACACCCTCGCGCAGGACGAAGGTCCATTTGGTCTTGTCGGTCGCGTCGGTGGTCCAACTGGTCGCGAGGCCCGGAACCAGATCCGACGCCTTGTCGGCCTTGCTGAGGTCCCAGTTGATCAGGCCGTCATAGACCGTATAGCCCATGAAGCGCATACCTTCTCCGCCCTGGTCGGTCTGGCCAGTGGTCAGCGGGATGTCGGATGCCGTCATGCCGATGCGCAGCGTTCCTTGTGCAACGACCGGCTGGGCAGCAAGCGTGACGCCTGCTGCGAGGGACAAGGCGACGGCGAGACGGATCATCGGGCAGCTCCGGATTTGTCGATTTCGAAGTTCCTTCGCAAGGGCTGTGCCAGCACGTCCGCAAGGGCTGTGCCAGCACGTCGCCTTGACAAGCATCGCCTGTATCGGTGTGCATTGCGGCAGGCCAACGATGGCCCCGATGGAGCGGCCTCGACATCATGGTTCCGCGCAGCATGGCCAGCGGCTTCCGGGCCTGGTTGTCGTCCTCCGGCGCGGAGTTCGCCTGCCGGATGACAAGTACGGCGCGAGGTTGAGCGCAGCGCGTCGCGCGCCCTCGATCCGTCCGCCGCCATCCAGAAATCTCGAAGCAAAGGACCGCCCTCGTCAGGCGGCATCAGCCATGCCCGAACATACTGCGATCCTCACCCTGTCCTGCCCCAACCGTCCCGGCATCGTCGCGAGTGTCTCGACCCTGCTGTTCGAGGCCGGCTGCAACATCCTCGATGCGCAGCAATTCGATGATGTCGAGACCGGGCGCTTCTTCATGCGCGTCGTCTTCAACCGGCTGGAGGGGAGCCGGCCTCCCGACGCCATCGCTGCTTCGGTCGCCGAACTGGCCGGGCGCTTCAGCATGGATTTCACCCTGCGCGAGCGGCAGGCGAAGAAGCGCGTCATGCTGCTGGTCTCGAAATTCGACCATTGCCTGGCCGATCTGCTCTATCGCTGGCGCATCGGCGAGCTGCCGATGGAGATTTCGGCGATCGTCTCAAACCATGGGCGCGACGGCATTGGTTCGACCGATCTCGGCGACCTGCCCTTCCATCATCTGCCTGTGACGCGCCAGACCAAGATGGAGCAGGAGGCCGAGATCTGGCGGCTGGTCCAGGAAACGAAGACGGACCTCGTCGTGCTGGCGCGCTACATGCAGATCCTGTCGGACGCGTTCTCGTCGAAGCTCATCGGCCGCTGCATCAATATCCACCATTCCTTTCTGCCGGGCTTCAAGGGCGCAAAGCCCTACCATCAGGCCCATGAGCGGGGCGTGAAACTGATCGGCGCCACCGCCCATTACGTCACGCCCGATCTCGACGAGGGGCCGATCATCGAGCAGGACGTCGAGCGCATCTCGCATCGTGACACGCCCGACGACCTCGTCCGCAAGGGCCGCGACATCGAACGGCGCGTGCTGGCGCGAGCAGTGCTGAACCATCTTGAGGATCGCGTCGTACTGAACGGCAAGAAGACCGTCGTCTTCACGGACTGAGCGCTTCGACAGGCGGCAGTCATGCCGCCTGACACCAGCAAACATGCGTGGATGACCGTCATCGCGAAGCCAAGGAGCCGCGACTATCGGCTGCCTTGCCGGCGCCGCCGAATGTGTCTGGTGCGCGGGCCAACTCGGGCCGAGTACCGCCTGCATTCGGTGTCCCAATTGAAATAACGAGAGAGAGACTGTCCATGAAACTGCCGACCAGTGTTGCCCTGATCGTCGTGGCGCTTGCCGCCAACTCCACTCGGGCGCAGGACATCACCGTCGGTGAGCGCTCCTGGAACAAGTGCCGCGCCTGCCATCAAATCGGTGAGACCGCCAGAAACCTCGTCGGTCCGCAGCTCAACGGCCTGTTCGGGCGCGCCGCCGGTACGGCCGAGGGCTACAGCTATTCGGCGGCCAACAAGGCCTCCGGGATTACTTGGGACGAGGCCATATTCGCCGACTACATCAAGGATCCGAAGGCCAAGATCCCGGGTACCAAGATGATCTTCGCCGGTATCAAGAACGAGCAGGAGATCAAGGATTTGACGGCGTATCTCAAGCAGTTCGCGGCAGACGGCAAGAAGCCTTGAGGAGCGGTCCGCCGCCAAGGCAACCGTGAGGGCCGCAACCGGCAACGTCGTTCTGGTCGGCGGCGGGCATACCCATGTCCAGGTCATAGCGGCCTTCGGCTCCAGACCCGAGCCCGGTCTGACGCTGACCCTCGTCACCGACCAATTGCAATCGCCCTATTCCGGAATGCTGCCCGGCCACGTCGCCGGCCTGTACCGCCATGACGAGATGCATATCGATCTTGTCGCACTGGCGGCCGCGACCGGTACGCGCCTGGTCCATGCGCGCGCGACCGGCGTCGATAGCGCGCGCAAGCTCATCCTGTGCGAGGACAGGCAGCCGATCGCCTATGACATCACCTCGCTGAATGTCGGCATCACGCCCGATCTGGCGTCGATCGCCGGCGCCGACGTCCACGGCATCGCGGTGAAGCCGATCGGCTCCTTTCTGAGCCGTTTCGAGGGGCTTTCGGGCCGAGGCGGGCCACGCCGCATCGCCATCGTCGGCAACGGCGCGGCCGGCGTCGAACTGGCGTTTGCCCTGAAGGCACGGCTGCAGGACGGCCAGCAGGCAGGCACGCCTTGCGAGATCGTGCTGATCGGCTCCGGGCCGGTCGTCGAGAAACTCAATCCCGGCATCCGGAGGCGCGTCGAACGCGCCCTCGATCGCCACGGCATCGAACGCCGCGATGGCTTGCGCGTCATCGGGGTGGAGCCGAATGCCGTGGCGACGGCTTGCGGCCAGCGCTTCGCCGCGGACGCGACGCTGATCTCGACCCGTGCGAAGGTGCCGCCATGGCTCGCTGCGACAGGCCTCCCGCTAGGGCCGAACGGCTTCATCGCAACGAGGACAACCTTGCAAGTCTCGGGCGAGACGCATCTCTTCGCGGTGGGCGACTGCGCCGAGATCATCGGCCATCCGCGCGAGAAGGCCGGCGTCTACGCGGTCCGGCAGGGCCCCGTGCTCGCCCGCAACATCCGCAGACTATGGCAAGGCACGACGCTTGAGCCCCATCATCCGCAAGCGGACTATCTGGTGCTTCTGGGCACGGGCGACGGCAGTGCCATCGGAGGGCGCGGCCGATGGCTGGCTTTCGAAGGCCGCTGGGCCTGGCGGCTGAAAGATTGGATCGACCGCCGCTTCATGGCCCGCTTCACCGGCCGCTGACGTTCCACACCTCCTCCTCCGTCCAGCCGAGTTCGGCGAACTCTGCGGCCCGCAGCGGAGCCTCGCCGGCTGAGAAGAACTCGTCGAGCTGAGGCGGCGCTATGCCGGTTCCGCTTAGCATGGCATGGGCCTGGCCGCGGTGATGGATCTGGTGCTGGAAGAGGTGCAGCAGCAGGCGGTCCATGCGCTCATGCTGGATGCGCGCGCCGCGGTGGACCGAGACGATCCGGTCGAGACCGGCGCCGTCGAGAGCGTCCGTGATCGACATCAGGCGCCGGTCGACATCCGCTTGTGCCCTGCGCAAGGTTTCGACCGTGGCGCAGGGCTCGGGGTCGGCCCAGGCGGCGGGGCCGAGCGTGCCGCCCTCCATGGCATCGACATAGAACAGGTCGATGACCAGGATATGGTTCAGCGTGGCGCGCAGGCTCGGGAAGAAGCCGGTGCGCGGCGCGGCAAAGGCGACCGCATCGAGGCCCTCGCAGGCCTTCAGCAGCCGGTGATTGGCCCAGGCGTTGTTGCGGGCCATGGTCCGATAAGGCAGCGCAGCATCCATGTCGTTCGCCGGGCGGCTCGGCGCCCGGTCCCTTCCTGGCTCGGTTGCCGAATGGCCCTCAATCGACGATCCGCACCGCGCCCCTGGCGGCGCTGCTGGTCAGCGCCGCATAGGCCTTGAGCGCCGTCGTGACCTTGCGCTTGCGCGGAGCGGCCGGCTTCCAGGCATCCTTGCCTTTGGCCTCCATGGCGGCGCGGCGGCGCGACAGCTCTTCGTCCGAGACCTGCAGGGTGATGCCGCGGTTGGGGATGTCGATCGCGATGATGTCGCCGCTCTCGACGAGGCCGATCGTGCCACCCTCGGCGGCCTCGGGCGAGACATGGCCGATCGAGAGGCCCGACGAGCCGCCCGAGAAGCGCCCGTCGGTGATCAGCGCGCAGGCCTTTCCGAGCCCCTTCGATTTCAGATAGCTCGTCGGATAGAGCATCTCCTGCATGCCGGGCCCGCCGCGCGGACCCTCATAGCGGATCAGGACGATATCGCCCTCCTTGACCTTGCGGTTGAGGATGCCCTCGACCGCCGCGTCCTGGCTCTCGAAGATCACGGCCGGGCCGGAGAAAGTCAGGATCGAGGCATCGACTCCCGCCGTCTTCACGATGCAGCCGTCGAGCGCGATATTGCCGAACAGTACGGCGAGCCCGCCATCCTGCGAATGGGCATTGGCCTTGCGGCGGATGACGCCGCCGGCGCGATCGAGATCGAGTTCCTCGAAACGGCGGTCCTGGCTGAAGGCGACCTGCGTCGGCACACCACCGGGTGCGGCGCTGTAGAAGGAGCGCACCGCCTCGCTCTGGGTCCGGGCGATATCCCAGCGCGCCAGCGCCTCGGACATCGTCGCGGAATGGACCGTGGGAAGAGAGGTGTCGATCAGGCCGGCACGATCGAGCTCGCCGAGGATCGCCATGATTCCGCCGGCGCGGTGGACATCCTCCATATGCACGTTGGCGACCGAGGGCGCGACCTTGCACAGCACCGGCACGCGCCGCGACAACCGGTCGATATCGGCCATGGTGAAGGGAACTTCCGCCTCGTGCGCGGCGGCCAGCAGATGCAGCACCGTGTTGGTCGAGCCGCCCATGGCGATGTCGAGCGTCATCGCATTCTCGAAGGCCTTGAAACTCGCGACCTTGCGCGGCAGCACGCTGTCGTCGTCCTGCTCGTACCAGCGCCGGGCGATGTCGACGATCAGGTGCCCGGCCTCGACGAAGAGGCGCTTGCGGTCGGCATGGGTCGCCAGCACCGAGCCGTTGCCCGGCAGGGCGAGCCCCAGCGCCTCGGTCAGGCAGTTCATCGAATTGGCGGTGAACATGCCTGAGCAGGAGCCGCAGGTCGGGCAGGCCGAGCGCTCGATCACATCGACCTGCTCGTCGGAATATTTGCTGTCGGCGGCGGCGACCATCGCATCGACGAGATCGACCTTCCTGAGCACGCCCTCGGCGATGTATTTGCCGGCCTCCATCGGCCCGCCCGAGACGAAGACGGTCGGGATGTTCAGCCGCATCGCGGCCATCAGCATCCCAGGCGTGATCTTGTCGCAGTTCGAGATGCAGACCATCGCATCGGCGCAATGGGCGTTGACCATGTATTCGACGCTGTCGGCGATGATCTCGCGCGACGGCAGGCTGTAGAGCATGCCGTCATGGCCCATGGCGATGCCGTCATCGACCGCGATGGTATTGAACTCTTTCGCAACGCCGCCGGCCTGCTCGATCTCGCGGGCCACGAGCTGCCCGAGATCCTTGAGGTGGACATGGCCGGGCACGAACTGGGTGAAGGAGTTCACCACCGCGATGATCGGCTTGCCGAAATCGCTATCCTTCATGCCGGTGGCGCGCCAGAGGCCGCGCGCGCCGGCCATGTTGCGGCCCTTGGTCGTGGTGTCGGATCTCAGACGCGGCATGGCTGGCCTCTTCGCGGGACGCTGGATTCAGAATTCGCGCGACCGTCTTAATCGCGCCGACGCGCGATCTGAAATCGAATTTTTCGATTTGGATGGTCATCAGTCGTCATGGCGCCGGAAGGCCGGACCTCGAACCTGACCGCGGGGTCGCGACTGCGGCTCGGCTGCACCCCTCAAAGAAAAGAGCGGACCGGAGCCCGCCCTCATTCGGCGGCATGAAGCCTCACCTTAGAATTCATGCAAACTACTGTTATTGCGGGCTTTTCTCCGATGCGCTATGTCCGGAACCGATACGATCGATATCGCTGTCAGATGACGGGTGCTCCTGCCGGCCTAGCCGAAGCGTCCGCCGGATCGCAGCAACTTTCAGGGATCGCGGGCGCATTCAGTCACGCACCGACAACGGAACGACGCAATGCCTGGTTTTTCGAGATCGATCCTTGTCGCAGCCGCCATTGCGGTGCTCGCCGGGTTCGGTCCGGTCGCTATCGCGCAGACATCCCCCGGCCAGGCACCCGCTACCACATCCCAGCCCGCCCTCCCCGCGACGGAGGTTGCTCCCGCACAATCCCAACCATTGCCGTCCCGGCCCTCGCCTGCGCAGGCAGCCCAGGCCGCTCCATCCCTGCCGGCATTGCCGCATGATCTCTCACCTTGGGGGATGTTCATGGCGGCCGATATCGTCGTGAAGGCGGTCATGCTGGGGCTGGCCTTCGCCTCGGTCGTCACCTGGACGATCTGGCTCGCCAAGGCCCTGGAACTGACGACGGCCAAGCACGGCGCCGGCCGGGCCCTGCGCCGGCTGGAGGAGGCCCAGTCGCTGGGCGCGGCCGCAGACGCGATCGGCGGTTCGCATGTGCGGCTGCGCGGTGCCGTCGGCGTGCTCGTCGCCTGCGCGCTGGACGAGACGAAGCGTTCGGGCGACCTCGGCGAAGACGGGATCAAGGAGCGCGTCTCGATCGCGCTGTCGCGAGCCGAGGCCAGGGCCGGCCGCTCGATGGCCAAGGGCACCGGCCTGCTCGCCACCATCGGCTCGACGGCGCCCTTCGTCGGTCTGTTCGGCACGGTCTGGGGCATCATGAACGCGTTCGTCGGCATCAGCCAGGCCAAGACGACCAACCTTGCCGTGGTCGCGCCGGGTATCGCCGAGGCCTTGCTGGCAACCGCGATCGGCCTCGTGGCGGCCATTCCCGCCGTCATCATCTACAACGTCTTCGCACGCTCGATCGCCGGCTACCGCGCGACGCTGTCGGACGCCTCGGGCGAGATCCTGCGCCACCTCTCACGCGATCTGGAGCGCAGGAGCCGGTCCGCACAGCCGGCCGTGCGGACCGGCCTGCAAGCCGTGCCGCAGGCTCCCAAGCCCGCCCCCGCCAGCCCGGTCGCCGCGCTGCCGCGCGTCCACGCGGAGTAGCGCCATGGCCGTCTCGCTCAAGGATCCGCAGGACGGCGATCTCGCGGAGGTCTCCGAGATCAACGTCACCCCCTTCATCGACGTGATCCTGGTGCTGCTGATCATCTTCATGGTCGCGGCCCCGCTGTCCACGGTGGATGTCGCGGTCGACCTGCCGGTGTCCAATGCACAGCCGCAGCCGCGCCCCGAGGCGCCGCTGTTCCTCACGGTCAAGGGCGACCTCACGCTCGCGCTCGGCAACGACACGATCGGGCGCGAATCGCTGCAGGCGACCCTCGACCAGCGCACGAACAGGGACCGCGAAAGCCGGATCTTCCTGCGCGCCGACGGAACGGTGGCGTATCGCGAGCTCATGGACGTGATGAACCTGCTGCGCAGCGCGGGTTATCTCAAGATCGCGCTGGTCGGGCTCGAGGATACCGGCCAAGGGCCGGCGCCCGCAGCGACAGGAGCGCCCCGGCCATGATCGGACAGGCCAGACCTCGCCGCCTTCTCGCCGTGCTGCGCTGGAGTACGGCCGGCCTTGCCGTCGTCGCGGCGCATGGCGGGCTGGCCTGGGTCGGCGTGAACTGGCGCCCCTCGGCCGCCGAGGCCGCCGCCGGCGCGCCGGAACCGGCCATCATGATCGAGCTTGCGGCCGTTTCGGTCGCTCCCGAGGCGCCCGCCGAGACCTTGCCGCCGGCGCCCGAGCGCGTCGAGCCCGAGACGCCGCCGGAGCCGGTCAAGGAGACGCCTCCTCCCGAGCCCGAACCGCCGCCTCCGCCGCCGGAACCCGTCATGGAGCAGCCGGTCGAGCCGCCGCCGCCCGAGCCGACGCCCGTGCAGGCTCCAGAACCCGAGATCAAGCTGCCGGACCTGCCGACGCTGCCCGACGCGGCCGCTGTCCTCGCGCCGCCACCCCCGGAACGGCCCAAGGAGATCGCCAAGCCCGTCGAGCGCAAGCCGCCGCCGAAGCCGCGCATCGTCGAGCGCAAGCCCGAGCGTCCGCGTGCGCGCCAGGCTGCCGCGCCGCCACCGGCGCCGCCGCAATCCTCGGCGCCCAACGCCGCACCGCAAGGCGCCGAATCGACGCCGTCCGTCTCGCCGGCAAGCTGGCGCGGCTCGCTGATCGCCCATCTCAATCGCTACAAGCGCTTTCCGGGCGGAGCCAATCCGGGCACCGTCCAGATCGCCTTCTCGATCGATCGCGCCGGCCGCGTCCTCTCGGCCAGGCTCGCCGGTTCGTCCGGCGATCCCGCCCTCGACGAGGAAGCGGTCGGGATGATCCGCCGCGCCAGCCCGGTTCCGGCTCCGCCGAGCGGCGTGGGCGGCAGCACGCTGACGCTGGCCGTGCCGGTGAGGTTTTCGCGGTAGGGCGTCAGCGATAGCCCGCGGCCTGCAACTCGAAAAGTTCGGCGTAGCGCCCGGCTTGGGCGATCAGTTCGTCATGCGTCCCTTGCGCCTCGACCCTGCCGCCGGCCAGGACGAGGATACGGTCCGCCATCCGCACGCTGGAGAAGCGGTGCGAGATCAGGATGGCGGTCTTGCCCTGGCTCAGCTCCTTGAAGCGCTTGAAGACCTCGAATTCGGAGCGGGCATCGAGCGCGGCTGTCGGCTCGTCGAGCACCAGGACCTGCGCCTCGCGCATATAGGCCCTCGCGATGGCGATCTTCTGCCACTCGCCGCCCGAGAGCTCGATGCCGTTCTTGAAGCGCTTGCCGATCATCTGGTCGTAGGCGGCCGGCAGCCGCGCGATGATGGCATCGGCCTGGCTCCTCTCAGCTGCGCGCGCGATCCGGGCATGGTCGCCGCGCGCCTCGATCCGCCCGACCGCGATATTGTCGCCGGCGGTGAGATTGTAGCGCGCGAAATCCTGGAAGATGACGCCCATGCTGCCGCGCAGCGCATCGAGGTCGTAATCGCGCAGATCGCGGCCATCCAGCAGGATGCGGCCTTCGTCGGGGTCGTAGAGCCGCGTCAGCAGCTTGACCAGCGTGGTCTTGCCGGCGCCGTTCTCGCCGACCAGCGCCAGCACCTCGCCCGCCTTCAGCGTGAAGCTGAGATTACGCACGGCCCAGCGCTCGGCGCCGGGATAGATGAAGCCGACATCCTCGAAGACGAAGCCCTCGCGGATCGGATCCGGCAGCGGCAGCGGGTTCGGGGGCGAATGGATTTCCGGCTCGACCTCGAAGAAGGCGAACAGGTCGTTAAGATAGAGCGCCAGCGAAGCGGTCGTCGAGAAGCCCGACAGCAGGCCTTCCAGCAGCGTCCGCAGGCGGCGGAAGGAGCCCGCCAGAAAGGTCAGGTCGCCGATCGAGAATTCGCCGGCGAGCGTGCGCCAGACGATATAGGCGAAGGCGAGATAGTAGCCGACCGTGCCGATCGTCGTGAAGATGCCGCCCCAACCCGCCCGGCGCAGCGCAAGCCTGCGGTTGGCGGTGTAGAAGGAGGCGGCAAGGCGGGCATAGCGATCGATCAGAAAGGCGTTGAGGCCGAAGATCTTGACCTCCTTGGCCGTCTCGACGCTGGCCGCGGTCTGGCGGACGTAATCGAGCTCGCGCCGCTCCGGCGTGCGGCCGAAATCGAGCGAGTAGCTTTGCGCGTTGAAATGCGTCTCGCCGAGAAAGGCCGGCACCAGCGCCACAAGCAAGAGCACGATCAGCCAGGGCGCATAGATGACAAGGCCTGCGGCAAAGCTCGCCACCGTGACGATGTCCTGCGCCTGGCCGAAGAGCTGGCCGAGCAGCGTCAGGCGGCCGCTGGTCTGGCGGCGGGCGCGTTCGAGCTGATCCTGGAACTCCGAATCCTCGAAATCCTCGAGGTCGAGCGTGGCGGCGTGCTGCATCAGGCGGATGCTGGAGGCGTTGTTGACGGTCTCGGACAACATGCCGTCGACGAGCGAGACGATCCGCCCCAGCACGTCGGCAAGGATCGCCAGGGCGAATTCCGCGAAGATGAGAAGCGCTAGCCCGTTCAGCCGGCCGCTTTCCCACCATTGCGTCAATGTCGGCGGCCTGTCCGGCTGCTGCAGCAGAAGCACGACATCGTCGATGATCAGTTTGCCGACGAACAGGGCTGCAACCGGCAAGAGCGCGCGCGTCAACCTGAGCAGCAGGGAGACCGTCGTCAGCAGCGGACTGGTGCGCCAGACCATCGCCATGAAGGGGCGCAGATTGCGCAGCGCCCCGACGCGCTCCCTGAGCGATCGGGTAGCGTTCGGCACCTGACTACCGGAATTCACGTCACTCATGCACAGCCATCCGTCGTCGCCCGATATTGTCTGGTACCATGCCACCGTCCCGCCAGTCGAAGCACGGGACCATACTCCGCCAGGTTGGCGGTCGACAGACGACGGCACCTGCGAGCATATAGGCAGGTCAATGCTGCAACCGCGAAGACCCTAGCTTGAACCAGATCGACCATCACCCGCTTTCGCCGCTGGCGGCCCATGAGCGCAACGTTGCGCGCGACCTCGACCTGCTCAACCTGCCGGCAAAGCCATGGCTCAGGCCGCACATGACGCCTGCCGGCGAAGCGATCCTGGACGTCGCCATCATCGGTGCCGGCATGAACGGGATCGGCGCGGCCGCCGCGCTGCAATTCAAGGGCATCGGCAATATCCGCCTGTTCGAGGCCGAAGCGCCGGGTCGCGAGGGGCCGTGGACGACCTATGCCCGCATGGACACGCTGCGCTCGCCGAAAATCCTGCCCGGCCCGATCGCCGGCATTCCGTCGCTGACCTTTCGCGCCTGGCATGACGCCATCTTCGGGACCGAGGCGTGGGATGCGCTCTACAAGATCCCCAATGCGATGTGGGTCGACTACCTGTCCTGGCTGCAGCGCGTGCTCGCCCTGCCGGTCAGCCATGGCGTGAAAGTCTCGCGGATCAGCGAAGAGGGCGACCATCTCGTTCTGCATACGCATTCGGCGGCGGGCGACCGCGTCACCCATGCCCGCCGGGTCGTGCTCGCGACGGGTCGCGGCGGCGCCGGCGGCAACTATGTCCCCGCCTTCGTCGATCCCGCGCTCTGGCCCGATCGCGCGGCACACAGCAACGAGCCGATCGATTTTGCTGCGCTTGCGGGCAAGAACATCGCCGTGCTGGGCGGCAGCGCCTCGGCCTGGGACAATGCCGCGACCGCACTGGAACGCGGTGTCGGCAGCGTCGATATGTATATCCGCCGTGCCGCCCTGCCCCAGATCAACAAGGGACGCGGCTCGGCCACACCCGGCTTCTTCCATGGCTGGAACGCGCTCGACGACGCCGAGCGCTGGTCGCTCTTCGTCTATCTCAGCGAGGCCCAGGCGCCGCCGCCGCATGAGACCGTGCTGCGCGGGCTGAAGCAAAAAGGGCTGCGGGTTCATCTCGGTCAGGCCGTAAAGTCCGCGAAAAAATCCGGCGACGGCGTCGAACTGGCGGTCGCGACGAAGGATGGCACCGCGCCCCGACAGCATGATTTCCTGATCGTCGGCACGGGCTTCGCGATCGATCTCGACCGCGTTCCGGAGCTGGCGGATTTCGCAGGCGCCATCGCGCGCTGGGGCGACGTCCACCAGCCGCCCCAAGCCCTGCGACGCCCCGACCTCGCGGCCCATCCCTATCTCGGGCCGGGTTTTGAGCTGATGCCGCGCACGGCCGAAGCGCCTTCGGGGCTGGGCCGCATCCATCTGCTCAACTACGGCGCCCATGCGAGCCATGGCGCCATCGCCAGCGACATTCCCGGGACCGCGATCGCCGCCGAGCGCATCGCCATAGCGATCACAGACGCGTTCTTCCGCGAGGATCTGGGCCCGATCCGGGCCGATCTCGAAGCCTTTGACGAGCCGGAACTGGAGAGCACGCCGTTTTTCGTGCCACGGGCGGAGCGGTGATCCGGAAGGCGAAGGAACGCCCCGTGCAATACCCTGTGCCGCTCTTGCGACGGCCGAACGAGGCCAACGGGAACGCTCGCACTGCCGAGATCGTGAGTTGCAGTATTTTCATCTGCTTGAGCGAAGTACTTTAGCAGAAATGTCTATTTTTTGGCCGAACAGCTCATTCTGTTGAAATTTTCTTCTCCACATGGTTCCTTTCGGCACCACTTGGCGGACCGGCCCTCCGATCCGCCGGCGTCAATCCAGAGAACCGATCCCATGCCTCTTAAGCACGTCCTCGGCGTCGATCATGTCGTCGTCACCGTCCGCGATCTCGACGCCTCCGCCGGTCTCTGGAAGCGGCTCGGCTTCACCGTGTCGCCGCGCGGCACGCATTCCCCGATCCTTGGGTCGGGCAACTACACGATCATGTTCGGCGAGGATTATGTCGAGTTGCTCGGCATCCTGGCCGAGACGGAGCACAACAAGCCGACGCGCGACTTTCTGGCGACACGCGAGGGCATCGAGCGCGTCGCCTTCACCACGGACAATGCCGCGGCAGGCGCGGACGAGCTGAAGGCGCGCGGCCATGCGGCGCTGGGGCCGGTGCATTTCGGGCGGCCCGTCGAACTGCCCGATGGCGGCACCGGCGAGGCGAAGTTCAACGTCTTCCGCTGGCCGCTCGACGAGAGCCCCGGCGGCGTGCGGATCTTCGCCTGCGAGCATCTGACCCGCGAGACGGTGTGGATTCCGGCGCTGCAGGATCATGCCAACGGGGCCTCGCGGCTGCTGCGCATCGAGGTCGTGACGGCCGATCCTGCCGCGGCGGCTGCCCGGCTGGAGGCACTGATCGCCGAGCAGGCGACGCAAGGCGGCGATGCCTGGATCGTGGCGTCGGGCAAGGGACGTGCCGATTTCCTGTTCTACGACGCGGCCGGGCTCGCCGAGCGCTATCCCGAAGCCGTGCGGGACGGGGCTGCGCCGGAGGGTGCTGCGGCGATCGTCGTCGCGACGTCCGACCTCGCCGGCGCGACTAAGGCTCTGGGCTCACTCGCCGTCGCGCATGATGGGGCGGTGAGCGCGCCGGCCAGTGCGGCCAACGGCGTCATCGTCAGCTTCGTTGCGCTGTGAGCGCCTGACTCTTCGACCGAGATTGCGCGGCGCCCGCCGCGACCGGACCAATTTTTGCTTCAGTCGATCATGCTGGGAGATTTGACATGGACATGACCCGCCGCGCCGCGCTGATGACGAGCGCCGCCATCGCCTCCAACGTGCTGTTTCCGATGCGCAGCTTCGCGCAGGAGACGCCGCGCAAGGGCGGCGTCTTCACCGTCCATTACGGTGCCGAGCAGCGCCAGCTCAATCCGAGCCTTCAGGCCTCGACCGGCGTCTACATCATCGGTGGCAAGATTCAGGAACAGCTCGTCGATCTCGACGCGGCCGGCAACCCGGTCGGCGTGCTGGCAACGAGCTGGGAGGCGGCGCCCGACGGCAAGACCATCACCTTCAAGCTGCGGCCCGGCGTGACCTGGCATGACGGGAAGCCCTTCACCTCGGCGGACGTCCAGTTCACCGCGATGGAGATGTGGAAGAAGATCCTGAACTACGGCACGACGCTGCAGCTCTTCCTCACCGCCGTCGACACGCCCGACCCGCTGACCGCCGTGTTCCGCTACGAACGGCCGATGCCGCTGGCGCTGCTGCTGCGCGCCTTGCCCGATCTCGGCTACATCTCGCCCCGCCATCTCTACGAGGACAAGGGCGATATCCGCCAGAACCCGGTCAACCTGGCCCCGGTCGGCACCGGGCCGTTCAAGTTCGTGGCTTACGAGCGCGGCCAGCACGTCATCGCCGACCGCAACCCGAACTACTGGCGGCAAAACGCCCCCCATCTCGACCGGATCGTCTGGCGCGTCGTCACCGACCGTGCGGCGGCGGCCGCCCAGATGGAAGCCGGCCAGATCCATTACAGCCCGTTCTCCGGGCTGACGATCTCGGACTCCGCGCGTTTGTCGAAGGACCCGCGCTTCATCATCTCGACCAAGGGCAACGAGGGCAATGCCCGCACCAACACGGTGGAATTCAATTTCCGCCGCAAGGAGCTGGCCGATATCCGGGTGCGCCGCGCCATCGCACATGCGCTGAACATCCCGTTCTTCATCGAGAACTTCCTCGGCGATTTCGCCAAGCGCGGCACCGGCCCGGTGCCTTCGGTCTCGACCGATTTCTATCCGGCCGACAACGGCCCGCAGTACCCTTACGACAAGGCGACCGCGATCAAGCTGCTCGACGAGGCCGGCTTCAAGGCCGGCGCGGGTGGGACTCGCTTCAGCTTGAGGCTGCTGCCGGCGCCCTGGGGCGAGGACATCTCGCTCTTTGCCACCTTCATCCAGCAGTCGCTGAGCGAGGTCGGCATCAAGGTCGAGGTCGTCCGCACCGATGGCGGCGGCTTCCTGAAGCAGGTCTATAACGACTGGGAGTTCGATCTCGCCACCGGCTGGCACCAGTACCGCAACGACCCGGCCGTCTCGACCACGGTCTGGTATCGCTCCGGCCAGCCCAAGGGCGCGCCCTGGACCAACCAGTGGGGCTGGACCGACGAGACCATGGACAAGATCATCGACGATGCGGCGACCGAGGTCGATGTCGCCAAGCGCAAGACGCTTTATGGCGATTTCGTCCGGCGGGCCAATACGGAGCTGCCGATCTGGACGCCCATCGAGCAGATCTTCCTGACCGCGATCACCGCCAAGGCGCGCAATCATTCCAACACACCGCGCTGGGGCTCGTCCTCTTGGCATGATCTGTGGTTGGCTGAGTGAGTCTCATCCAACCTCTGCGTCATCCCGGACAAGCCGCGCAGCCGCGCCGATCCGGGATCCATCCCAGGGCTCGATGGCGCTCTATGATGGATCCCGGATCTCCGCTGCGCTGCGTCCGGGATGACGGAGTGTTTCTGAGCCAGAATGCTATTTCTCGCGTATCCATCGAATCGACTGTCCCATGCGCGTTCTAGCTCTCGCGGGGCGGCGTCTGGCCGCCTCGATCCCGACGCTGTTCCTGATCCTGATCGGGGTCTTCCTGCTGCTCCAGCTTGCGCCGGGCGACACGGTCGACGCGATGATGGCGCAGATGGGCGGGGGCGACGCGACCACGGCCAAGCAGCTGCGCGAGTTCTACGGACTCGATCTCACGGTCGGGGCGCAGCTCGCCAATTATCTCTGGCGACTGGTCAGGCTGGATCTCGGCTTCTCGGCGATCTATGGCAAGCCGGTCGCGACGGTCATCGCCGAGCGCCTGCCTGCGACGCTGCTCCTGATGACGGCCTCGCTCTCGCTTGCCTTCTTCTTCGGGCTGATCCTCGGCGTCGTCGCGGCGCGTCGCGTCAACCGCTGGCAGGATACGCTGATCTCGACGCTCGGGCTCGTCTTCTACGCCATGCCGACCTTCTGGTTCGGCCTGATGGCGATCGTCGTCTTCGCGATCTACCTGCAATGGCTACCGGCCGGCGGCTATGAGGACATCACCGTCGGCCTGACGGGCCTGCGCCGGACGCTCGACATCGCGCGGCATCTGACGCTGCCGACGCTGACGCTGGGCCTGTTCTACATGGCGATCTATCTGCGCATCATGCGCGGCTCGATGCTGGAGGTGCTGAACCTCGATTTCGTCCGCACCGCCCGCGCCAAGGGCATGGACGAGACGCGCGTCATCGTGCGCCATGTGCTGCGCAACGCGCTCCTGCCCATGGTGACGCTGATCGGCCTGCAGGCGGGCACGATGCTGGGCGGCTCGGTCGTGGTCGAGAGCGTGTTCTCGCTGCCGGGGCTCGGTCGGCTCGCCTATGAATCGGTCGTCCAGCGCGACCTCAACACGCTGCTCGGCATCGTCTTCGTCTCGGCGCTGCTGGTCATCGTGGTCAACTTCATCGTCGACCTGCTCTATGCGCGGCTCGACCCGCGCATCACCACCGGAACCTGAGAGATGCAGGTGCTGAAGCTCTATCTCCGCAGCCCGCCCGCCATCATCGGCCTGGTCCTGCTCGTGCTGGTGGTGGCTGCGGCGCTGAGCGCCGACTGGCTTTATCCGCGCGACCCGCTAGCGCTGGCCGGGCGCCCGCTGCTGTGGCCGTTCGCCAATCCGCGCTTCCCGCTCGGCACGGACAATTCCGGCCGCGACATCGCCGCGCAGATCTTTCACGGTGCGCGGATCTCACTGCTGATCGGGCTGGTGGCGACGACGATCTCGGTGATGATCGGCATCACGGTCGGGGCGCTGGCAGGTTATCATGGCGGCTGGGTCGATACCGCGCTGATGAGGATCACCGAGGCCTTCCAGACGCTGCCGAACTTCCTGCTTCTGCTGGTTCTCGTCGCGGTCTTCGGATCGACGATCACGACCGTGACGCTGGCGATCGGCATCGTCTCCTGGCCGGCTTCGGCGCGTCTGACGCGGGCCGAGTTCCTGTCGCTGCGCAACCGCGAATTCGTTCAGGCCGGGCGCACGCTCGGCCTGAAGGACGCGAAGCTGATCTTCGGCGAGATTTTGCCCAACGCCCTGCCGCCTGTGATCGTCTATGCCAGCGTGGTGATGGCGATCGCGATCCTGCTCGAGAGCGCGCTGGCGTTCCTCAAGCTGTCGGACCCCAATGTCGCCTCCTGGGGCAATCTGATCGGCGTCGGGCGCGACGTGCTGCGCGTGCAATGGTACGTCTCGGCGATTCCCGGCGTCGCCATCCTGATCACCGTGCTCGCCGTCTCGCTCGTCGGGCAGGGCCTGAACGATGCGCTCAATCCGCGATTGAAGGGCCGATGACCCCGATCCTCGTCCTCGACGACGTCAGCGTGAGGCTGCCTGACGGCGCCGACCGCCCGCACGCCATGTCCAACGTCACGCTTTCCGTGTCGGCCGGCGAGATCCTCTGCGTCGTCGGCGAGTCGGGCTCGGGCAAGTCGATGACCGCCAACACGATCATGCGGCTGCTGCCGGGCGGCGTCGCGATCGATGGCGGGCGCATCCTGTTCGAGGGGCGCGACCTCGCCGGCGTCAGCGAGATCGACATGCGCGCGGTCCGCGGCGCCGGCATCGCCATGATCTTCCAGGAGCCGATGACGGCGCTGAACCCGCTGCGCAGCATCGGCGACCAGATCGGCGAGATGTTCGAGATCCATACCGATCTCGGCAAGGCGCAGATCAGGGCGAAGGTGCAAGTCCTGCTCGAAGAGGTCCGCATTCCCGACCCCATCGCGGCGGCCAAGGCCTATCCGCACGAATTGTCGGGCGGGCAGCGCCAGCGCGCCATGATCGCGATGGCACTCGCGCTCGATCCCAAGGTCCTGATCGCCGACGAGCCGACGACCGCGCTCGACGTGACGACGCAGGCGCAGATCCTGACGCTGATCCGGGAACTGCAGTCGCGCAAGGGTACGGCGGTTCTGTTCATCACCCATGATTTCGGCGTCGTCGCCGAGATTGCCGATAGGGTCGCGGTGATGAGCCAGGGCCGCGTCGTCGAGCAGGGGACCGTGAGCGAGGTGCTGCTCAACCCGCAGCATTCCTATACCAAGCAGCTCATCGCCGCCGTGCCGCCGTTGCAGGCCCCGCCGCCGCGCGCGCTGTCGGACAAGCCGATCATGATGATCGAGCATGTCTCGAAGACCTATCGCACCGGCGGCTTTCTGGGCCGCGGCCAGCGCGTGACGCATGCGGTCAAGGATGTGTCGCTGGTGCTGCCGCGCGGCGGGACGCTCGGCATCGTCGGCGAATCCGGCTCCGGCAAATCGACGCTGGCGCGCTGCCTGGTGCGCCTGATCGATCCTGACAGCGGCTCGATCCATCTGAACGGCCGCGATCTCGCGAGCCTGTCGCGCGCCGAGATGCGCGCCGAGACGAAGCATATCCAGATGGTCTTCCAGGACCCGTTCGCCTCGCTCAACCCGCGCCGCAAGGCGGGCGAGCTGGTCGCGCAGGGTCTCGTGGTGCACGGCACGCCGCGCGCGGAGGCGCTGGCCAAGGCGCGGGAGCTGTTTCGACTGGTCGGGCTCGATCCCGCCGCGATGGATCGCTATCCGCACGAATTCTCGGGCGGGCAGCGCCAGCGCATCGGCCTGGCGCGCGCGCTGGCGCTCGGACCCGCTGTGCTGGTCGCCGACGAGGCGGTCTCGGCGCTCGACGTCTCGGTACAGGCACAGGTGCTGAAGCTGCTGGCGGAATTGCGCGAGCGGCTCGGCCTCTCGATCATCTTCATCACCCACGATCTGCGGGTCGCAGCGCAGGTCTGCGACCTCGTGGCGGTGATGAAGAACGGCGAGGTAATGGAGGCGGGGCCGATCGGCGAAGTGTTCGGCAATCCCCGGCATGCCTACACGCAGGCCCTGCTCGCCTCGATCCCCGGCCGCGATTTCGGACGGCGGACGGTTGAAGAGCGGATTGGCGCCAGCGTTTAAAGCCGAACAGGTTCACCGGAACCACCGCCGTCATTCCGGGGCGGCCTGCAAGGGCCGAGCCCGGAACCCATAAACTCAGGTGGCAGAAAAAAGGGTGCACGCGCGTGGTGGTTACCTGGAACCGTCAGTGCGTATGGGTTCCGGGCTCTTCGCTTCGCGAAGCCCCGGAATGACGGGCGCGGTTCCACACTGGATAGAACTCAGCCGGCGAACCGCCCTTCCCGGAGGTCGCGCGCCCGCGCCGCAGGATCGCGCTCCCAGGCCGGGCCGTAGCCGCCGGCCCCCGGCGTGATGATCTCGACGATCTGGCCGGCTTCGAGCGCGCCGTCGCCATTGACGAAGGGACCGACCCCTTCGCTGAAGACGAAGGAACCGCCCTGCCCCGGCCCGCCGCCGGCGATGCCCCAGGGTTGCGAGGCCAGCCGCGAATTGTCGAGATTGAGCCGGCATGGCGCCTCGGCCCGGTAGACGCGGCGCAGTCCCATGCCGCCGCGCTGCCGGCCCTGCCCGCCCGAGCCGTCGACGAGTTCATAGCGCAGCAAAGTCAGCGGATATTCCAGTTCCAGCGCCTCGACCGGGAGATTCGAGGTGTTGGTCATATGGACGTGGACGCCGTCGAGCCCGTCCTTGGTGGCACGCGCGCCCGAGCCGCCGCCGATCGTCTCGAGATAGACCCAGAGCTCGCCGCTGCCGGGCATGGCGCCCATGAAGGTCGCCGCCGCGGCCGTGCCGCAGCAGGCGGCGATCACCCGCTCCGGCACGGCCTGGGCGAGCGCGCCGTGGATCAGGTCGACGACGCGCTGGCAGGACGCGATGCGCCCGTTCACCGCCGCCGGGTGGACGCAGTTCAGCACCGTGCCGGGCTCGGCGATGACCGTGAGCGGCCGGGCGAGGCCGGAATTGGGCGGGATCGTCGGATCGGAAACGGTCTTGACGGCGTAGTACACCGTCGAGAGCAGCGCGGTGTAGACCATGTTGAAGCCGGCGCGGGCCTGCGGCGGGCTCTCAAAGGCGAGCGTCATCTCATCGCCGGCGACGGTGATCTCAACGGAGAATTCCAGCGGCGTCTCGATTTCGGGGTTGTCGAAGAAATCGGCGAAACGATAGACGCCGTCGGGGATCGAGGCGATGCCTGCGCGCATCTTGCGCTCGGCATAGTCCTGCAAGGCACTGCCGGCGGCGAGCACGGTGTCGCGGCCATATTTGTCGCAGAGCGCCCGGACGCGCTCGACGCCCAGCCGGTTCGCAGCCATCTGCGCGCGCAGGTCGGAGAGCCGCTCGCGCGGCACCTGGCAATTCAGCAGGATCAGCTCCTGCACGTCCTTGGCAAGCACGCCGCCGTCATAGAGCCGGATCGGCGGGATGCGCAGACCCTCCTGATAAATGTGGGCGTGGCCGCGATCGGCGAAATCTGAGTGATGGGCGGTGTTGACCGCCCATGCGACCATGGTGCCGTCATGGAAGATCGGCTCGGCCAGGACGATGTCGGGCAGATGGGTGCCGCCGCCCTCATAGGCGTCGTTACCGATGAAGACGTCGCCGGGCTTCATCTGCGCCGTCGGATGCCGCTTCAGGATATGCGGGATGATGCCGATGAAGGAGCCGAGATGCATCGGGATGTGCTCGGCCTGGCAAAGCGTGTTGCCCTCGACGTCGAACAGCGCGGTCGAACAGTCGCGGCGCTCCTTGATGTTGGTCGAATAGCTCGCCTTGACCAGCGCCTCGCCCATTTCCTCGGTGATCGAGGCGAAGGAGGAACCGATGACCTCGACCGTGATCGGATCGACGGCGACGGGTGCTGGCGCGGTCATCACGGCGTCTCCAGGATCAGGTTGAGATAGGGCTCGACGGTCGCGATCATTCCCGGCAGCAGCACGGTGGTCGAATCCATCTGC
Organism: Bosea sp. PAMC 26642; assembly: GCF_001562255.1. NCBI lineage: Bacteria > Pseudomonadati > Pseudomonadota > Alphaproteobacteria > Hyphomicrobiales > Alloboseaceae > Allobosea > Allobosea sp. PAMC 26642. The sequence goes on along the minus strand of NZ_CP014301.1, from coordinate 1,150,615 downwards.
TCGACGATCGCGGGGCCGGTGATGCGGTTGCCGGATTTCAGCTTGTCGCGATCGTAGATGCTGCAGGCGACGAAACCTCCGGCCTCGGGAAACCAGACCTCGCGGCTGCCGATGACGGCGTGGTCGGAATCCGGCCCGGCATCGGCTTGAGGCCGGAACTGCGCCTTCGGCACGAAGCCGATCGCCTCGACGCGGTAGGTGACGAGCTGCACCGCCTCGCCCTCGGCGACGAAGCCGTAGAGACGCCGATGCGCGTCGGCGAAGCCATCCGCCAGCGCCGCAATCGTGGCGGCCGAGATCGGCCCTTCGGGCACGTCGATCGAGAGTTCGTAGTTCTGGCCCTGGTAGCGCAGATCGACGGTGCGGCGCAGCGTCCGGTCGGCGGGGGCGACGTGCTCCTCGCCGAACCAATGCTCGCCCTGCGCGGTCAGCCCGGCGAAGGCCTCGCTCATCGCGCCGACCAGGCCGTCGCCCAGCGTCGCGAGGCGGGTGGTCGCGAAATTGGCCCGCAGATCGGTCAGCAGCAGGCCGAGTGCGCAGCCGATGCCGGGATTGCGCGGCACGATGATGCGCTTCATCTCCAGCTCCTTGGCCAGCCGTGCGGCATGGAGCGGGCCGGCGCCGCCGAAGGCGACGAGGGCATAGTCGCGCGGATCATGCCCGCGCTGGACCGAGACAACGCGGATCGCCTTGGCCATGTTGGCGGTGACCACGGAGATGATGCCCTGGGCGGTGGCCATCATGTCGAGGCCGAGCGTCTTTGCCAGATCGCCGATCGCCTGCTTCGCCAGGTCCTGGTCGATCGGCATGCGGCCGCCGAGCAGATGCGTCGGGTTCAGCGTCTGGAGGACGACATTGGCGTCTGTGACGGCGGGCTCGGTGGCGCCGCGGCCGTAGCAGACGGGGCCGGGATCGGCGCCGGCACTGCGCGGACCGACCTTCAGCAACCCTCCGGAATCGATCGTCGCGAGCGAACCGCCGCCGGCGCCGACCGTGTGGATGTCGAGCATCGGCGCCTTGATCGGGTAGCCATGGACGACGGCGTCGCTGGCGAGCCTGGCCTCGCCCTTGCGCAATAGGGCGACGTCCGAGGAGGTGCCGCCCATGTCGAAGGTGATCAGGTTCTCGATCCCGGTCATCGCACCGATCGCCTGCGCCGCGACGACGCCGGTCGAAGGGCCCGACAGCACTGTGCGGACCGGCAGGCGCGCGGCCATGTCGAAGCCGATGACGCCGCCATTGGACTGGGTCAGATGCGGCGTGGTGACGAGGCCGAGCTCCTTCAGCCGGTCGGCGAGGCGGCGGATGTAGTTGTGCATCACCGGGCCGAGATAGGCGTTCACCACCGCCGTCGAGATGCGCTCGTATTCGCGGAATTCGGGCGCCACCTCATGCGAGGCGCAGACGAAGACATCGGGGCATTCCTCCAGCACGATCCGCTTGGCGGCTTCCTCATGCTCGGGGCGGACGAAACCGTAGAGGAAGCCGATGGCAATCGCCTTCACATCCGCCTGCCTAAGCGCGCGGGCGGCCTGGCGCACGCCGTCCTCGTCGAGCGGCGTCTCGACGGAGCCGTCATGGCGGACGCGCTCGATCACGCCGAAGCGCAGGTCGCGGGTAACCAGAGGCGGTGCCTTGTCGACCTGAAGATCGTAGAGGTCGGGCCGCTTCTGGCGGCCGATCTCGATCAGGTCGCGAAAGCCGTCAGTGGTGATCAGACCCGTCCTGACGCCGCGATGCTGGATCAGCGCATTGGTGCCGACCGTGGTGCCGTGGCCGAAATAGGCGATCTCTGAGGGTTTGGCGCCGACGCGCTGCGTGCCTTCTAGCGTGCCTAGCGCGATGGCGCGGGACGGATCATCGGGAGTGGAGGGCACCTTCCAGACCGAGACCTGGCCGGTCGCGTCGTCGAAGAGACAGACATCGGTGAAGGTGCCGCCCGAGTCGATTCCGATCCGCCACGCCATTCAATCGACTCCGTTCATTCCCGATATCAAAGCGATAGTCGTGCCAGGCACGGGCGACCATGGCGCGCCGTGACCGAAGCCCCCGCGATATTCGCATATCGCCGGATCGTGGCGTACGCCGCGCTGCTGCAGAATGTCCCCATTGCCAGGGGACAGCGGCTTTGGCCGGTGCGCTTTTTGCTTCCGGTGTCGAAGAACCACCGCTATTCCAGTCGGATGCACGGAATGAGGATCGAACAACAGCGGCTGGCGCACGCTGCGGTCGCTTGCCGGCTGAGACATGAAATCCTTGAGCCACTCCCACCACGTTATCGTCCGCATTTCGACGGCGAACCCGCAGGACCAAACATGGCGCTGATCATGCCCCTCAGCCGGCGAAAGACCGGTGTACTCCCTCGAACTGCCCGGCCGCGCTGATGGGCATCACGCTCGAGACGATCGAACCCGATCCGTCGCTGCCGGCGTCCAGCGACGTCGTCGTCATCGGCGGCGGCATCATCGGCATTATGACGGCGCTGTTCCTCGCCAAGGACGGTATTTCCGTCACGGTCTGCGAAAAAGGCGAGGTCGGCCACGAACAATCGGGCCGGAACTGGGGCTGGGTCCGGATCATGGGCCGGGACGCCAGCGAGATCCCGCTCGGGCTCGAGAGCATGCGGCTCTGGTCCGAGATGGACAAGATGGTCGGCGGCGAGACCGGGTTCACGCGCTCAGGGATCGTCTATGTCGCCGATACGCCGGCCAAGCTCGCCGAGCACGAGGCCTGGCTCGACCATGCCAGGCAGTACCAGCTCGACTCACGGCTGCTGACCTCGCGCGAGATCGAGAGCGTGCTGCCTGGCTGCAAGCGCGCCTTCGCGGGCGCCCTGTTTACGCCCAGCGATGCGCGCGCCGAGCCGCAGAAGGCCGTCCCTGCAATGGCTCGCGCGCTGCGCCGCCATGGCGGCACCGTGCTGACGCGCTGCGCCGTGCGCGGGATCGAGACCAGCGCGGGCCGGGTCAGCGCGGTAGTGACGGAGCGCGGCACGATCGCGTGCCAGCGCGTCGTGCTTGCCGGCGGTGCCTGGTCGCGCCTGTTCCTTGGCAATCTCGGGATCGATTTTCCGCAGCTCAAGGTGCTGGGTTCGGTGCTGCGCACGGAGCCGCTGGAGGGGCCACCGACCCATGCCGTCGGCGGCTCGGACTTCGCGTTCCGCAAGCGCCAGGATGGCGGCTACACCATCGCCCATCGTGGCGCGAGCGTCGCCGAGATCGTGCCTGACAGCTTCCGGCTGATGGCCGACTACCTGCCTTCGCTCGTCAAGCAGCGGCACGAGCTGAGACTGCATCTCGGCCGGCGTTTCCTCGACGAGGCGAGGACAGCGCGACGCTGGACGCTCGACGAGGAGACGCCTTTCGAGCGTGATCGTGTGCTCGATCCGGGGCCTTCTGAGTCGATCCTGAGCGAAGCGCAGGCCAATCTGATCGCGGCCTTTCCCGCCTTCAATGGCATGAAGATCGCGCAAGTCTGGGGCGGCTTCGTCGATGCGACACCCGACGCCGTCCCGGTGATCGGCGAAGTGCCGCGCCTGCCCGGATTCTTCATTGCCAGCGGCTTTTCCGGACATGGCTTCGGCATCGGGCCGGGCGCAGGCCGGCTGGTCGCCGACCTCGTCGCCGGCAAGACGCCGATGAGCGATCCGAAGCCGTTCCGGCTGGAGCGGTTTGCGAGGCTGGAGCGGACCACGCGGGCGGGGTGAGCGTCGCAGGCGCCGTCATGCTCGGGCGCAGACCCGAGCATCTCTTGCCGGAGATTCTCGGGTCTGCGCTTCGCTTCGCCCGAGGATAACGTGGTGTCTTAGGCCAGCGCCGTCTCTTCCATCGAATAGGCAGAGAAGAAGTTGGTGCCGCCCGGCAGGCTCTTGAAGCCGGTGACGCCCTTGACCATGCCGTAGCCCTGCGAGCGCCAGGCGAGGCCGACCAGCGGGGCCTGCTCCAGCGCGAACTTCTCTAGCTCGGCGTAGATCGCCTTGCGCTTGGCAGGGTCGAACTCGGCCCGGCCCTTGGCGAAGAGCGCGTGGATCTCGGGCGTCGGCAGCGTCCAGCTTCGCGCCATGTTGGCCGGCAAATCGCCGTCGATCAGCGGGGCGAGGCCGTCGGGATCGTTGTTGTCGGCCGTCGTGCCCTGGATCATGAACTCGTAACGGCCCTTGCCGGCGGCATCGACGCGGCCGGCCCAGTCCGGCAGGTTGAGCTTCACGTCGATCCCGATCTCGCCCAGATGCGCCTGGACGATCTCGGCGGTCGATTTGTGCATGCCGTACTGCGCCGTCGAGAGCAGCGTGCAGGAAAAACCCTTGGGCACGCCGGCCTCGGCCATCAGCTTTTTGGCCTTGTCGGGATCGTATTTCCAGAATTCCGAGCGCGCCTTGTCGAAATAGGGGCTGCCGGGCAGGATCGGGATGCCTTCGAGCTTGCTGCCGCGCCCGAAGAAGGCGGCCTGGACGATCTCTTCGCGGCGCACGGCATGGGCCGCCGCCTGACGCAGCCGCACATCCTTGAAGGGACCGTTGCTGCCGTTGAAGTTCAACCCCATGAAGGGACCGTCGGCGGCCACGAGCGTCAGGCGCGGATCCTTCTCGATCGTCGCCATATGCTGCCAGGGGACGTATTCGATCAGGTCGATGTCGCCGGCCTGAAGGGCGGCGACGCGCAGGTTCTCGTCGGCATAAGCGATCAGCTTGACGCCGGCGAGCTTCGGCAGTCCGGGCTTGTAGTATTTGTCGAACCTGGCGACCTCGATCGAGACGCCGCGCTCCTGATCCTTGATGACGAAGGGGCCGGCGCCGATGCCGAGCCCGGCACGACCCTCGATCGAGTCCTTGGCAACGATCGGCATGTGCGGGCTGGCGAGCCAGATCGGCAGCGTCGCGGTCGGCTCCTTCATGACGATGCGGACAGTCAGCGGGTCGGGGGTCTCGATGCGCTCGATGCCGCCGAACTCCGCCTTCATGAAGGCGGTCGAGTTGGGCGCGGCGATCTGCTCGAGCGTCCATTTGACGTCTTCGGCGGTGACCGGCTTGCCGTTGTGGAATGTCGCCGGGCGCAGCTTGAAGATCCAGCCGGTCGGACCGTCCTGCGTCCAGGATTCGGCGAGTTCGGGCCGGACCTCGCCCTTCTCGTCGAAGCCGGTGAGGCCGCGGAAGATCAGGAGCTTGGCCGTCAGCGCGGCCGTGCCGGTGTGGACCCAGGGCTGCAGGCTCGGCGGGAAGCTCGACAGGCCGAAGCGCAGGACCTTGCCGGACGTCTGCGCGAAGGCCTGCGCCTTGAGCAACGGCAGGCTGGCTCCGGCGGCGAGAAGGGTGCGGCGCGAGATCGTCATGGCAATCCTCCGGGGCTGGCAGGAAGGTGAATTGGTGCGCAGCGCACTGTCAATGGAGGACGAGGGCTTTTGCGTCCGCGAGCTATGGCTTCGAGCATCGAAGCGCTTTGCATCTTGTGTGCCAGCGTCGAAAGCGTGTGCCGGACCAGTGGCGCAACCCGGAGCAGCGCTTGACATCCTTTGCCGGCACAACCGGTATAGGTCGTCTTGCGCTGGGGAGGGCCGGTAATTCCATGTCCGATGTCGTGATCGTCGGAGGCGGGATCAGCGGCACGGCGGCGGCCTATGAGATCGCGCGCGCCGGGCATTCCGTGACGCTGTTCGAGGCGCGCAGCCTGGCCGCGATGGCATCCGGCTGGACGCTCGGCGGCGTCAGGCAATCGGGCCGCGACCCGGCGGAACTGCCGCTGGCGAGGGCTGCGGTCGAACGCTGGAGCGGACTCGACGAGGAACTCGATGCGCAGACCGGCTATCGCCGGCACGGCAATCTCAGGCTGGCGCGGACCGAGGCGGAGGTCGAGCTGATCCGCGACCTCGTCGTCTCGCAGCGCGCGCTCGGCCTCGACATCGACTATCTGCCCGACAATGCGGCGATCCGCGCGATCGCGCCGGCGATCGGCCCTTCGATCCTGGCCGCCTCCTTCTGCCATGGCGACGGCCATGCCGACCCGATCCCGGCGACGCGCGCCTTCGCCGCGGCAGCCGCCCGACACGGCGCTGTGATCCGCGACGGCGTCGGCGTGCGCGCGCTGATCGCCTCGGGCAATGCCGTGACCGGGGTCGAGACGACGACCGGCGAGATCGTTTCGGCGGGGCGCGTGATCGTCGCGACGGGCGTCCATGCGCCGGAGCTGCTGGCGCCGCTCGGGCTCGACCTGCCGCTCAGGATCAGGCTCGTCTCGGTGCTGCAGACCGCGCCGCTGCCGGCGATCTTCGCTCAGGTCTTCGGCGTCGCCAATGCCGATGCCGCTGGCCGGCAGGAACTCGACGGGCGGCTGCGCATCACCACCGGCGGGGGCGACTGGCTGCACGACCCGGCGTCCTGGACGCCCGACGCGCTGGCGCCGCACGCCGTCGTCATCGCCGGGCTGATCGAGCGGGTGACTCAGGTGCTGCCGGCCTTGGCGGAGGCCGGCGTTTCGCGGATCTGGGGCGGGCTGATCGACCTGACGCCGGACGCGCTGCCGGCGTTCGACAGCCATACCGGCATCGAGGGCTTGATCGTGGCGGCCGGCTTCTCCGGGCATGGCTTCGGCATCGGCCCCGCCACCGGCGAGATCCTCGCCGATCTCGCGCTTGGCAGGCAGCCGCGCTTCGATCTCGCGCCGTTCAGGTTCGCGCGTTTCGCGGGGCTCAGATCTGCCACACCTGCGCTGACGCTGCACGGCTAGAGGACACCGGATGCTCACTCCAGACGGCCGCATGATCCTGATCTCCGGTGCCAATCGCGGCATCGGCCGCGCCGTCGCGCAGCGCCTCTATGAGGCCGGCTATGCCTTGAGCCTGGGCGGACGCGATCTCGATGCGCTGACGGAATTGAGTGCGGCATGGGAGCCCGGCCGCATCCACATCGCCCGCTACGATGCGCAGGACTGGGCGAGCCACAGGCCCTGGGTCGATGCGGCGGTCGCGCGTTTTGGCCGGATCGACGGGCTGGTCAACAATGCCGGCATGCATTCGACGATGACGCTACGCGCGCCCAACGAAGCGGAGCTCGATGCGATCTGGGCGGTGAACTGCAAGGGGCCGCTCAACCTGATCCATCACGCCCTGCCCCATCTGGAGGCGAGCGGCACCGGCCGCATCGTCAACATCGCCTCGATGTCGGGCAAGCGCGTGCGCAACGACAATATCGCCTACAACATGACCAAGCATGCGATGATCGCGCTGACCCATGCGGCGCGGCGGATCTCCTGGGACAAGGGCGTGAGGGCCACGGCTTTATGCCCCTCCTTCGTGCCCACCGACATGACGGCCGCGAGCAACGCCATGCCGCGCGAAGACATGACCCAGCCTGCCGATCTGGCCGAACTGGTTGCCACGGTGCTCGCGCTGCCCAACAATGCATCAGTCGCGGAAGTGCTGGTGAATTGCCGGCTGGAGGACATGCTCTGACGGGTTTGGCCCGCCAATTGCTGACAGGCCGGCGAACGCGCCGGGCTGATCGAGACCTAAAGAAAAATAGCAGGGGAATTGCGATGACGAAAACCCGATTGATCGCCGCTGCCGCATTGGCCGGCGCATTGCTCGCGACGCCGGCGCTGGCGCAGAAGACGGTGCTGACCGTGGGTATGCAAAGCTCGGATGCCGGCGTGCTCGATCCGCATCTGAATTCCGGCACGCCCGGCAAGGCGATGCTGCAGTGGATGTTCAACGGGCTGGTGCGGATCAAGCCGGGAGAGCTTTCCCCGGAATTCATGGAGCCCGACCTCGCCGAGAGCTGGACCTCGTCGAACGACGGCAAGGAATGGACCTTCAAGCTGCGCCAGGGCGTGCAGTGCCATCACGGCTATGGCGAGTTCACCTCGGAGGATGCGGTCTATTCGCTGGGCCGCTCGGCCAGCAAGGACAGCTCGGCCTTCTCCTCGGATTATTCGGCCTTCGACAAGGTCGAGGCGCCCGACAAGTACACGGTCAAGATCACGCTGAAGCAGGCGGTCCCGAGCCTGCTGGGTATCGTGATGAACTACCATGGCGGCAACATGGTCTGCAAAAAGGCCGCCGAGGAGCTAGGCAAGGAAGGCTTCGCCAAGAAGCCGGTCGGCACCGGCCCGTTCATGTTCCAGGAATACGTGCCGCAGCAATACGCCAAGCTCGCCGCCAACCCGAACTACTTCCGCGGCAAGCCGAAGCTGACCGAGATCCTCTATCGCTTCATTCCGTCGGATTCGTCGCGCGATCTCGCCTTCCAGGCCGGCGAACTCGACATGATGATCGGCCGCCAGGAGCAGGCCTGGGTCGACCGCATGACCGCCCTGCCCGGCGTCAAGGTGGTGGCGATGGGTCCGGCCGAGATGTCGGTTCTGCATCTCAACATGAGCCAGCCGCCGCTGGACAATCTGAAAGTGCGCCAGGCCATCGCGCATGCGATCGATCGCAACGCGATCTGGCAGTTCCGCGGCAAGAACATCTCGCGGCCGTCCGTTTCGGTGGTGCCGTCGGGCTATCTCGGCACCGACGAGAAGGCGCCGCTGCTGCCTTTCGACCTCGCCAAGTCTAAGGCATTGCTGGCCGAGGCGGGCTTTCCCAACGGCGTGACGATCAAGGCGATCAACACGACGCTGCCCTCGATGCTGAGCTTCACCGAGGCGACGCAGGCGCTGCTGAAGCGGGCCGGCATCACGCTGGAGATCCAGCCCGTCGAGCACGCGACCTTCCACCAGCAGATCCGGCAGGATCTGTCGCAGGTCGTGCATTTCCAGGCGGCGCGCTTCCCCGTGGCGGACGTCTATCTGTCGCAGTTCTTCCACTCGCGGGCGATCGTGAAGACGCCGACCGCGGTGACCAACTTCTCGCATTGCAACGTCGCCGATGCCGAGATCGATGCGGCGCGCTCGGAAACCGACAAGGCCAAGCAACTCGAACTCTGGAAGACCGCGCAGAAGAAGATCATCGATCAGGTCTGCGCGATTCCGGTCAACGAGATGATGCAGCTCTGGGCCTACAAGGACAGCCTCGACCTCGGCTACGAGCTCAAGGCGTCTCTGAACCTGGGGCCGCCGGTGCTGGAGACGACGCGCTTCACGAAGTGAGGCGAAGCGCTGTCCGTCATTGCGAGCGGAGCGAAGCAATCCAGAGCCGCGGCACTCCACGCCACCCTGGATTGCTTCGTCGGCTTCGCCTCCTCGCAATGACGGGCCACTTCGACAAGAGATGCTCGGGTCAAGCCCGAGCATGACGCGCTAGCATTCCCGGCCCTCCAACCCGACGGCACCATGGGCGCCTTCCTCGTCAAATGTCTGGGCTTCGCGGTCGTCACGCTGCTGGCGGTGCTGTCGCTCGTCTTCGTCGTGGTGCGGATCGTGCCCGGCGACCCGGCGCAGGTGATCCTCGGCGACCAGGCCGACGCGACCGCGATCGCCGCGATGCGGACCCGACTCGGGCTCGACGCGCCGCTGATCGAACAATACTGGAGCTTCCTCACCGGCGCGATCCGGGGCGACTGGGGCGTCTCGTTGGTCACCGGCCGGCCGGTGATCCAGGAGATTCTCGCCGTGCTGCCCTGGACGCTGGAACTGACGTTGGTCTCGATGCTGATCGGCGTCGCCATCGGCGTCCCGCTCGGTGTCTGGGCCGCGATCAACCGCAACCGCATGCCCGACTACGTCACGCGCATCGCCTCGCTGCTCGGCCTGTCCTTCCCGCCCTTCGTCTCGGCGATCATCCTGCTGATCCTGTTCTCGATCATGTTGCGCTGGTTCCCCGTGATCAGCGCCGGCTCGGGATCGCTCTCGGCTTGGTTCCAGGCGATGGCGCTGCCGGCCCTCAATCTCGGGCTGATCATGGCGGCCTACATCACCCGCGTCGCGCGTTCTGCGATGCTGGAGGTGATGCAGGAGGATTATGTCCGCAGCGCCCGGGCCAAGGGCGTGCCGTGGCGCGTCGTGGTCTGGCGGCATGCGCTGCGCAACGCGCTGATCCCGGTGATCACGATCGTCGGGCTCTATCTCGGCATCCTGATCGGCAATTCGGTGCTGACCGAGATCGTCTTCAACCGGCCCGGCCTCGGCAAGCTCATCGTGGGCGCGCTGAACCAGCGCGACTACACCATGCTGCAGGGCATGATGGTGATCTACACGCTGATCGTGGTGCTGGTGAACATCGCCACCGACCTGACCTATGCGATGGTCGATCCGAGGGTGAAGCTGTCATGAGCGCCTCCGTGCATGATGCAAGCACCACGGCCGCCCTGCGCCTGCGCTGGTTGACGGCGACGATCGGCGCCTTCAACGCCAACAAGACCTCCTGGGTCGGCCTCGTCATCGTCGTCGCTGTGATCCTTGCGGCGGTGCTTGCGCCTCTGATCGCGCCGCATGATCCGCTCGAACAGAACATCCTGTCCCGGCTGCAGCCGCCGCATGACAATTTCTATCTCGGGACCGATTATTTCGGCCGCGACATCTTCTCGCGCCTGCTCTACGGCGCGCGCATCTCGCTCGTCATCGGTGTCGCCTCGACCGTGATCGCCTTGGTGCTGGGATCGTTGATCGGGATTCTCGCCGGCTGGTATGGCGGCAAATTCGACGTGGTGGTGATGCAGGCGATGGACATCCTGCTCGCCTTCCCCTCGCTGATCCTCGGGCTGATCCTCGTCGCCATGCTCGGCCCGTCGATGGAGAACATCACCATCGCGATCGCACTGACGTCGATCCCGTCCTTCGCCCGCATCGCCCGGGCTCCGACGATCTCGGTCAAGGAGCGCGACTATATCGAGGCCGGCCGGGCGCTCGCCTTTTCCGACATCCGGATCATGGGCCGACACATCCTGCCCAACATCTTCCCCGAAATCCTCGTCATGGGCTCGCTCTGGCTCGCCAATGCGATCCGCACGGAGGCCTCGCTCGCCTTCATCGGGCTCGGCGTCAAGCCGCCAACCGCGACCTGGGGAGGCATGATCCGGGAGGGTTTCGAGAATATCCTGGACAGCTACTGGCTGGTGCTGGCGCCGAGTCTGGCCATCCTGATCATCGTCTTCGCCCTCAACATCCTCGGCGACGGTCTGCGCGACGCGATCGATCCCAAGCTGAAGGGCGAGCGATGAGCGGCCCCGTCCTTTCCGTCGAGAACCTCCAGACCGCCTTCCGCATCGGCGGGCAGTGGCGCTGGGCCATCGAGGACCTGAGCTTTGTGGTGGCGCCGGGCGAGACGGTCGCGATCGTCGGCGAATCCGGCTCGGGCAAGAGCGTCACCGCACTTTCGATCATGCGGCTGGTCTCGGCCGCCAATGGCCGGATCCAGGGCAGGATCGCGCTGGAGGGCCGCGACCTGCTAGCGCTGTCCGAAGAGGAGATGCGGAAAGTCCGCGGCAACGAGATCGCGATGATCTTCCAGGAGCCGATGACGAGCCTGAATCCGGTGCTCACCGTCGGCTACCAGATCTGCGAGGCGCTGCGCTATCACCGTGGCCTCGACAGCAAGGCAGCGGAAGCCGAGGCGCTGCGGATGCTGGAGAAGGTTCGTATTCCGTCCGCCAAGGCGCGCTTTTCCAACTATCCCCACCAGCTTTCAGGCGGGATGCGCCAGCGCGTGATGATCGCGACCGCGCTCGCCTGCCGGCCGAAGCTGCTGATCGCCGACGAGCCGACGACGGCGCTCGACGTGACGATCCAGGCGCAGATTCTCGAACTGATCAAGACGCTGCAGGACGAGGAGGGCATGTCGGTTCTCTTCATCACGCATGACATGGGCGTCGTCGCCGAGATTGCCGACCGGGTGGTCGTGATGTGGAAGGGCCGCAAGCTCGAGGACGGCCCATCGTCCGAGGTCTTCAACGCGCCGGTCCACGGCTACACCAAGGCGCTGCTGGCGGCCGTGCCCAAGCTCGGCGACATGGAGGGGCATGGAAGGCCGCTCCGCTTTCCGGCGATCGACGCCGCCAACGGGCAGGTGCAGGGCGTCCCCACAGAAGCGGCCGACACGGTGCAGGCCGGCGAGGCGCCGCTTCTCGAGGTCTCCGGCCTGACGACGCGCTTTGGCATCCGCGGCGGCCTGCTCGGGCGGCTGCGCGGTCGCGTCCATGCGGTCGAGGATGTCTCCTTCACGCTGCAGCGCGGCGAGACGCTGGCGCTGGTCGGAGAGTCCGGCTGCGGGAAGTCGACGACCGGACGATCGATCCTGCGGCTGGTCGAGCCTTCCGCCGGCACGGTCCGCTTCGGCGGGCGCGACGTCACCGGGCTCGGCAAAAGCGACCTGCTCGATGTCCGCCGCGACATGCAGATGATCTTCCAGGACCCTTTCGCCTCCTTGAACCCGCGCAAGAGCGTCGGCGCGGCCATCGCCGAACCGATCCTGGTGCACGGGCTCGCACGGGGCCCAGAGGCGAAGGAGCGCGTGGCCGAGCTGATGCGCCGCGTTGGCCTGACGCCCGAAATGGGCGTGCGCTATCCGCACGAGTTCTCCGGCGGCCAGCGCCAGCGGCTGGCGATCGCGCGTGCGCTGGCGCTTTCGCCAAAACTCGTCGTCGCCGACGAGGCGGTCTCGGCGCTCGACGTCTCGGTCAAGGCGCAGGTGCTGAACCTGATGCTCGACCTGCAGGCGGAGTTCGGGCTGGCCTATCTGTTCATCTCGCACGACATGGCGGTGGTGGAGCGCGTCAGCCATCGCGTCGCGGTGATGTATCTCGGCGAGATCGTCGAACTCGGCCCGCGCCAGGCTGTCTTCGCCAACCCGCTGCATCCCTATACGCGCAAGCTGCTCTCGGCTGTGCCGGTGCCCGATCCTGCCCGTCGTGGCCTGCGGCGCGAACTGGCGATCGACGAAATTCCGAGCCCGATCCGCACGCTCGACTGGCGGGCACCGGCTCAGGCACTGGTCGAATTGGAGCCGGGGCACTTCGTCCGGCAGGCCGTGTAGCGGCTGCAAAGCCGCGGCCGCTCATTCTGAAGCTGCCAGGCGGCCCGCGTCATCAAGACCAGTGCCGACGCAACCAAGCAGGCCGCCCCGAGTTTCCTCGCCGAGATATTCTCACGAACAGGAAACGTTGGATGCATCGGGCCTACAAAATGCCGTTTAGCGCCGAATTGAGCGATGACGGCACACGGTTTGCGCTATGGGCCCCTTCGGCCGACAAGGTATCGCTGGTTCTGGACGATCGCGAAGATGACATGATCCCGGAAGACCGGGGATGGTACCGGTTGGATGTGCCTGGTGCGGGCGCCGGGACGCGCTACCTCTTCAGGATCGACGGCGGTCTTCATGTTCCAGATCCCGCTTCGCGTTTTCAGCCAGAGGATGTGAGCGGCCCCAGCATCGTCGTAGACCCTCTCGCGTTCGCGTGGAGCGATGGTGGGTGGAAGGGCAGGCCCTGGGAAGAGACGGTTCTTTATGAGGCCCATGTCGGAACGGCCACTCCGAAAGGCACTTTTGCCGGCCTTGCGGAGAAGCTCGAATACCTGAGCGATCTTGGCATCACCGCGCTTGAGCTGCTCCCGATCGCGGATTTTCCAGGGAGTCGGAACTGGGGCTACGATGGCGTGCTGCATTACGCGCCCGATCATGCCTATGGAACGCCTGACGATCTGAAGGCGCTTGTCGATGCGGCTCACCATAGAGGAATGATGGTTTTCCTCGATGTCGTTTACAACCATTTCGGCCCGTCCGGGAACTATCTGCCCGCCTACGCAAAGACCTTCTTCACGGATCGGCACGAGACCCTCTGGGGGGCTGGGATCAACTTCGACGGCGATGCGGCCGACACAGTCCGCGACTACTTCATCCACAATTCGCTTTACTGGCTCGAAGAGTATCACTTCGATGGGCTGCGGTTCGATGCCGTGCATGCCATCGCGGACGATAGCGAAAAGCACTTCATCGCAGAACTCGGGGAACGGATTCGCGTCCACTTGCCCGATCGCCACATCCACCTCGTGCTCGAGAACAATGCCAACCAGGCGCGCTGGCTCGAGCGCGACGACGACCATGCTCCGCGTTTGCACAGCGCCCAGTGGAACGACGACATCCACCACGCCTGGCATCGCCTGCTGACCGGGGAGGCAGACGGTTACTATGGCGACTACGACGATCCGGCTGCGCATCTCGGCCGCTGTCTGGCCGAAGGCTTCGCCTATCAGGGGGAAATCTCCCGCCACGACAATATGGCGCGCGGAGAACCCTCGACCCATCTGCCGCCCACGGCTTTCGTCGCTTTTCTCCAAAATCACGACCAGGTCGGCAACCGCGCATTTGGAGATCGCATCGGCGCGCTGACGACACCTGAAAAAATGGAATTGGCCAGAGCCGGCCTTCTGCTGTCGCCGCAGATCCCGTTGCTGTTTATGGGCGAGGAGTGGCAGGCGTCCGCTCCCTTCCAGTACTTTGTCGATTTCGCCGATCTGGATCTTTCGGAAGCGGTACGCAACGGAAGGCGGCGGGAATTCGCCGGTTTCGGCATCTTTCAGGACGAGTCGGCGCACGACATGCTCCCCGACCCGACTGCTTCGCAAACTTTTGCGCAATCCTGCCTCGACTGGGACGAGATCGAGCGTTCCCCTCATTCGGAGGCCTTGGCCGAAACCCGCGCGTTGCTGCGCCTCAGGCGGGAGATCATCGCCCCCTTGACCGCCAGCGGGTTCAGCGGCGCGCGATGGGAACGACCGGCACCCGAGGCCATCGAGGTTCAATGGGATTTTTTGATGGGCAGCCTGCGCTTCATAGCGAATTTCGGAGAAGACGAGGTGCGGCTATCGGGAGGTTCGGCGGGCACACGGACGATTTGGGCAAGCCAAACCATCGAGGCCTCCAGTGACATCGTCCTGCGCCCCTGGACGGGCGCGATGCTGGTGCGTGCTTCATGAGTCCGCGCAATGTATCGACCGCGGAGCTTGCCGAACGAGCCGGCATAGCATCTCCCCATGCCGTCAGCGCCGAGGTTGGGACTGCCTTGGCAGCCGGGCGCACCGAAGGTCATGACGCCAGCGCGCTGGCCGCCCCCGCGCCGCGTGCGACCTATCGTTTGCCGTTCCACAAGGACTTCAGCTTCGACGACGCGGCTGCAATCGTTCCCTACCTGAGCCGGCTCGGCATCAGCCATGTCTATGCCTCTCCGATACAGAAGGCGCGCCCTGGTTCGACCCATGGCTACGATATCGTCGACCATTCCATGATCAACCCAGAACCCGGCGGGGAAGCCGGCTTTCTGCGGTTTTCCGATGCGCTGAAGGCCCATGATATCGGCCTCATACTCGACATCGTACCCAACCACATGGGAATCGGGGGGGCGGACAATGACTGGTGGCTCTCGGTGATGGAATGGGGCCAGCTGTCTCCGCAGGGAGCGACGTTCGACATCGATTGGGAAAGGATCGGCGCGAACGGGAAACTGGTGCTGCCCTTTCTGGGAAAACGTTACGGCGATGCCCTGGAGACGGGCGAGCTGAAGCTCACCGTCGATGAGCAGGAGGGCAGCTTCAGCATCTGGCACTGGGAGCATCGCTTTCCGATCAATCCCCTTACCTATCCGATCGTACTCGACCGGATGCTGACCTTGGCGCCCGATCCCGCCGAGCCGGCATTCCGCGAAGTGCTCGCGCTTTCGGCCAGGCTGCGCACACTCGGTGAAGCTGGCCAGCCGGATGTGTTCGCGGAGTGCGAGGGGCTCAAGCAACGGCTCGCGGACGCCTTCGCAGCGTCATCTGGGCTTTCCGAAGCCGCCGCGCGGACGATCGCGATGCTCAATGGCGCAACCGGGATTCCGGAGAGTTTCGACACGCTGCATCGCATTCTCGAGATGCAAAGCTATCGGCTGGCCTATTGGCGTGTGGCGGCCAGCGACATCAACTATCGTCGCTTCTTCGATATCAACACGCTGGCAGGCGTGCGCGTCGAGGAGCCGGAGGTATTCCAGCGCACCCACGCGCTGATCTTCGACCTCGTGCGAGCGGGCCGGATCCAGGGCCTGCGGATCGATCATGTCGACGGCCTGGCGGATCCGGAAGCCTATATCCGGGCTCTGCAGACCGAGGTCGGGCCCGGCTTCTACATCCTCGTGGAGAAGATACTGGGGCATGGCGAGGTGCTGCGGCCCTGGCCGATGTCAGGCACGACCGGCTACGATGTGCTGAACCTGATCGATGGCGTGCTTGTCGCGCGCGACGCCGCCGGATCGATCGAGGCGACCTACCGTGAAGCGAGCGGATGCCGGGACGAGTATGATCTGCTGCTGCGGCAGGCCAAGCGTGAAACCCTCGAGACCAGCTTCGCAAGCGAACTCGAGGTTATAGTATCGGACCTGGCTCGCATCGTCCTCGCCGACCGACGCACGCGGGACTACACGATCCAGGCCATGCGCCGGGCGCTGACGGAGATCATCCAGCGTTTCCCGGTCTATCGCAGCTACATCGCCGATGAACCGGCTCCCGAAGACAGGACCTTGATCGAGGAGACCGTAGGCGCCGCCATGAAGGCGAGCAGAATGCCGGACAACACGTTGCATGAACTGATCGCCAAGGTGCTTCTGGGAGACATCGACAGCGCCGGCGCCGGGCCGTCGCCAGAACACATCGCCCGCTTCCGGCGTCGCTTCCAGCAGTTGACCGGCCCGGTCACCGCCAAGAGCCTGGAAGACACCCTGTTCTATCGTTACGGCGCGCTGCTGGCGCTTAACGAGGTGGGCGGAGAGCCGAGCCAGTTCGGTGTCGCGCCGGAAGCCTTCCACACCGCCAACATGGAGCGTCGCAAATCATGGCCTCATGCGATGATCGCGACCGCCACCCACGACACCAAGCGAGGCGAGGACGGCCGGGCCCGGCTCCTGGCGCTCACCGAAATGCCCGAGCGCTGGAGAGAACAAGCCCGCATCTGGACATCGATGAGCCGTGAGTTCGCACCCGATCCCGCCTTGCCCAACGCCAATGACCGGCATTTCATGCTGCAGCAAATCCTCGCCTCCTGGCCTATCGCTCTGCTTGAGGAGAATCGCGACACCGAACTCGAGGCCTTCCGCGAGCGCATGAAGGGCTGGGTTGAAAAGGCTTTGCGAGAGGCCAAGCGTCACACCAGCTGGACCAACCCGCAGACCGCCTACGAGACGGCGGCGAAAGACCTGATCGCCCGCGCTCTCGAGCCGGGAAGCCCTTTCCTGAACAGCTTCAGGCCGCTGGCGCGCGACCTGGCATTGCGCGGCATGGTCAAGAGCCTGACCCGAACGGTGCTCAAGCTGACAGTGCCCGGAGTGCCCGATTTCTATCAGGGCACCGAGTTCTGGGACTTTTCACTGGTCGATCCGGACAACCGCAGGCCCGTGGATTATGCGGCGCTGGAGAAATCGCTGGAGGCGGTTGCCTCCGTAGAGGAACTGCTGAGTTCCTGGCAGGACGGACGCATCAAGCAGCGCATCATCGCGTCCCTGCTTCAGGACCGCCGCGAGTCACCACGCCTTTATGGGGAGGGGGATTATCGCCTCATCCCGGTCGACGGACCGGATGGCGATGCCATTGTCGCTTTCGAGCGCAGCCTTGGCTCCGAGACGCTCCTCGTTGTCGTAGCCCGGCTGACGGATGTCGGCCGTCAGGACTGGGTCATGCCGGTCGGCGAGCACTGGACCGGCCTTTCAGTCGGGGCTGCGCAAGGGGTCTGGCGGGATATCCTGTCCGGGCGTGAGATGACGATCGGCGAATGCGGCGGTCTCGTCAGCGACATCCTGCAGGTTCTGCCGGTCGCGGTCCTGAGGAAGCAATAGCGTCTTCGACAGAGGGCGAGTTTCCAGCCAGTTCAGCCGCAACTCCCCTCGTGCACGAAGACGAGGGCTGCCAGCGGCGGCAGCACGAGTTCGATCGAGGCGGGCTCGCTGCCCTGTGCCTCGCCACGGGCCTGCACGCCACCGCCATTGCCGATGCCCGAGCCACCATACTGGCTTGCGTCGCTGTTCAGGATCTCGCGCCAGTGGCCGGAATGCGGGACCGCGACGCGATAATTCCAGTGCGTGACCGGCGTCATGTTCACGACCACCAGCACCGGCTGCTGTCCCGGCAGCGCGCGAACAAAGGCGTAGACGCTGTTCTGCCGATCGTCCTGGACCAGCCAGCGGAAGCCTTCGGGGGAACTGTCGGTCGCATGAAGTGCCGGCCAGTCCCGGTAGATCCGGTTCAGATCGGACAACAGGGCCTGGACACCGTGGTGACGGGGATCCTTCAGCAGGTCCCAGTCAATCTCGCCGTCGTGGTTCCACTCCCGGCGCTGCGCGATCTCGCCTCCCATGAAGAGGAGCTTCTTGCCGGGATGGGTCCACATGAAGGAGAAATAGGCGCGCAGGCCGGCAAATTTCTGCCAGATGTCGCCGGGCATCTTCTCCAGCAGCGAGCCTTTGCCGTGCACCACCTCGTCATGTGACAAGGGCAGCATGAAATGCTCGGAGAACGCGTAGACGAGACCGAACGTCATCTCGTCATGGTGATGGCCCCGGTAGAGTGGATCGCGCTGCAGATACTGCAACGTGTCGTGCATCCAGCCCATGTTCCACTTGAACGAAAAGCCAAGCCCCCCTTCGGCGGAAGCGCGGGTGACACCCGGCCAGGCCGTCGATTCCTCGGCGATCACGATCGCGCCGGGCTGACGTTCGGCAATCAAAGCGTTGAGATGGCGCAGGAACGCCACCGCTTCGAGGTTCTCGCGGCCACCATGAATATTGGGGACCCACTCGCCGGGCTGGCGGCTGTAATCGCGGTAGAGCATCGAAGCGACCGCATCGACGCGCAGGCCGTCGACATGGAAATGATCAAGCCAATACAGCGCACTGGCGATCAGGAAGTTGGAGACCTCGCGCCGGCCGAAATTGTAGATCAGCGTGTTCCAGTCCTTGTGGAAACCCTCCCGCGGGTCCTCATGCTCGTACAGAGCGGTGCCGTCGAAGCGGGCAAGCCCATGAGCGTCCGACGGGAAGTGGGCCGGCACCCAGTCGACGATCACGCCGATGCCTTCCTGATGGCAGGCATCGACGAAAAGAGCGAAATCCTCCGGCTCGCCGAAGCGTCGGGTCGGCGCGAACAGCCCGAGCGGTTGATAGCCCCACGAACCTGTGAAGGGATGCTCGGCCACCGGCAGGAGCTCGACATGGGTGAAGCCCATCGCCTTGGCATAAGGCACGAGTCGGTCAGCCAGGCCGCGCCAGTCGAGACTTTCGCCGTCGGCCCCGCGGACCCATGAGCCGGGGTGTATCTCGTAGATCGAGATCGGCGCGGCGCTGCTCTGCCTCTCGGCGCGCGAAGCCATCCAGGCGTCGTCGTTCCAGACATGCGATGCATGCCGCGGCACGATCGATGCGGTTCCGGGTGGCAGTTCTGCCGCCCGGGCCACAGGATCGGCCTTTTGAGGCAGCAGATGACCCTCTCGGTCGACGATCTCGTATTTGTAGAGTTCACCGCTGCCAAGGCGCGGCACGAACAGCTCCCAGATGCCGGTGGCGCCGCGACGGCGCATCATATTTCGGCGGCCGTCCCAGGAATTGAAGGTCCCGACTACGGAGACACGCCGCGCGTTGGGGGCCCAGACAGCGAAACGCACGCCCCGCACACCATCGATCGTGGTCAGTTGCGCGCCGAGCGCGCTGGCCAGATCCTGATGCTGGCCTTCCGCGATGAGATGAACATCGAGGTCGCCCAGCAGAGGGCCGAAGGCATACGGATCCTCGGTCTCATGCTCGCCGCCCGGCCATGAAACCGTCAGCACGTAAGGACCTTCGGCCAAATCGCCGACGAAGAGACCTGCGGGCTGCGAGGCAAGAAGGCCTCGCGCCTCACTCTCCCCCTGTCGCACCATGACCGCCTTCGCGCCCGGCACGAACACCCTCAGATATCGTCCGGCCGCACCCTGATGAGGGCCAAGACTGGCGAAAGGATCACCCAATTGCCCCGCCACCAGTGCAAGTGCAGTGTCCGGATCGAGCGGCGGGACGCGATCGATGGCAATCTCAGTCATCCTGCGTCTTTCTCGCCAGGAGCCGATCCATAAGCTCGGTCATGCCGCGCAAAGGCACGACCAACCATTCCGGACGATTGCTGACTTCGTAGTTGATCTCGTAGGCCGCCTTTTCGAGCATGAAGAGTTCGAGCAGGCCGTTTTCTCCGTCCGGCGCGCGCTCGCCCGGCTGCGTGGTCAAGGCATCGTGATAACCCTGCAGCAGTGCCTTCGGCATCGTCTTGCGGAAGGCATCGTCCAACAAAGCGTAGCGAGCTTCCCGCCCTGCAGCAGTGCCCGCGCGCCGCCCCGCAGCGAGCGCGTAATCCAGGGAGCGCAGGATACCGGCGACATCGCGCCAGCCGCTGTCCTTGGCCCGCCGCTCCGCCAGAGGCTGCGCAGGCTCGCCCTCGAAGTCGATGATCATCGCATCGCCGCTCGCCACCAGCACCTGGCCGAGATGGAAGTCGCCATGGATCCGGTGAAGCAGGCTCCCCTCACCTTCGCGGCTCAGCTGCTCGACGAGAGCGAGAAGGGCATCGCGGCGCTCCAGGACGCTGTCGGCAAGCGCCTGCTCCTCCTCGGGAAGCGCGTCGCGGCGGCTGCTCAAATTCTCGCAGGCAGCGTCGACCCGGCTGCGGAT
Organism: Bosea sp. PAMC 26642; assembly: GCF_001562255.1. NCBI lineage: Bacteria > Pseudomonadati > Pseudomonadota > Alphaproteobacteria > Hyphomicrobiales > Alloboseaceae > Allobosea > Allobosea sp. PAMC 26642. The sequence continues at coordinate 1,130,037 of NZ_CP014301.1, read as the reverse complement.
ACGCTTCAACCAGCGTTCGACCTGCTCGCGCCCGGCAGGCAGCGGTTTGAAGGCCTCATCCTCCGTCTCTTGTGCGAGCACACGATGCATCTCTCCCAGGCGCTGTCCCAGCGTCCGCGAAAAGCCCTCGTAGAGCGCAAGCTGGTCATGGAGATCGACGTCCTCGCGCGTCATGTCGTCGATGACGCGGCCGATATAGGACGAGGTCCACTCCCAGGCGTCGCCCTCGCCCGGGATGAAGGCCTGGATCACCGCCATGACCTCGGCCTCGCCGTCATCGGGGACGTGGACGATTTCGCCCAGCAGCGCCGGGGCGTTACGGAAGCCGCGCTCCGTCAACACCCGCGACATTTCCGCCTCGGGATGCTGACCGGGAGCAAGGCGCCTGAACAGTTTCAGCATCACCTTGTGGTCGATGATGACCGACGAATTCGACTGCTCGGCCGAGAGCCAGCGCACGGGATCTTCGGGCAGGACCTCGACGTTCTCGAAGGCTGCGGTCGGCCGGAACGAGATCTGTCCGAACGTGCTCTTGATCGTGCTTCCCGTCTTCAGCAGGGCAAGCAGTTCATGGATGAAGCTTGCCAGCGCAAAGGCGTCGGTCAGGAAGCCCGTGCGGCGTCCGCGTCGGACCCGCGCCAGCGCCATTTGCTGCGGCAGAGCCGTCGTGGCCTCGTCGTCCCAGCCGATCCCCAGCGGCAGGAGATAGCGCTCGGTTCCCTTGCCGTGCGTGGCCTCGACAGCGACGAGGGCCGACTCGCGCTTCAGGCCGATCCGTGCCGTGAATACGACCCGAGCGCTGTCGAGCTTCTGATCCTTGGCGGCAAACCAGCGACGTTTCGCAAGGTATGGCGGGAGGATATTCGCTTCGAACTCGGCCCGATTTTGCGGCGTGATCATCTCGTCTGCTCCGCCGCGCAGCACGAAGGTGGTGTAGTCCGGCATCGGCTCGGGAGTTTGCGCGTGCCATGACGGCGCCTGGGCATCCTGAGCCAGGATGAACCAGTAGAAGCCGTAAGGCGGGAGCGTCAAAAGGTAGGTGAGCTGGCCGATCGCCGGGAAGATCGAGTTGCCGAGCATCTCGATGGGGTGGCGACCCGCAAATTCGGACAGGTCGAGCTCGAACGCCTGTGCCGAGCGCGAGAGGTTGGCGACGCACAGGATCGTCTCGCCATCATATTCGCGCAGATATGCGAAAGCCTTGCGGTTCTTCGGATAGAGGAAGCGCAACGCTCCGCGCCCGAAGGCTTTATGTTCCTTGCGCACGCCGAGGATGCGTCGTGTCCAGTTCAACAGCGAGTGGGCGTCGCGCGTCTGCGCCTCGACATTGACGGCATCGAACCCATAAAGCGGATCCATGACGGGCGGGAGGACGAGGCTGGCCGGGTCCGCCTTCGAGAAGCCGCCGTTTCGGTCCGGCGACCATTGCATGGGGGTACGGACGCCGTCCCGGTCGCCCAGGAAGATATTGTCGCCCATGCCGAGTTCGTCGCCGTAGTAGATGACCGGGGTTCCCGGCATCGAAAGCAGCAGGCTGTTCATGAGTTCGATACGGCGCCGGTCCCGTTCGAGAAGCGGCGCGAGCCTGCGTCGGATGCCGAGATTGATCCGGGCGCGCTTGTCGGTGGCGTAGAAGTTCCAGAGGTAGTCCCGCTCCTTGTCGGTGACCATTTCGAGCGTCAACTCGTCATGGTTGCGCAGGAAAATCGCCCATTGGCAGGCCTCGGGAATATCCGGCGTCTGCCGCATGATGTCGGTGATCGGGAAGCGGTCTTCCTGCGCGATCGCCATATACATCCGGGGCATCAGCGGGAAGTGGAACGCCATGTGGCATTCGTCGCCTTCACCGAAATAGGCCTGGGTATCCTCCGGCCACATGTTCGCTTCCGCCAGCAACATGCGGTCGGGGAACGAAGCATCCAGATCCGCCCGGATCTGCTTTAATACGGCGTGGGTCTCGGGCAAATTCTCATTGGAGGTGCCGTCGCGCTCGATCAGATATGGCACGGCATCGAGACGCAGGCCATCCACGCCCAGATCGAGCCAGAAGCGCATCACGCCGAGCACGGCCTTGAGCACCGCGGGATTGTCGAAGTTCAGATCCGGCTGGTGCGAATAAAACCGATGCCAGAAATAGGCTCCCGCCGTTGCGTCCCAGGTCCAGTTGGAGCGCTCGGTATCGAGAAAGATGATGCGCGTGCCGGAGTAGAGCTGGTTGTTGTCCGACCAGACGTAAAAATTGCGATGCGGCGAGCCGGGCTTTGCCGCCCTCGCCCGCTGGAACCAGGGATGTTGATCGGAGGTGTGGTTGATCACCAACTCGGTGATCACGCGGATACCCCGGTCATGCGCCGCACGGATGAACCGCTTCACATCAGCCGCTGTGCCGTAGTCGGGATGGACCGCCTTGTATTCCGAGATGTCGTAGCCATCGTCGAGCCGCGGCGAAGGATAGAACGGCAACAGCCAGATCACGTTGACACCGAGGCTGACGATGTAATCCAGCTTGGCGATCAGACCCGGAAAGTCGCCGATGCCATCGTCGTTGGCGTCGAAAAACGACTTTACATGCACCTGGTAGATGATCGCGTCCTTGTACCATTGCGGATCGGCCGCATTGGCGTCGGGCGTGATCGTCGGCTGTATCATATTCATTGGGAAGAACTCTCAGGGGCAGCGATGCGCCAGATCGAGAAGGGAAGCTCCCGCGGCTCGAGAACGATGGTCTGCAACTTGCCGTGCCAGTCGAAGCGGTGGCCGTGCATTAGATCCTCGACCGCGACCGTTGCATCGTCGGGCAAGCCGAACTCCCACAACGGCACCTCGATCGCCGCGCTTTGCGCGTTGAAAGGATCGAGGTTGACGGCAACGAGAATGATCTCGCCATCGTCAGGCGCCCGCTTGCCGAAATACAGGATGTTGTCGTTCACGGCGTTGTAGAACGTCAGGCCAAGATGGCTCTGCAGTGCCGGATGGCTGCGCCGGATCATATTGAGACGCGTGATTTCAGCAATGATGTTACCCGGCGCCTCCCAGTCGCGCGGCCTGATCTCGTATTTCTCGCTGTCGAGATATTCTTCCTTACCGGGGATGGCGGCCGATTCACAAAGCTCGAAACCCGAATACATGCCCCAGAGCCCGGACAAGCTAGCGGCCAGGGCCGCGCGGATCAGAAAGCCCGGGCGACCGGAATTGTGCAGGAAGGTAGGGTTGATGTCGGGCGTGTTGACGAAGAAATGCGGGCGGTAGATTTCGCGTGCAGGCGCCGTGTTCAGCTCCGTCAGGTATTCCGTCAGCTCGGCCTTGGTGTTGCGCCAGGTGAAATAGGTATAGGACTGCGAAAAACCGACCTTCCCTAGCCGGTACATGACTTTGGGCCGGGTAAAGGCTTCGGCCAGAAACAGCACGCCAGGATCGCGCGAGCGGATATCGGCGATCAGCCACTCCCAGAACGGGAACGGCTTGGTATGGGGATTGTCGACGCGAAAAATCCGCACGCCTTCGTCGACCCATCCCTGGACGACGTCGCGCAGAGCGAGCCAGATGCCGGGCACGGCCTCGCTCGCATAGAAATCGACGTTGACGATGTCCTGATATTTCTTCGGGGGGTTTTCGGCGTAGCGCATCGACCCGTCCGGCCGCCACTGGAACCAGCCGGGATGCTCGGTGAGCCAGGGGTGATCCGGCGAACACTGGATAGCGAAGTCGAGGGCGATCTCCAGCCCGTGCCGTGCCGCCTCCCGCACGAGATCGCGAAAGTCGTCGCGACTTCCGAGTTCCGGGTGAATCGCGTCATGGCCGCCATCGCTCGAACCGATGGCATAAGGGCTGCCCGGGTCATCCGGGCCGGGGGTCAACGTATTGTTGGGGCCCTTGCGGTTGGTCTTGCCGATCGGATGGATCGGCGGAAAATACAAAACGTCGAACCCCATCGCCTTGATGGCGGGCAAGCGGCCGACGACATCGCGGAATGTCCCGTGCCGCGCAGGGTCGTCCGTGATCGAGCGCGGAAACAGCTCATACCAGCTGGCGAAGCTCGCAGCCTCGCGCTCGGCCTCGATCGACAGGAGATCAGAAGCGCCGGTCGCATGTGTTCTCGGATCGGCCCGCTCCATTGCCGCGATCAGGGCGTCTGCTGCAAAGACGGCAGCGCTCTCACCCTGGGACGTGCTCAGTCGCCGCAGATGATCCTCGATAACCATCCGGTCCGCCGGGGCCGCGCTTCGCGCGAACTTCTCCAGAATGAGCCGGCCTTCCGTGATCTCGACCGCGACATCGAGGCCAGCATCGCGTTTCTTGACCAAATCCCGCAGGAATGTGCCGAACTCGCTCCACCAGGCTTCGATGGCGAAGTGGTAACGTCCCTCGCGAAGCAGCGGGAAGCGCGCCTGCCAGCGATCATTGGCGACAAAGATCATCGGCGTGCGCAACCACGACGCCTCGTCGGCCGGTCGCCAGAGAAGCTCGGCTGCCAGCACCTCATGCCCGTCGCTGAAGATATCCGCGGCGACTTCGACGATTTCGCCGACGCTGCGCTTGACCGGGAAGCGGCCATGATCGACGGACGGGGCAATCGACTCGATCGCGATACGCTCGCTCTCCAGACGCTCCCTCTCGTCAGGCTCAAGGAGATGCACGCTCTTGATCGGAGAGCGTGCAGACAATGCGACTGCCGCGCCGGCAGCCGGCTGCAGCCTGACCAGCTTGCTGTGGTCTGGCGGGACCGCGCCCAGTCGCGCAGCCATCACATCGACATCGACTGCGACGGCGTTGACAGGATCCCGGTTCAGCAAGACGAGATGCCGGGATGCGGCATCCGACCGCAAAATGGCATCGAGCCCGCGCCCGAGTTGCAGCGCCCGCATCGAACCTCCCCGGCTGCTCCCCAGCGCGGCAGCCGCCTCGTTAGCCGTCACGATGGCGGGCCTGAGATCCGTGCTTCCTTGCGAGGCCGCGAGAAAATCCTCCGCTTTCGCGTGAAGGAAGGGCGTTTCCATCCCGAACTCGAAGCCCATGGGCATGAGCCAGCCATCGGCCAACAGGGCCGAGGCCATCAACGCAAGCTGCCCGCTCCGTGAGGGACTCACTGACGCCCGGGCCGGCCTTCGGGGCGAAAACGGATCTTCCGGAAACCCTATGACAGCCACATGTTCGGCGAGCGCGTTGTACTCATCGATCCACCGACGCTTCTCGTCATCCCATTGGGCGACAGAGGACGAGAGGAAGTCGAAGGTGTCGCCGATCGCCGGACTTTCAGCCCGGGACGCTTCCAGCCTCCAGGCCAGAGCCTGAAATTCCGGCTGGGCCCGGCGCGCCGGGGCCAGAATCTCGCGCCAGATCCCCGCCGGCACAACCTGCGCATCGTGACAGCGGACGCCAGATGCTCCGAATGCCTGCAGGTTCAGGACCTCGGCCTGCCAGAATGGGATCAGCCGCGCGCACGCTTCCTCACCCTCCCAGGCCGCTCTCCGGCTGCGTCGGGACATGATGGTACGGGGATCGAGTGCCTCGCCCCTGTTTTCGACCCACGCGCCTGTATCTCCGGCTGCCAAGGGTCCAGCAGCATCAGCGCTCTGGATGGCAAGATCGATCCAAAACACGAGACCCAGAGCGTCGCACTCGCGAGCGAGCGAGCTCAGCAGTGGCTCTGCTGCCTGCCCGTCGATGCAGCGAAGATCCCAGGTTAGAAAAAGATCGCGCGATGGGCCAGCGAACGGCCAGGCGAGGAGAACATGCGTGAAGCCGAGATCTTTGGCGTGCCGGACTGACTGACGCCAGGACGACTTTTCCCCGCCCAATCTCGGGTGAAGATAATAAATTCGTGGAGAAACATGGCCTTCCATAACGCAGGAACGGCGAACAGAATTCGCCTCTTCCAGCGGCCGCGCCTCAATCAATGCCACCTGCCCACCACCTTGCTCTTGCTCGATCATGAACGGGCGAGCCAGCGGAGGGTTCCCACGAATGGGCAAGACGTTTTATGACAGCCTGCAGCTGCAATCGATCTCGGCGCTACCCAAAACTCCCACCCGACCTAAAATCTGCCGACGTCGTGACAGTATCCGAAAGCTCTCGCGGCGCCACCTTTACATCCTCGATCGTTGCAGCCAGTTGCGGGACCGCCCGATGCGGCGCATCGGCGAGGATCGTTGCACGAAACGGAAGCGTCGCATCGATGATGGCGGGATCGATAAACTCGTTCCGCATGGACAGAATTTTTGCTCTTAACGTAGGGACAGACAGGCCGATTGCGTGTAGCCTCCGTCTAACGGCCGATATGAGAATGGCCGACAGGGAGCGGGCGATGACAAAAATGCTGATGGCGCTCTGCCTGGCAGGCAGTGCAATGGCTCTCATTCCGACAGAGGCGAGTGCTGTGGTCTGCGCTCGCGGTGTCGTTCGCGCCGGCTGTGTCTCCGCTGGCGGCGCAGTCGTGGTCCGCCGACCGGTCGCTGCGCCCCGGGCGGTGGTGGTCACCCCGAGAGCCGTGGTCGTTGCCCCAAGGCGCGCGGTGGTCAGGCGGCCCGTTCGCTACTGAAACAACTGCCTTTGAAGCCAGGAGAACTCCCATGCTGATGCTGAAGCAGGTGAGCATGATTCTCGCGGTCTCGCTTGCCGCCGGATTGGCAGGATGTGCGACCTCCCCAACGGTGACCAGTCAAACCGTGATCGTCGCTGGCGTCGGCCCGGTCGAAGTCGAACAGATGAATGTCGAGATCGTCGACGTGGAGCCCGCCGAGCGCATCGTGCACGTCCGTCAAGGCCGCAATACGTGGCAGGTCGCGGTGCCGGAGGTGTTCGGCAATCTCCAGAACATCAACGCAGGTGACCGGGTCGAGATTCGGCGCGTGGAAGGGGTCGTCCTCGGGGCCAGACGGGCTCGCAAGGGCGCCCAGCCGAGCGTCATCTATACGGAGACCACCAGCGATCCATCCTTCCAGAACTTGCCGGACAAGTTTGTCGTGCGGTCGCTGACGCTGACGGCGCGCTTCGAGAATTTCAATCCGGCGACCCGCGTCGTGAATTATGTCGGGCCGGCTGGGCCGCGGACCCATACGGTGTCCGATCCTGTCATCCAGAACGATCTCAGGCGTCTGAGGCGCGGCGACATGGTCGAGCTGACCTTCGCCGAAGCCTTCCACTTCCAGAAATACTGAGCGGGGACTTATCCGCCAGCAGTATCCGGCCGTCGAAGCAGGCCATATGGAATGCGTCGAGCCGGACCTGCGGCTGTATTCTGCGCGCCCTTCGCGCATTCGCAGGACATCGCTGGTCGGGCGTTCTCAGTGCGGCTCGACGCACTGCGTCCGGATCATGATCTTGCCGAAGCTCGGCACATGCGCGCCCTCGCTGCTGGCGGCAAGTTCGCCAGCCTTCATCGAAAACCGTATGACCAGCCCCTGCCCTTCACGCCAGGCGCCCGTATCGCCGTCATCCTCGTAGAGTTCGCCCTTGGCGGCAGCGGGAGGTCCGAAGACCAGAACTTCGCGCAGATCCTCCTGACCCATCGGATCGCCGACCGGGATGATCGCGCCTGAGCGGACGAAGACGGGAAGCCGCCCCAAAGGCGCCTCGACGGTGACGCGGCCGCCCTGCGGAAAATGACGGCGGCTATGCCAGTCGTACCAGCCGCCGGGATTGGCGGGCAAAACGACGCTGCGCTGCGTCGCGCCTTCCTCCAGCACAGGCGCGACCAGCAGATCAGGCCCCAACATGAAGGCGTCGTCGATGGCCGCAACGGCCGGATCGTCGGGGAAATCATAGAAGAGCGGCCGCACTGCCGGTTCGTTGTCGCGGCTGGCGCGCCACATCTGTGTGTAGAGATAAGGCATCAGCCGGTATCGCAGCGAAATAGCCTCGCGCACCTGCGGGATCACCTCGGGGTGCATCCAGGGCAGATTGACGACGCCGTCGTCGTTCCAGGAGTTCATGATCATGCGCGGCCACAAGGCGCAGAACTCGTTGAAGCGGCAGAACAGCTCGGGGCCCGGCGTCGGCCCATGGAAGCCGCCGACGTCGTGACCGATGCTGAACATCCCCGACAGGCTCATGTTGAGGCCTTGCGTCAGGTTGAAGCGCAGCGTCTTCCAGGCCGTCTCGTTGTCGCCCGACCAGGTCTGGGCATAGCGCGAGATGCCGGCGCAGCCACCGCGCGTCACCGAGTACTGGCGCTTGCCGGGCTCGCGCGCGGCTTGCGCCTCATAGGAGAGTTTTGTCATCAGCAGCGCCTGGGCCGGCCGCGCCAGGCTTTGAGGAAACGGGCGGCCGTCGCCCGCGCAAACAGCGTCCTCGTCCCAGATCTCGTATTCGTTGTTGTCGTTCCAGACCGTCGTGAAGCCGTAGTCGAGCAGCGCGGTCTCGATGCCGTCGCGCCACCAGGCCCTGCCCTTGGGGTTGGTGTAGTCGAGATGGAAACCGAGCCCGTCCCAGAACTGCGCGACGGCGGGTTTGCCCGTGTCGCCGTCCTGCACAAGAAAGCCGCCATCGAGCGCCTCCTGCAGGCGCGGATGGTCGTCGAGCAGGCAGGGCTTCAGATTGGCGACCGGCTGCAGGCCCGCTGCCTTCAGCCGCGCCATGGTCGCGGCCGGATCGGGGAATTTGTCGCGGTTCCAGTTGAAGGCGTAGCGGCGATTGCCGATCTGGGTATAGCCCGAACCGAAATGGAAGCTGTCGCAGGGAATTTCGTGCTCGCGGCATTTTGCGACGAAATCGCTGATGCGGGCATCGGCATCGGGCGCGTCGGCGATCGCCATCGAGGTGCAGCCGAAGCCGAAGGACCAGCGCGGCGCGAAGGCCTGCCCGCCGGTGAGCCAGGAGAAGCGTCGCACCACCTCGGGCACCGATGGCCCCGCCATCACGTAGTAGTCGAGATCGCCGTCATCGCCGCGCCAGGAACGGAAGAGCCCGTGGTAGTTGTCGAGCGTGCAGCCGAGATCGACGCTGCCGGTGGCGAGGTTGTCGTAGAACACGCCATGCGCGCCCCTGGGCCCATCGACGATGAAGAAGGGCAGCATCTTGTAGAGCGGGTCGCTGAGCTCGGCATCGAAGCCGCACGGATCGACGGCGTCGATCGCAAAGCGCCGGCCGGTGCGGTCGAGCGGGCCAGCCTTGTCACCGAGCCCGTAATGCCGCTCGGTGTAGCCGCGCTCCATGTAGTGGGCGACCGCATGGGTCTTGTTCGAGATCAGATAGGCCTGGGTCGTCCGGTCGCGCAGGAAGGGCTCGGCTTCGCCGTCGCGGCGCCAGGCAATGCCGAAAGGCGCGAGCGTGACTTCGGCCGACAGGCCGGCGGCGGCGAGCACGACCTTGCCGTCGGCTTCGGTGACCGTGGCCGCCGGGCAGGCGAACCCGGAAAGATCATCGCGCGGACGGCCTTCATAGGCAGGCTCGAGCCCGCCTGGCGCGATCGACCAGCCGCGATCGAGCCGGTAGCCGCCCTCGCGGCGCAGGGTGACGCGGCCGATATCGCCCTCCAGGATGCGCACGACGAGGGTCGCGCCATGGCCCAGGTCGAACAGGGCGGCTTGTCCGTCGCGGCCGGCATAGCGGCCTTGCGTCAGGGCTTTCATCTCAGGCGTGCTCCGGAGCGATGGACGATAGTGAGGATGTGCTCAGACAAGCGCGGGGCGGATCACCAGCCCAGCCTCGTCGAAGAGATGCAGATGACCAGGGTCGAAGCGCAGGGCGACGTTGTCGCCGCGACCATGGGCCGTCTGGCCGTCGAGCCTGACCGTGATCTGCGGCAGGCCGGGCACGGAGCCGTAGAGATAGCTTTCGCCTCCGAGCCGCTCGACGAGTTCGATCGTCATGGCGAGCCCCGGCTCGCCGGCGCCGGCCAGCACGATATGTTCGGGTCGGATGCCGAGCGTGATCGCCGCCCCCTGCGGAAGCGCCGCGGCGATGCCGGTGTCCATCATAGTCTCATCCTTGCCCAATGCGACGGCGCCGGGGCCAGCCATCGTCGCCGGCAGCAGGTTCATCCGGGGCGAGCCGATGAAGCCGGCGACGAAGAGGTTATCGGGCGCATTGTAGAGTTCCAGCGGCGTGCCGATCTGCTCGATCCGGCCGCCCTGCAGAACCACGATCCGGTCAGCCAGCGTCATCGCTTCGACCTGATCGTGGGTGACGTAGATCATCGTGCCGCCGAGTTCGGCGTGGAGCCCGGCAAGTTCCTTGCGGGTCGCGACGCGCAGCTCCGCGTCGAGATTCGACAAGGGCTCGTCGAACAGGAAGATTTTCGGGTCGCGCACGATGGCGCGCCCGATCGCGACGCGCTGGCGCTGGCCGCCCGAGAGGGCTTTCGGCTTGCGGTCGAGATAATCGGTCAGGCGCAGCATCGTCGCGGCGCGGCGCACGCGCGCGTCGATGTCGGGCTTCTTCAGCCCCATATTCTCCAGCGCGAAGGCCATATTGGCGTAGACGCTCATATGCGGATAGAGCGCGTAGGACTGGAACACCATCGCGAGCCCGCGCTCGGAGGCCGGCAGCCCGGTCACGTCCTGCCCGTCGATTGCGATGCCGCCGGAGGTGACGTCCTCCAGTCCTGCGATGATGCGCAGCAGCGTCGATTTCCCACATCCCGAGGGGCCGACGAAGACGACGAATTCGCCATCGGCGACGGCGAGATCGACGCCGTGGATCACGGTCGTTGCGCCGAAGGATTTGCGGATGCCGCTGAGCGTTAGTTGCGCCATGAGAGATCCGTTTCGGTCATTTCATTCCTGTATTTGCGATACCGGTCGTGATGAAGCGTTGCAGGAAGACGAAAACCAGCGCGACAGGCAGCAGCGTCACCACCGTCATCGCCAGCAGGTAATGCCACTGCGTCTGCAACTCGCCCTGGAAGGCGTTGAGGCCGATCTGCAGCGTGTAGGACTCGGTCTTGGTCAGTACCGCGAGCGGCCAGAGGAACTCGTTCCAGCGCCACATGATCGAGAAGATCGCCAGCACCGCGAGCGCCGGCATGGCGAGCGGCATGACGATCCGCCAGTAGATCTGCCATTCCGAGGCCTTGTCCATGCGCGCGGCCTCGATCAGGTCGCGCGGCAGGGTCAGCATGTATTGCCGCAGGAGGAAGACGCCGGTCGGCGTCGCCGCACCCGGCAGGATCACGGCCCAGAGCGAGTTCACCAGCCCCAGATACGTGATCACGAGATAGGCCGGCACGAGGATAATGGTGATCGGGATCATCAATGTGCCGATCACCATCAGCATCGCGGTGTTCTTGCCGCGGAACTCGTAGATCGAGAGCGCATAGGCCGCCATCGAGTTGATCATCAGCGTGATCAGCGTCGCGACTACGGTTACGAACACCGAATTGCCGAGGAAGCGGGTGAAGGCGAAGCGCTCCAGCGGCTCGGTGTAATTTTCTGTCGCGAGCTTGAACCCGCGCACGGGCGTCCGCTTGTCGATCGGCACGCGGATCGTCTCGCCCGGATTGGCCGGATCGACCATCTGCGCCTGGATGCCGATGCGCCTGACCTGCGCAAGAACGCGCTTCGCGCCGTCCTCCATCGTGACCTCGAAGAGCGGCAGCCGCTGGGGATAGCCGGCCACCGTGACCTCCTGCTGCGACATGGGCAGCAGCGAGGGCGGGAATTCGAGCAGACCGGCCTGTGTCTTGAACGAGGACAGCATGAGCCAGGCCACGGGGCCGAACATCAGCACGACGCCGAAGGCGAGATAGGCGTAGGCCGCAACATCGGTCCAGTGCCAGCGTCCGGCCTTGCGGCGCGCTTTGATGAGGGTCGCGACGCCGGTCATGCGCCCTTCCTCCGGCCGGCGGCGAGTTGCGCCAGCGTCAGCGCGAACAACACCACGCCGAGCACGACGGAAGCCGCCGCCGCGAGGCCGAAATTCTGCACCTGATTGGAGAAGGCCGTCTCGTAGATGTACTGCACCACCATCAGCGTCGCCGTGCCGGGCCCACCGCCGGTCAACACGAAGACCTCGTCGAAGGTCTGCACGCCCTTGATCAGAGCCAGCACGACCACCACGACCATGTTGGGCCAGAGCAGCGGCAAGGTGATGCGGCGGAAGGCGCGCCAGCGCGGCGTCGCATCCATCTCGGCGGCCTCGTAGAGATCGGCTGGAATGGCCTGGAGGCCCGCGAGCAGGATCAGCGTGTAGAAGCCCATATGGGCCCAGATCGAGACGAAGACGGCCCAGAACATCGCCCAGCCCGGGTCGATGAAGAACAGGATCTTCTCGCCGCCGAGCGAAGTGATGCCGGCATTGAGCAGGCCGTCGCGCTGCAGGATCCATTTCCAGATCAGCGCCACGACAACTGGCGAGAGAAGGACTGGGAAGAAATAGACCGCCCGGAAGAAACCGCGACCGCGGATCTTCATGTTCAGCACCACCGCCGTCACCAGCGAGAACAGCACCATCGCCACGACCTGGAAAACCGTGAACTTCGCCGTGTTGGCGACGCCACGCCAGAAATGGTCCTCGCGGCAGGAGCCGGGATCGAGCCAGGAGCCGCAGTCGAAGAGGTAGGCATACTGCCCCGCGCCGACGAACGGCCTCTGGGAAGGGAACAGCGCCGCCCCGCCCGTCACCGAGAACACCACGTTGATGATCAGCGGTACGAAGACGAACAGGCCGAAGAAGACGAGGTTCGGCAGCAGGAAGACGTAGGCCATCCGCCGCTCGCCGAGGAGCCGCTGCAGCCCGCGCATCGGCCAGTCGACGAGGCGCATGAGTCCGGCAAGCGGGGCGGCCGCAAGGGCCGCCGCGCTGCGGCGCGGTGTGCTGGGAGCGGCCGGCACGCGATTATTTCTTGTCGCGCTCGGCGATCTGCTGGGTGATGTCGGAGGCGATGCGCTGATAGGCCTCGTCCAGGGTGGTCTCGCCCGAGATCGCCTGGCCGACACGGCTGATCACCGCATTGAAGATGATGCGGTTGTTGACATAGCCCTGCAGCTTGTAGGCGACGGGCGAGATGGTCGCGACCTGCTCGGAAAAGACTTTGAGCGCGGCCTTCGCCAGCGGGCTTCCATCCTTGTAGTCGAGCCCCTTGGCGGCGATGCCGAGATGGCCGGGCACGAACAGCGAGCGGCTGTAGAACTCGCTCAGCACCGGCTCGCTGGCAAGATACTCCATCACCTTGGCGACGGCCTCGGGGTTCTTGGTCGTCTTGATCGCGACGAGCCCTGCACCGCCCGGCATGGCGGTGCAGGCGGCGGGACCGCAAGGTGTCGGCACCGCGACCCAATCGAAGGCGTTGCCGATGGTCTTGTCGAACTGTGCGGTCTGCCAGGAGCCCGACATGTAGAGCGCGACCTGGGCGTTCTTGAACTCGTCATTGGCGCCGCGATAGGCCGCGCCCGAGACCGAGCCCCAGAGTTCCTTGGCCATGACGCCGCTCTTGTGCCAGTCGTAGACGAGCTGCGCTGCGCGCTTGAAGCCCTCGTCGATGACGGCGGGTTCGCCCTTCTCGTTGAAGAGCTTGGCGCCCTGCGAGATCGCGAGCCCGAAGAAGCGGTGGCCCGAGCGGTCCATGGCGATCGGGAACGGCGCCTTCACCTTGGCGGCGACCTCCTTGGTCGCCTTGGCCCAATCCTCCCAGGTCGCCTTCGCGCCCGGCATGGCGATGCCGGCCTGCTCGAACAGCGTCTTGTTGACGAGCGGTCCCGTCACCGTGAGCTGCGTCATAAAGCCCGGGATGGCCTTGGTGTCGCCCTCGGGCCGCATCCAGGGCAGGAACGGGCCGAAATTGGCGTCCCAATAGGCGGCATCCTTGAGATAGGGCCGCAGATCCAGCGCATAGCGCGCGATCCCGCCGAGATCGACGACGCGGGCGATGTCGGGGCCCTGCCCTGAGGCCAGCTGAACCGGCAGGTTTTCTGTGATCGCCTTGTAGGGCACCTGGTCGAGCACGACCTTGATGTCCTTGTTCTGCGCCTCGAAGCGCTTGAGCAGATCGGCGACGACCTCGCCTTCATTGCCGTCGGAGTACCAAGTCATCCGCACGGTGGTCTGCGCCTGCGCGACACTGCCTGCGGCAAGGCCGGCAACCAGTGCCAGCGTGGAAATCCAGCCCGTCCTCGTCATGATCCGCTCCATCCCTGTCGATCTTTGCGGGCGCCTCGCCGGGCGCCTTGTCCTAATTTAGGCAAACGTTTGCCTAACTTGTCAAGCCGCGCGATATTGGCCATTCACGGAGGCGGATGGTTTGCCGGCTCCGCGCCGCGTGAGTGGGCGGGAGGGACGAAAAGGCGTGAGCACGAGACGGATAGCGCCACGGGCTGCGTCGCTCGAAACCGTTGCACGCCAGGCCGGCGTCTCGGCGGCGACCGTCTCGCGCATCGTCAACGGCGAGACGCGGCGCGCTTCCCCGCAGACCATCGCGCGGGTCGAGGCCGCCGTCGCCGAACTCGGCTATCGCCCCAACCATGTCGGACGTGCCCTGCGCCGCCGCGAAAGCCGCGTCGTGGCGATGCTCGCACCCAATCTCGACAACCCGGCGATGGCCGCCATCGCGGTCTCGACCGAAGCCGCTTTGCGTGCGGCGGGCTACGTCATGATCCTGTGCGACACCCATGACCGCTCCGACCTACAGGACGAGTATCTGCAGGCAATGCGCTCCCAGCTCGTGCAGGGCTATGTCATGGTCAGCGCCGTCGCGAGCCCGGCGCTCACCGAGGCCGTCGCGCGCGGAGAGCCGGTCGTCTTCGTCAGCCGGCCCAACCCCGATGGCGGCGGCGCCTATGTCGGCATCGACAACCACGCCGCCGGCGCCACGGCCGCCGATCACTGCCTCGCGCAGGGCATCGCGCAACCCGCCGTGATCTATCCGGAGCAACCATCCGCCTCGACGCGCCAACGCGCCGAGGGTTTCGTCGAACGGCTGGTCGCGCGCGGGCTGCCTCGGGAGGCCATTCGGCAGGCGACGGCGCCGGGCCTGTCGCATATCCAGATCGGCTACGAGGCCGCCCGAACCCTGGTCTCGCAACCCGGCGGCTGGCCGCAGGCGTTGCTCTGCGTCAGCGACATGATGGCCTATGGCGCCTATCGGCTGTCGGTCGAGCAGGGCGTCGCGATTCCCGATCGATGCCTGTTGATCGGCGTCGACGGCAACCCGCTCAATGCCTGGATCGCCCCCTGGCTGACCTCGGTCCACATCCCTTACGACGATTTCGGCGGCAAGGTCGTGGCTCAGCTGGAGGCACTCTGGAGCGGCCAATTGCCTGTCGATGTGCTGCTCGCACATCGGCTCGACATTTGAGCAGGTATTGCCAGGTTCTCGTCGGGAGGACACGGGACCGTCCACCTCCCCTGCTCTTTTGAGCCGCTAATTCTCCCCTCGCAATTCGAAACGGACGGACGATTGTCGAGCCTCTGCCGGGATACGGATCCCAGTGTATCTCAGACCTCATTTCGCCGCTATTATCGAACCAGAACGCTGTTTCGCGAAACGCCGAAAGAGTTCAAAATGACAGATAGCCCCTATCAAATCGGGATCACCTTGCTGCGTTTGGTTCACAGCTACGCCGACGCCGAAGAGCTTTTCAAAGCTGCTCGTCACGCTCACCCGAACGCCAAGAAAAAAGACATCGTCTTGGCTGCCTTAGGCGTAATGATTGACCAGTCTGAGACCGACCAGGCGGCAACGAAAAAACTACACGCTCTCGCGATCGAGCAGCGCGGCGAGCTTTAGCCATCTGGCGACCCGGTTCAAACCACTCGAGAAGTCCAATCGACCGGGCGGCTGCATCGCTCGAGGTCGATCCCTTGGCTGGAAGCCTCCCAATTGTGGCAGATCGAAGCGATCAGGATCGGCCTGGCATGGCCTGTTATTGACCTGAAGATAACCGGCTAACCAATTGTCTCGATTAGCCTTCTTAACCTCGCGTTTCGTCCTTTGCCTTATCTGCGCATCGTAGTGGAGAGCGAGATGCCGCGACTAAAATTCGGTTTGACAGCGAAAATAACCAGCTTGTTCGTGCTGCTGGTCGTCGCGGTAGGGGTCGGACTTCTGGCTGGAGCGGCAGGGCTCCAGGAAATCAGAGCGATCGAGAAGGACGCGGCCATCAGCCAAGCGCTTTCAAATCGTGCGACACTCCTTGCAAGCCGCGTTGCCCAAACGTCGATACTCAGCCGGTTGGATGATTTTGAATCCGAGGCGAAAGGGAAACAGGCGATCGATCGACTTGATGAGGCAATCGAACTCGTCGATTCTGCCCGGGCCGCTTTTCGGTCCGCATTGCCGGCCGACATCAGGACCAAAAGCCCCACGCTCGATCCCAGGCTCAGAACATTCGTCGACTTCCAGAAGGGCATCGTCGATATCGGCAGGCGCGTCTCGCCCAAGGCCGCGTTGATCGAGGCAGACGCAATCGAGGCACGGGACAACGTTCGCGAGATTCTGTCTTTGACCGGCAATCTCGCGGACGGGTTCACTGCGCGCGCGCAACAGGCTGCCGGGAGGGCCGACGAACTCGCGAACTCATTGCTAGTCGAAATCGTCGTCGCCGCGATCGGGGTTCCGCTCACGGTCGCCGTTCTGGCGATGATATTTCTGCACGCGCATCTTACCCGTCCGCTGCGCGACCTGATGAAGGTGATCGAAGCTGCCGCATCCCCCCTGGATCTCGTCGAAGTCCCTCATACGCAGCGGCGCGATGAGATCGGTCAACTGGCGCGTACCGTCCGTGCCCTCGGAGATGCCCGAGCGACCCTGACCACACGTGAAGCAGAAGCCGAACTTGCCAATCTGCATTCCCATCGCCGCGCAGAAGAGCTCGGCTTGATCGCAACCGAATTCGAGGAGCAGATCACGCGACTGCTGCTCGATATCGTTACGTCCAGCGCCTCGCTGCGGGTCGGCGCGGAGGATGCGGTCGTCCGTTCGGATCAGGTGGCGAGCGTCTCGGTCGAAATATCGACCGCGGTCGTGGGCGCCGGCGTGGATGCCGATCGCATCGCCGGTGCGGCGATGCAGCTTGGCGATGTCCTGGCAAAAGTCCACTCTGATATCGAGCGGGTTGCAGTGACCGCTTCGGGGTCCAACGAGGGCGCCTCGGCAGCCGAATTCGTGTTTGCGCGGCTTTCAGAGAATACGGGGCAGATCCGAGGCGTCGTCGGCCTGATCGATGCGATCGCACGACAGACCAACTTGCTCGCCTTGAATGCAACGATCGAGGCAGCTCGCGCCGGCGTCCACGGCCGAGGTTTTTCGGTCGTCGCCAACGAGGTCAAAGTACTGTCGGCTCAAACGGCCGAGGCGACGACCCAGATCGCTGAGCGCATTGCCACCGTTGAAGCCGCACTGCTCGATGCCTCGACCGCAGTTTCGGCGATCGTCAGCAAAGTTGGCTCGGTAGAACGTACCACGACCGACATCAGCCGGACGATCAGTTCCCAGCGGACCGTCGTCGAAACCCTCAGCGCGACCGTATCGCGCATCTCAGGCGTCGCTGGGGACGCCGCCATACGCGTGCAGGAGATTGCCGAGGCGAACGCGGAATCCGTTCGCCAATCCAGAGTTGCAGCGCTTGAGATCCAGGGTCTGGATGCGCGTATCGGTGCCGTTCGTGAAGCAGCGACCCGTTTCGCGGCAAGGCTGCGAGCGGCCTGATATTGGCTGGCTTCAGCTTCCCTCTTTGACTTCGGTTTAAACCCTCTGACCAACTGCCCGGCGTCCCGCTATTTGCCTGACAACAGGCGTCCCCGCGCCGAAGCCCTCAGCCATTCATGTAGTCATGGATCTTGCGCCCGAACGGCAAGGTGAGATCGGCGATGAAGTGATGCGCGCCGATCACCCTGCGCACCGGCAAATCGGCAACGGGCGCATTCACATGCGGGACGAGGTGAAGCCGCCCGGGACCGATCCATGATCCCTTGACGGTGATATCGGTCAGGTTCAGCGCCACGAGCTGACAAATCTCGGGCTCGCCATCGACGCCAGGAATAATCTTGAGGTTGACCTGCGTCTTGGTCAGGATCTGCGTCGTCCTGACGCCATTCCCGGCCAGACTCTCGTGCTTGTAGCCCATCGTGCCCATGGCGACCTGCTGGCCGGCATATTCAAGCGTGCCGGTCAGCGTGTCCTTGACCACTTCGAGCTTGGGATGGGCATATTTCTTCGGGAAACCCCAGATCTCGCGGCCGGCCGAGATGGGCGGCTCGAGGTCGAGATACATCTGCGAGACGAAGCTGACCTCCTCCTCGCCGAACTTGCAGGGGATGACGATGCCGGTCTCGGTGTAGGTCCCGAAGCCGGATGAATCCGGCATCTTGATCCATTCGTAATGCACGATCGGCTGGGCGATCGGCTCCAGCGGCTCGGGCAGATGGTGGCGGATCAGCTCCGGATCGGTTTCGTAGCTGATGATCATGTATTCGCGGTTGACGAAGCGGTACGGGCCGGCCGGGTAACTCGGTCCCGCCAGCGGCATGGACGGCAGGTCGAGAATGTCTTTGCGGTTCATGGTCTCGCTTTCCTTACTGCGCGGTCCAGCCGCCATCGATCGGCAAGATGACTCCCGTGATCGATTTCGCGGCGTCCGACGCCAGGAAGACCGCCAGCGCGGCGACCTCCTCGCTCGTCACGAACTGCTTTGTCGGCTGGGCATGCAGCAGAACGTCGTTGATGACCTGTTCCTTGGTCAGGTTGCGGGCCGCCATGGTCTCGGGGATCTGCTTCTCGACAAGCGGTGTCCAGACATAGCCGGGGCAGATCGCGTTGGCGGTGATGCCGAAGGTCGCGGCTTCGAGCGCGACCGTCTTGGTCAGTCCGGCGATGCCGTGCTTGGCGGCGACATAGGCGCTCTTGAACGGCGAGGCGACCAGCGCATGGGCCGATGCGGTATTGATGATGCGGCCCCATTTGCGGGCTTTCATCCCCGGCAGTGCGGCGCGGATCGCGTGGAAGGCGGCAGAGAGATTGATCGCGATGATCGCATCCCATTTCTCGATCGGGAACTCTTCGATCGGCGCGACGAACTGGATGCCGGCATTGTTGACCAGAATGTCGACCGACCCGAACTCGCTCTCGACCTCCGCGATCATCGTCGCGATCGCGCCGCCATGGGCCATGTCGGCGGCACTGTAGCGCGCTTTGACGCCGAAATCGGCCTCGATAGCCTTACGCTCCGCCTCGATCTCCTCGGGCCGTCCGAAGCCGTTGATGACGATGTTGGCGCCCTGCTCCGCATAGGCGCGGGCGATCGCCAGGCCGATGCCGGAGGTGGAGCCGGTGACGACGGCAGTCTTGTCCTTCAGCATAACGGTGCTCCTCGGGCCTGGCTGGTCATGGCGGCGAATACCGCGCTGCGAAAGCCATGGCCGAGCCCTGACGAATGAAACTGACGTTGGGATGAAGCTTGGCTGACGGATCCGTGACAGACCTTCAGGCCCGTTGGCGTCATATCGCTGTCACCTCCGCAGTTTCAGCAATGATCCTTGTTGCAGTGCGAACGATGCAGGGATCACCAAGCCATGAACGCGTCCACAGCCGTATCCCTGCCCGATAGCCGCTATCTCGGCTGGCGTCCCGACCGCTGCGACCGGGTCGCGCTGGTGTTGCAAGGTGGCGGCGCGCTAGGCGCCTATCAGGCCGGGGTCTATCAGGCCTTGCACGAGGCCGATATCGAGCCGGACTGGGTCTCCGGCGTGTCGATCGGCGCCATCAACTCGGCCCTGATCGCCGGCAACCCCCGCGAGCGGCGGCTGGAGCGGCTGCGGGAGTTCTGGGACCGCATCACCGACCGCAAGGTCTGGCTCTTTACGCCCGAAGGCGACGTCTTCCGCCAGGCACGCAATGCGACGTCGTCTTTCTTCACGACGTTGTTCGGCCAGCCCGGCTTCTTCGAGCCGCGTCGCAGCAGCCCGTGGTTCGCCGCGGCCGGCGCGACCGATGCGACGAGCTTCTACGATACCTCGCCCTTGCGCGAGACGCTGCTGGAACTGGTCGATTTCGACCTGATCAACAGTCAGGCGGTGCACTTCTCCGTCGGCGCGGTCAATGCGATGTCGGGCAACTTCGTCTACTTCGACAATATGCGCGAGAAGATCGCGCCCGAGCACATCATGGCCTCGGGTGCGCTCCCGCCGGCTTTCCCGACGGTCCAGATCGGCACCGATCACTTCTGGGATGGCGGCATCGTCTCCAATACCCCGCTCCAGCATTTGCTGGATCAGGAAGACACGTTGAATTCACTGATCTTTCAGGTCGATCTGTTCTCGTCGCGCGGCCCGCTGCCCCGGACGTTGCAGGACGTCATGGGGCGGCACAAGGACATCATGTACTCGTCGCGCACGCGCTATACGACCAACCTGTTCCAGCAATTGCAGAGCTGGAAGAAGAAAGCGCATGAAGCTCTCTCGGCCGTACCGGAAGAGAGCCTGAGCGCTGAAAACCGCCAGTTGCGCGACGAACTCGCGAAACTGCCGGAGCATACCATCCTGCAGCTGATCTATCAGCAGAAAACCTATGAGAGCCACGCCAAGGATCACGAGTTTTCACGGACCTCGATGCGCGACCATTGGCATTCGGGCTATGAGGATACCCGGCAGACCTTGACCCGATCGGACTGGCTGACGATCCCGCCCGACGGCGCCGGAATCGTCGCGCACGACGTGCATCGCGATTTCGAGCGACGCTGAAAGCCCGTCCGTAAAAGACACGCCGCCAAGCGAGGCGCGTCTGCCTGCTTCGAGCCTTGGTCAGCCGAGGATGCCGCGGCGCTTCAGCACGACCATCGCACCCCAGGCGGCGGCGATGCAGATCAATGCGACATAGGTAAAGCCGAGCCCGTCATCCGCCCAAGGGCACACCCTTGGCGTTGATGCCCCAAAGCCCGTGACGAAGGTTGCGGGCAAGAAGCCGAGGGTCAGAATCGAGAGCACGTAGAGCTGCCGGTTCGAAGCCGGCCGCCATTTTGCCGAGTTCGAGCTGCTCATCACGCGGCTGCAGGCGCGGACGGCCCTCTTCGTCGAAACGATAGGCCCCAGATGATGCCCATCCGGGATTGCACGTCAGGATGCAGGGCGGGCGCGATTCGTCAGGGCGACCTCGCTTACGATCGAAGTCAAAACAGCCGCGGGCGAACCGCCCGCGGCGCCGTCGTCGGATTGCTGGCGGCGGGTGTCAGAACACCTGGCGCAGGATGATGAAGAGCGTTCCCGAGATGAGAATGGCGCAGGGCAGCGTGAGCACCCAGGCCATCAGCATGTTGCGCACGGTCGACATCTGCAGCCCCGACTTGTTGGCCGCCATGGTGCCGGCGACGCCCGAGGACAGGATGTGCGTGGTCGAAACCGGCAAGCCATAAACATCCGCGGCCGCGATCGTGGCCGCGGCGACGAGTTCGGCGGAGGCTCCCTGAGCGTAGGTCAGGTGCGACTTGCCGATCTTCTCGCCCACTGTGACGACGATGCGTTTCCAGCCGACCATCGTGCCCAGGCCGAGCGCGAGCGCGACCACGACCTTGACCCAGAACGGAATGAACCGGGTCGCGTCGTCAAGGGATGCCTTGTAGGCGGTCATCACCTTCAGATCCTCCGGCGTGAAGATCTTCTCTTCCTTCTTGTCGGCCTTGAAGATGTGCTTGATCGATTCCGAGGCGAGATACATGTCGTTGCGGGCGTTGCCCACGGTGGCCGCCGGGAATTTCGACGGGTGGCCATAGGTCTCAAGCTGCTTGACGATCTCCTTGTTCAGCGCCGACAGCGCCGGGAAGGTCGTGTCGTCGATCTTCCTTTCAGAGACGTAGCGCGTCACGTTCTGGCGCGGATCGCCGATGATGGCGTAGCCGAGCGCCTTCTGGTCGATCACGCGCTGGCAGCGATCGCGGTCTTGCGGAAATTGTCGAGATCGCCGGCAGGAATGGCGCGGTTCAGAGCATAGGCTGTCGGTGCGCAGCCGATCAGGATCAACATGATCAGGCCCATGCCCTTCTGGCCGTCATTCGAGCCATGGGCGAACGAGACGCCGGTGCAGGTCGCGATCAGCACGCCGCGGATCCAGAGCGGCGGCGGCTTGTTGCCCTTGGGCTCGGCATAAAGTTCGGGGTTCTTGACCAGGATCTTGAGGGTAAGGAAGACGAGCGCCGCGGCGCAGAATCCGAACAGCGGCGAGATCAGCAGCGACTGGCCGATTTCGATCGCCTTGCTCCAGTCGATGCCGGAGGTGCCGTTCGAGGAACTGGTGAGCTGGTTTGCGAGACCGACACCGATGATCGAGCCGATCAGCGTGTGCGAGGACGAGGCCGGCAGGCCAAGCGCCCAGGTGCCGAGATTCCAGAGGATCGCGGCGATCAGCAGCGCGAAGACCATGGCGAAGCCCGCGCCCGATCCGACGTTGAGGATCAGTTCAACGGGCAGGAGCGAGATGATGCCGAAGGCGACCGCGCCGCTGGCCATCATCACGCCGAGGAAGTTGAAAAATCCTGACCAGACGACCGCGACATTGGCCGGCATCGCATGGGTGTAGATCACGGTCGCGACCGCGTTGGCGGTGTCGTGGAAGCCGTTGACGAACTCGAAGCCGAGCGCGATCAGCATCGCGACGCCGAGCAGGGCGAAAGGCAGCCAGGTCGTCGCCGGAGTGCCGGCAGAGCTGATGTCCTGGTAAAGCGAAAAGGCCATATAAGCCAAGCCGGCGGTCATGATTCCGGCAAAGAACGCGAGGGCGCCGAGGCCCTTGGGCGCGTCGAGTTTAGGCTTGTCAGCGTCCTGACGAGCGGCAGTGTCCAAAGCGATACTTGACATGATGAATGACCCCCAGCCCACATGGCGATCGACAAGTGAGCCGCGAATCTGACGTTGCGATGACACCTTGTCGCATGATTGGTCGGGTTTCAGGCGCATGGTCCACGCCTTCATCCCAACGTCATTTGAGCCGGCGAGATTGCCACGCTGGCAGTGGGTGCGTCTTGCCGCCGTTTGGCTTCAGGCTTGCCGCGATCCCGGTGCACTCCTCCAGGGGCTGCACGGGGGCTGCGGAAAGCGATCGAGCGTCAAGACGCCCTGCCCGCCGTTCCCTAGAGCAAATGTCAAAGGTTAGCAGTCATGACCACCGATCTGGACCGCATCAAAGCCGAGATCGCCGACAGCTTCGACGAAGAGCTGGAGATGCAGCTCGAAGAGGACCGGATCGACGAACTCGTCGCCGAAGGTGTCGGCCCTGCCGGTTCGACCCTCGACCGGAAGATCTATTTTCGCGAGCTGTTCCGGCTCCAGCACGAGCTCGTGCGGCTCCAGGACTGGATCCAGTACAAGAAGCTCAAGGTCGTGGTCCTGTTCGAGGGTCGCGACTCGGCCGGCAAGGGTGGCGCGATCAAGCGCGTGACGCAGCGCCTCAATCCGCGGCTCTGCCGCGTCGTCGCGCTGCCTGCGCCCACCGAGCGCGAGAAGCATCAGTGGTATTTCCAGCGCTACGTCCCGCATCTGCCGACCGCCGGCGAAATGGTCCTGTTCGACCGCAGCTGGTACAACCGCGCCGGCGTCGAGCGGGTGATGGGCTTCTGCACCCCCGAGGAGCTCGAGGAGTTCTTTCGCTCGGTTCCCGATTTCGAGCACATGCTCGTGCGCTCGGGCATCATCGTGATCAAGTACTGGTTCTCGATCACCGACGAGGAGCAGGAGTTCCGCTTCCAGATGCGGATCGCCGACCCCCTGAAGCAGTGGAAGCTCTCGCCCATGGACATGGAAAGCCGTATCCACTGGGAGGATTATACCCGCGCCAAGGAAGAGATGTTCGACCGGACCCATACGGAGTATGCCCCGTGGTGGGTGGTTCAGGCGGTCGACAAGAAGAAGGCGCGGCTCAACTGCATCGCGCATCTGCTGGCGCAGATTCCGTATGAGGATGTGCCCAAGCAGGAGATCACCCTGCCCGACCGCGTGCGCCATCCCGACTATGCCCGGCAGGCCGTGCCCCCGGAGCTCCACGTCCCGGATCTCTACTGAGTCGTCGGCCGGCCAGAGCATTGCGCGAAAAAGTGGGTACCGGTTTTCGCTCAAGCAATGCTCTAAACTTCTGGCACCATCGCTCCGGCCGCATCGCGGGCGGAGCGATGATCTGGACTTAGAATGCGCGGCTTCGGTTCAGCAATCGCGGCTCACCGCGTTTAAGGTGTCGGCGAGCCGCCCTTCGGCGCGATCGGCGATGTCGCGCCGACGCCCAGCGACCTCTGCACCATGACGCTGTCGGACCATTTGCCGTAGCGATAGGCGACGCCCGGCAGCAGGCCGACCCGCGCGAAGCCGAAACGCTCATGCAGGGCCAGCGAAGCAGCGTTTTCCGCGTCGATATAGCCGATCATCTGCCTGAAGCCCGCGGCGGCGCAGGCGTCGATCAGCGCCTGCATCAGCAGACGCCCGATCCCGCGACCGACATGGTCGTGATGGATGTAGATCGAATGCTTGACCGTGAAACGGTAGGCCGGCCGTTTCCGGAACGGCACGACATAGGCATAGCCGACGACCTCGCCGCCGAGCGTCGCCACCAGATGCGGCAGCCGGCGGTTGCGCAGGTTCTTGCGCCGATCCTTCAGATCGTCGGGCTGGGGCGTGCCGCGATCCTCGACGCCGTCCTCGACGCCGCGCCGGATATGCCGGCGATAGATCGCCAGCATGGCCTCGACATCGGCATCGCGCGATGGCCGGATGACGACGGGGGTTTGCTGCTCCATGGATCGTGCCTGCTCAGCCGCCGGCCTGTTCGCCGACGACATAAGTGTAAAGCCGCACCGCGCCGGTGTGATCGATCTCGCGATAGACGCCCTGGATCTCGACATCGAAGCCGGGGAAGGTGTTGAAGCTCGCCTCGAACATCCTGAGATAGTCGATCATCGGCTGGGCCCGCTCGGTCAGCCGCTCGCCGGGAACGATCGTCGCGATGCCCGGCGGATAGACCACGAAGGGTGTCGTCGCGATGCGGCCGGCGATGGTGTCGATCGGCAGGTAATCGACGTCGTTGCGGGTCAGGCAGCGTGCCGCATCATGGGGCGACATCGCCATCTCCGGCAGGTGCTCGGGCGAGAACTGCTTCGCCTGCAACCCGCTGACATCGGCGTCGCGGAAGAAGCGGTGCATTTGACCGCAGAGATCGCGCAGGCGCACGCCCTCGTATCGCGAAGGCCTGCGCCGATAGAACTCCGGGATGGCGTCTTCGAGCAGGGCGTTTTCGTCGTGGAGCTTCTTGAAGGCGACGAGCCCGCTGATCAGCGTCCCGGCCTTGCTCGCTTCGACGCCTGGCGTCAGCAGGAAGAGCAGCGAATTGAGATCGTTCTTTTCGGCGACGATGCGGTTCTCCCGCAGGAACTGGGCGACGACGGGCGCCGGGATGCCGTGTTCGGTGTAGGCGCCCGTCGCGCGATCGAAGCCGGGCGTCAGCAGCGTCAGCTTGTTGGGGTCGGTCATGGCAAAGCCCGCCGCCATCCCCGCAAAACCGTGCCAGGCCGCGTCGGGCGCGAGCTGCCAATAGGCCGGGTCGCTCGCGAGTTGGTCGGTCGCGACCATCTCCCAGGCGACGTCATGCACGCCGCCGGGCCGCGCGGCATCGGGGATCGAGACCCGGTCGGGCACGAAGGGCTCGAAGAACCAGCGCCGCTCGGGCCGCGCCTCCTTCTCCTCGAACTCGCGCCTGACGGCACGGATCTTCTTGCGGAGCTCGATGCCGAGCCGGATCGTATCGTCCCAGAGCACTTCGCCGGAGCGCCCCTTCATCATCTGCGCACCGACATCGAGCGAGGCGAAGAGCGGATAGAAGGGCGAGGTCGAGGCATATTGCATGAAGCTCTCGTTGAAGCGGCGGTGCTCGACGCGGCGCTTCTGGCCCTTGATATGCCGGTCCTTCATGTGGATCTGCGAGGCCTGGCTGAAGCTCGCCAATTGCTTGTGGGTCGACTGCGTCGCGATGATGCCCGGCGAATCGGGCCCGAGATCCTTCAGCCCCATGGCGAAGCGCCCGGCATAGAGCGGGTGGAACTTCATGAAGCCGGCCCAGGCCTCGTCGAACATGATGTAGTCGCAGAGATGCCCGATGCGCTGGAGGATCATCTCCGCGCTGTGGATCGTTCCGTCATAGGTGCACTGCTCGACCACGGCGACGCGGAACGGGCGCGGCTTCTTCCAGGCCTCGGGGTCCTTGACCAGCGGATTGGTCCGGATGCGCTCGCGAAGAGCGTCCTCGTCGAAGCTGTCCCAGCGCATCGGGCCGATCAGTCCCCAGGCGTTGCGGACCGTGGGAATGTAAACCGGGATGCCGCCGGCGATCAGCAGCGCGCCGTGATGAGCGGCCTTGTGGTTGTTGCGGTCGAACAGCACGAGATCGCCATCCGTCACCAGCGCGGCCAGCGCGACCTTGTTGGAGGTCGAAGTGCCGTTGAGGACGAAATAGGTCTTCTCCGCCCCGAAAATCTGGGCGGCTTCCTTTTGGGCCTTGAGGGCCGGACCCTCATGGGTCAGCAGATCACCGAGATCGAGCACGGAATTGTCGAGGTCGTCGCGGAAGACCGCCTCGCCGAGATGCTCCATGAACACCCGCCCGATCGGGCTGCGGCTGTAGAACACGCCGCCATTATGGCCCGGACAGGTCCAGAGGTGGTTGCCCTCCTCGGCATAATCGACGAGCGCGCCGAAGAACGGCGTCTTCAGCGTCTCGGCATATTGCTTGAGGCGGCTGATCAGGCTCTTGGCGATAAAGGGCGGGGTTTCCTCGGACAGAAAGATGTAGCCGTCGATGAAATCGAGCACTTCGACCGGCACATCCTCGAAACGCTTGCGGCGGATCAGCAGGATGATCGGGAATTCGAGCCCGCGCCGGCGCATCAGGTTGATGAGCGACGCCGTCTTGCCTTCCAGGCCCTTCTTGCCCCAATCGACGACCATGCAGCCGATGGCGGCATCGGTCTGCACCGCGATCTCGGCGTCTTCGAGCTTGCGGGCCTTCACGACCTCGAAGCCAGAGCGTTCGATCTCGTCGACGATCTGATGGAAGCGGATTCCCTCGAGATCCTCCGCATCGAAGTTCGGCGTCGCGAACAGGAAGGTGAAGCGCCTGAAATAGTCCATCTCGACTCCGCTGAATGAGGTGCGAGGTTTCAGGGAGTCACATGACAACAAGGCGACTTTCGGCGCGATCATGTGACAAGATGCAGCTTGGCGACGAGCAGGCGTCCGCAGATCCAGCATCGGCACGAACCTGCTTGCAGCTTGGACGGCCCCCGACGACCAGACGCGGCGGTGGACGGTAATGGGACACACTGACATGAATGCCGGCACTTCGCCGATCGACTCCCCTACCGTCGCCATAGTGTCATGCGCGGCTGCAACTAGCTCGCCCCATCCATAGGATCACGGATCATCGGAGGTGGGGATGCAACTGAAAACGATTTGGCACGCGACGGCGGTTGGAGCCGTCCTTGCAACCGCGCCGGTGGCCGCGCAGACGATCTATCCGATCAACCGCGCCGAAATCCTCGAGGGCTCGCGCTTCGACTTCAAGGTCGAGTTTCCCGACGCGCCGACCTCGGCCGACGTCGCCGTGACGATCAACGGCAAGGCACCCGCCGAGATTTTCGGCAAGGCGACGGCCTTCATGCAGAACGAGGAAGGCCAGAAGCATTCGGCCCTCTGGCTGCGTGGCGCGACGCTGCCGGCCGGCAACTATGTTGTCGAGGCGACGCAAGGCACCAAAAAGGCGACGGTCAAGTGGGAGGTCTTCGCGACCGCCCAGCCGCGCCGCGCCAAGAACGTCATCCTCTTCGTCGGCGACGGCATGTCGATCGCGCATCGCACCGCCGCGCGCATCATGTCGAAGGGCTGGGAAGAAGGCCGCTATAATGGCGAACTCGCCATCGACGACATGCCCAACATGGCGCTGATCTCGACTTCCGGCAACGATTCGGTCGTCACCGACAGCGCCAACAGCGCCCATGCCTACACCACCGGCCACAAATCCTGCGTCAATGCGCTCGGCGTCTATTGCGCCAAGAACGCACTGACGCTCGACCATCCCAAGGTAGAAACCATCGCGGAGCTGATCAAGCGCCGCAGCGGGATGACCGTCGGCGTCGTCACCAACGCCGAAATCGAGGACGCGACGCCGGCTTCGATGGTCGCCCATACCCGCCGCCGCTCGGACTACAACGACATCGTCAAGATGTTCCACGAGGTGCAGCCCGACGTGATCATGGGCGGCGGCTCGCCGAACTTCCTGCCCAAGTCGACGCCGGGCTCCAAGCGCACCGACGATCTCGACTTCATCGCGCAGTTCAAGACCGCCGGCTACACCATCGCCACCACCAAAACCGAGATGAACGCGGCCGCCGCCTCGGGCGCCAAGAAGCTGCTCGGCCTCTACAACACCTCCAACATCGACGGCGCCTTCGACCTGCGCATCGCCAAGAAGGGCGGCATCTCGAAGTTTCCCGACCAGCCCGACGTCGCCGAGCAGACCAGGGCCGCGATCGACATGATGAAGGGCAATCAGGACGGCTTCTTCCTGATGGTGGAATCGGGCCGTATCGACAAGTACAGCCACTCGCTCGACTGGGAGCGCGCGGTGTTCGACACGATCATGCTCGACAACGCCGTCAAGATCGCCAAGGATTTCGCAGGCGAGCGCAACGACACGCTGATCATCGTCGTGCCGGACCACACCCATGCGGTCTCGCTCGTCGGCACCTATGACGACGAGCGCCCCGGCCAGCTCCTGCGCGACAAGCTCGGCACCTACGCCGACTCGAAGCCGCCGAATTACGGCCCTCTCGATGCCGACGGCTACCCGACCGACGTCAACACCTCGCGCCGGCTGGCTGTCGTCTTCGGCACATATCCCGACACCTGCGACACCGGCCGCCCCTTCATGAACGGCGAGCGCGTGCCGGCGGTGAAGAGCGCCGACGGCAAGACCAATGTCGCCAACGAGGGCGATTGCACCGGCCCGCTCGCAACCCGCAAGGCCGGCAACCTGCCCTTCGACGCCAATTCCGGTGTCCATTCGGCCGATGACGGTCTGCTGACCGCAATGGGCCCCGGCGCCGAGAAGTTCCGCGGCCACAAGCCCAACACCTACGTCTTCCGCGTTATGGCGGAGGCGTTGGC
Organism: Bosea sp. PAMC 26642; assembly: GCF_001562255.1. Taxonomy (NCBI): domain Bacteria; kingdom Pseudomonadati; phylum Pseudomonadota; class Alphaproteobacteria; order Hyphomicrobiales; family Alloboseaceae; genus Allobosea; species Allobosea sp. PAMC 26642. Next base: position 1,100,979 of record NZ_CP014301.1, on the reverse strand, counting down.
CCTGGGCGGCAAGTAAGCCGGCCGGCCGCCGACAGGAACGAAGGATGCAGCGGCAACGCCGTCATACGCTGACCACCCGCCGCGCGACCCTGATGGGTCTCGCGGCGGCAACGCTTTGCGGGAAGGCCCTCGCGGCCGATTCCGGCATGATCACCTTCGACGGCCTCTACAAATCGTTCGGCGTACTCGGCTTTCAATTCTCCGACCGGGTCGTCGCGCTGCGCGGACAGCCGGTTCGCCTGACCGGCTACATGGCGCCGCCGCTGAAGCCGGAAAGCCATTTCTTCGTGCTGACGCGCGAGCCGCTGGCCATCTGCCCGTTCTGCCAGTCGGACGCCGACTGGCCGGTCGATATCGTCGTCGTCTTCATGAAGGAGATAACGCCGATGGTCAGCGCCGGCCGCAAGGTCGTCGTGGCCGGCCGGCTGGAGATCGGCTCGGCTACGGATCGCGATACCGGCTTCGTCAGCCAGATCAGACTCGTCGATGCCAGCTTCACCCTCGCCTGAACGAGCTGCCGCCAGAGCGCTCCGGCTCTCCGCCGTCACTCTCGACCATCGCGGCGGCGACGGGCGCCCGTTTCGGGTCCTCGACATTCCCGAACTGACCGTGCCTGCAGGCACCCATATCGGGCTGCGCGGTCCTTCAGGCTCGGGCAAGACCTCGCTTCTGCACCTGATCGCCGGCTTGATCGTGCCGGGTACGGGCACGGTCGCCTGGGGCGAGACCGTACTCTCTGCGCTGCCGGCCGGCGCTCGCGACCGCTGGCGTCTCGCAACGCTCGGCTTCGTCTTCCAGGATTTCCACCTCATCCCGGAACTCGACATCCTCGCCAACATCACCCTGCCCGCAACGTTCTCATCGTGGCGGGTCGGCCGGGAGGAACGGGAGCAGGCGGCGGCGGTCGCCGCGCGCATGGGCCTCACCGATCTGCGCCGCAGGACCGGCGTGCTTTCTCGTGGCGAACAGCAGCGCGTCGCGATCGCGCGCGCGGTCTGCCGGCGCCCCGCCCTGATCCTCGCCGACGAGCCGACGGCGAGCCTGGATGCAGCCCATGCCGACGAGGTCGGAGCCTTGCTGGTCGATGCCGCCCGCGAGGCCGGGGCCACGCTGATCTGCGCCACGCATGATGCCGCGCTGCTGGCGCGGATGGAGCGGCGGCTCGACATCGCAACCGCCACGCAGCTGTGGGACGCGGCCGCATGAATCCATTTGCAATGGTCCTTGCCGATCTGCGTGCGCTGCGCTGGACGGCGGCCGCGATCGTCGCGCTGGTGGCGGTGGCCGTGGCGATCGGCGTGGCGATCGGGGCGCAGGAACGCGCGTTACGGCAGAGTTCGGCGGCGGCCGCCGACGATTTCGACCTGCTGATCGGTGCTCCGGGCAGCCAGGCGCAGCTGCTGATGTCGACCGTCTATCTGCAGCTCGACGCGATCCCGCTCGTCGAGGGGAGCGTTCTCGGGGCGCTGGCCCGCGACGAGCGCGTCGCCGGCTTCGCGCCGATCGCCTTCGGAGACGTCACCCGCGGCTATCCGATCATCGGCACCACAGCGGCCTTCGCCACACGCTGGGGCCGCATCGCGCCGAACGAGGGCCGGCTCTTTTCCGCCGAAGGCGAGGCTGTCGTCGGCGCCGATGTGGACTATCGCCTTGGTCAAAGCATCACGCCATCGCATGGCGTCGCGGGACAGGCGCACAAGCCCGGCGAGGAGGATGCCGACGAGGCGGGTCATCGCCATGCCGGCCACGACTACACCGTCGTCGGGCGCCTGCCGCGACTTGGATCGCCGTGGGATCGCGCGATCCTGGTGCCCATCGAAAGCGTCTGGGAAGTCCACGGCCTCGGCAACGGACACGCGACCGGGACGGAGACGATCGGCCCGCCCTTCGACGGAGCCCCCATACCCGGCGTGCCGGCGATCGTCGTCAAGCCCCGCAGCGTCGCCGGAGCCTACGCCCTGCGCAGCCAGTATCGCCAGGGCGGGACGATGGCGTTCTTCCCCGCCGAAGTGCTGGTGGGACTCTATCGGGCACTCGGCGATGCGCGTGGCGTTCTCATCCTGGCCTCGACGCTGAACGCGACCTTGGTCTTCGCCGCGATCCTGCTTCTCCTCATCGCGGTGACGGGGCTGCGCCGGCGACGCTATGCCGTGCTGCGGGCCATGGGCGCGCCCCGGCTTTATGTCCTGCTCGTGATCTGGCTCGGGATGGCCGCGTTGATGGCGTTCGGCTGCGCCGCCGGCCTGTTGCTCGGCGGCGCAGCCGCTTCGGTGCTGTCGCAGCTGGTCGAAGCGGAAACCGGTCTTCACCTCGCGATCTCGCTCGGCAAGCCCGAATTTCTGCAAATCGGCCTGCTGTTCTGTGTCGGCACTCTCCTCAGCCTGTTGCCGGCGCTCGCGTCGTTCACCAGCCCGATCGGAACAGGACTGCGGGGCTGACGTCCATCATCGCCGGAACCGGCCACCAGCCGGCGCCGCACCGCTTCGATGACGGACGCCTCGGCCAATGGCTTCTGCAGGCAAGACGAATACCGTCGAGAGCGGCGGGGCCGGGAGGTTATCTTTCCCTTTTGTCTGCGATCTTTGAAAACCGCTTTCGTTGACCCGACCCTCGCGATCGACGACATTTGAGGGGTCGATTTCACGGTGATGGATCGATCGCGGGATTTGTCGAAGCAGTTCTGCGCCGCGCTACTACTGCCGAAAGCATCACGATGACATCGTGGGCTCCAGTCCCGGGGACATTTCGTGATCGCCTTCATCGACCTGGTTGCAACACGTCTCCCTCATTCTTCGAAGGGTCTGCATCCCTCGCGATGTTGATGATGTCGCGCCACCCTGCGGTGTAGCAGGCCACCCTTGATCCATCATCTCAGATACCAAAGGCGCCGACATTCTCGGCGAATGAAGCCGTATGGCCAAAGTGGCCGCAACCGACGAAACAGCCCAAACCGCATCAGACCCGTCAGCCCCGAACCGGGTCATCGGGCGCTTGCGGCGTGCGCGTGCGGACGTCCCGGGTCGTCTCATCTTCACGACCAGTTTCGGGCTCGAAGATCAGGTTCTGACGCACCTCATCGCGGAGGCAGGGCTGGCGCGAGAGGTTTCCTTCGCGACGCTTGATACCGGGCGCCTGTTTCCGGAGGTTTATGATCTCTGGTCGGAGACGGAACGGCGCTACGGCCTCAGCGTTTCGGCCTTCTTGCCGGATGCGAGCTCGGTCGAGCGCATGGTCCGGGAACAGGGTATCAACGGCTTCAAGGCCTCGCAGGAAGCGCGCAAGCGCTGCTGTTTCCTGCGCAAGCTTGCCCCCCTGGACCGGGCGCTGGCAGGAGCTGCCGGCTGGATCACGGGCTTGCGCGCGGGCCAGTCAGAGGCGAGAGCGGCGACCGGTTTCATCGAACATGATCTCCAGCGTGGCCTGACGAAGATCAACCCGCTGCACGACTGGAGCCGCGAGCAGGCCCGTCTGGTTGCCCAAGACCTCGGCGTGCCCGTCAACCCGCTGCACGCGCGCGGCTTCGTCTCGATTGGATGCGCGCCCTGCACACGCGCTATCGTTCCAGGCGAGTCCGAGCGTGCCGGTCGCTGGTGGTGGGAGCAGGATGCGGCGAAGGAATGCGGCCTGCATGTCGGCGACGACGGCCGGCTCGTCCGCACGCGCACGGCGGAGGTCGCGCTGTGATCGCGCCCGGCCATCTCCAGAACCTCGAAGCCGAGGCAATCTTCATCCTGCGCGAGGTCGTGGCGACCTGCGACAATCCGGTGCTGCTCTATTCGATCGGCAAGGATTCCGCCGTGCTGCTGCATCTGGCGATGAAGGCCTTCTCCCCCGGCAAGCCGCCCTTCCCGCTGCTGCATGTCGATACGACCTGGAAATTCCGCGAGATGATCGCGTTCCGCGACGAAACCGTGCGCCGGCTCGGGTTGGAGCTGATCGTTCATATCAATCAGGATGGCGTAAAGGCCGGCATCGACCCGGTCTCGTCAGGCTCGCGCATCCATACCGATGTGATGAAGACGCAAGGGCTGAAGCAGGCGCTCGACAAATACCGGTTCGACGCCGCCTTCGGCGGGGCCCGCCGCGACGAGGAGAAGACGCGCGCGAAGGAACGCGTCTTCTCGCTCCGGAGCGCCGACCACCGATGGGATCCAAAGAACCAGCGGCCGGAGCCCTGGTCGTTGTTCAACACCGCCAAGAGGGCGGGCGAGAGTTTCCGCGTCTTTCCGCTCTCGAACTGGACCGAACGCGACGTCTGGGACTACATCGCGCTCGAAGGCATCCCCGTCGTGCCATTGTACTTCGCCGCCCCCCGTCCCGTGCTTCGCCGCGGCGATGCCTGGATCATGCGCGACGACGAGCGCCTGCCATTGCTGCCGGGCGAGGTCGTCGAAACCCGCATGGTCCGCTTCCGGACGCTGGGCTGCTACCCGCTGACCGGCGCGATCGAAAGCGATGCAACCAATCTGACCGACATCATCGCCGAGATGCGGGCGTCGCAGAGTTCCGAGCGACAGGGCCGGATCATCGACCATGATGGAACCGGCTCGATGGAGCAGAAGAAGCAGGAAGGCTATTTCTGATGAGTGCCCTCAAGGCCCGGCAGCGCGCCAACGAAGCGGCGCGGCCGGACGACGGCCCGGCCAATGACGACGGGATCGAGCCGCGCTCCCTGCTGCGCTTCTTCACTTGCGGCTCCGTCGATGACGGCAAGTCGACGCTAATCGGCCGCATCCTGTTCGAGACCGGGGCGGTCTTCGACGACCAGCTCGGCACTCTCCAGCGAGATTCCCGCAAGTTCGGCACGCAAGGCGACGAAGTCGACTACGCGCTGGTCGTCGACGGGCTCTCGGCCGAGCGCGAGCAGGGCATCACCATCGATGTCGCCTATCGCTATTTCTCGACGCCGAGACGCGCCTTCATCGTCGCCGACACGCCCGGCCATGAGCAGTATACCCGCAACATGGCGACCGGCGCCTCGACCGCCGACCTCGCCGTCATCCTGGTCGATGCGCGGCTCGGCCTGCTCAGGCAGACGCTGCGGCATTCGTTCATCGTGTCGCTCGTCGGCGTTCGCCATGTCGTCGTGGCGGTCAACAAAATGGACCTGGTCGGCTACGATCGGGCCGTCTTCGAGCTCATCAGCGCCGACTATCGCGCCGCCGCCGCTCAACTTGGCTTCACACAGATCAGCTTCATCCCGGTCTCGGCGCGCAACGGCGACAATGTCACGAGTCCGTCGGCGGCGATGGCGTGGTATCGCGGCGAGCCCTTGCTGGCCCATCTGGAAAACGTCTCGGTCGAGGCTTCGGGCCGGGTCCATGAGGGCGCGGTGTTGCCGGTGCAATGGGTCAACCGACCCGATTCCGGCTTTCGGGGCTATTCGGGCAATCTCGCGCTGGGGCAACTAAAGCAGGGCGATGCCGTCGCCATCCTGCCCTCAGGCCGCACGAGCCGCATCGCGCGCATTCTGGCCCCCGCCGGAGAAGTGGGGCACGCCTCCGCCGGCCAAGCCCTGACCGTAACCCTGGCCGACGAGATCGACGTTTCGCGCGGGGACCTGATCGTCGATGCGGCACGGCGTCCCCCGGTCCGACGCAGCCTGAACGCGCGCCTGCTCTGGACAGGCGAGGCGCCGCTCGCTTTGGGCAACCGCTACGCACTGAAGCTCGGCAGCAGCCATGCTCATGCCGTGGTCAAGGCACTGCACCACAGCATCGACGTCGCGACGGTGACGCCGGTGCCTGCGACGACGCTGGCTATGAACGATATCGGGACGGTCACGCTCGACCTCGACAGGGCGATCGGCGTCCTGCCGTTCTCGGTCAGCACGGAACTGGGTGGATTCATCCTGATCGACACGATCAGCAATGAGACGGTCGCGTTCGGCTTCGTCGATGAGGCGGCGACGCCGTCAGCCGGGACCAACTCCCGCCTCCCAGGCTCCGTCGCCACCCTGCTTGCCTCCCTGCGCAACCGTATCGGGCCCGCCGGGTCCCTGACGCGCAGCGAGCTTTCCGGCGCGGTCGGCGGCAATATGCTCGCCTCTCTCGTGCTGGGGGCGCTCGTCCATGGCCTGACCGGCAGCCTGTCGTCGGCACTGCTTGTCGCGGTGGCCGATCTGGCGTTGCGACCGCTTTTCGTGGGCGGGGCATGGGCCTTGGCGCGCGGCCTTTGGCATCGCCGCCGGAGCCGGAACCAACTCGCTTCGGAGAATGTCCTGGGCGACGGGATCTGATGGTCTGTCGGGTCGGAATTACGTCGGCTCGGAGAGGAAAGACCGCTCTTCTGAAACCGGGTCTGGAAGCAGCGGTCTGTTCTCCCGAACCGGCCAAATTTGAATAACAGTGCTGCCTCGGTCTCTTGTCTGCTGCCTTGCCTCAGCATACCCTTACGTTCCGTAAAAAGAACTTTTTGACCCGTCGGTCGGGCTGGTCCCAGCAACGGAGAGCACGATGCCCCGCCCCGCACTTCGTCGCCTGATCCAGGCCGGCCTTGTTCTGGGAGCCTTCTCTTTGCGCTTTGGGGTCGTGGCCGGGGCGCGTGCGCAGACTGAGTCGCTGAACGTCTCCCGTGATCCGACCCAGGAGCTTAACGTCTCCAAGATCGACCTCGTCACCATCTTCGGCGGCTGGGCCAAGGCAAGGCCGATCCATTTCGGCGATGGCAGCACCTTCGACCAGTTCTACAGGCCGGCTCTTTGAGCCGAGCGCCCTGCCGGGTTCGGCCAGGCGCGTGATCAAGCCAACGGCCTATCGGATGTGGTGCTGATCCCTCTCGCAGCCTTTGCCTCAAGGCGATTGCGCGCTCGTCGGACCGGCCGATCCTGACGAGGGCGCCACGATTTCCGCGGCCGTGGCCGCGCCCAGCGCCTCAGCGGGGTCAATTTCACTAAAGCGAATGTACAATATAGTAAAACCATCTCGCTTGCGTGAATTGATCGGCCGCCGTCCTTCGTTTAAACTCCGTTCGGAATACAGAACGGAGCATGACGGTTTTGGCTACGCTGCACGTCACCGACAGACATGGCCGGTCCCATGAGCTCGACACCGTCGAAGGCTGGCGGGTCATGGAAATCCTGCGCGACTGCAAGGTCGGCATCGACGGACTATGCGGCGGTTCCTGCGACTGCGCGACCTGCCATGTCGTCGTCGCGCCCGACTGGGCTCACCGGCTCCCCGAACCCCGCGCCGACGAGATCGACGCGCTCGACACGCTGCCCCTGATCGAGCCGACATCGCGCCTCTCTTGCCAGATCATCTGGGCGGACGCCCTGGACGGGCTGCGGCTGCACTTGCCGGAAGCGGCCTGATGACCAGCACCCCGAAGCGCCCACCTCTGCCTGCCATCCTGCTCGCCAACGACCTGCTCGACGGGGACGTCGTCTTTGCCGTGGAGGACGCAGACGGAGCCTTGGACTGGACGCGAGATCCCCGTCTCGCGCTGGTCGCTGACGAGGGCGTCGCCGCCGGCAGGCTGGAAGCGTTCGCTGCAGCCGCACGACAGCAGGTCGTCGATGCCTATCTCGTCGATGTGGAGATTGGCCCGAACGGGCCCGTGCCGCGCCACTTCCGGGAGCGTTTCAAGACGCTCGGACCCAGCACTCGCCCGGATTTGGGCAAGCAGGCCGGTGAAGGCATCGCCGGCCGCCGGAGCGCCTGACGATGTACCGCTACGATGAATTCGACGAGCGTTTCGTGCGCGACCGGGTCGCGCAGTTTGGCGATCAGGTCGCCAGACGCCTGGACGGCTCCCTGACCGAGGATGAGTTCAAGCCGCTGCGGCTGAAGAACGGCGTTTATTTGCAGCTCCACGCCTACATGCTGCGTATCGCCATTCCCTATGGCACGCTCTCGTCGCGGCAATTGCGCCAACTCGCGCTGATCGGCGAGCGCTACGACCGCAGCTACGGCCATTTCACCACCCGCCAGAACCTGCAGTTCAACTGGCCGAAGCTGCGCGACGTGCCGGCCATCCTGGACCTGCTCGCCGATGTCGAGATGCACTGCATCCAGACCTCGGGAAACTGCATCCGCAACGTCACGGCCGATCACTTCGCCGGCGTCGCGCAGGACGAGATCGAGGATCCGCGCCCGGTCTGCGAGCTGATCAGGCAGTGGTCGACCGCCCATCCCGAGTTCAGCTATCTCCCGCGCAAGTTTAAGATCGCCGCCACCGGCGCGCAGCATGACCGCGCGGTGATCAAGGCGCACGACATCGGCCTGAGGATCGTGAGGCATCCCGAGAGCGGCGAGATCGGCTACGAGATCAGCGTCGGCGGCGGGCTTGGCCGCACGCCGATGATCGGCAAGGTCGTGCGCGACTTCCTGCCCAAGGCTGACCTGCTCGCCTATCTCGAGGCGGTGATGCGGGTCTACAATCTCGAGGGACGGCGCGACAACAAATATAAAGCGCGGGTCAAGATCCTAGTCCACGAGATCGGGACGGAGGAATTCCGCCGCCGGGTCGAAGCGGAGTTCTCGGCTCTCGACGGGCCTTCGGTGAATGCCGACGCCGAAGAGCTGGCCCGTATCGCGGCCTATTTCACGCCGCCCGCCTATGAGACGTTGCCGCCCGACAGCGGGGCGCTTGCCGTGGCCAAGGCGGGCAACCCGGATTTCGCCCGCTGGGTCGATACCAACCTCACCCCGCATCGCGTGCCGGGCTACACTGCGGTGACGATCTCGCTGAAGCCGGTCGGACTGGCGCCGGGCGATGCGACCTCCGAGCAAATGCGGCTGGTCGCCGATCTCGCCGAGCGCTACTCCTTCGACGAATTGCGCGTCACCCATGCGCAGAACCTCGTCCTGCCGCATGTCCGCAAGGACGATCTCTTTGCGATCTGGCAGGCGCTTGTCCCAGTGGGGCTCGCCACCGCCAATCTCGGATTGATCACCGACATCATCGCCTGCCCTGGCCTCGACTACTGCTCGCTCGCCACAGCCCGCTCGATCCCGATCGCCCAGGCCATCGCGCAGCGCTTCGCCGATGCGGATCGTCAGGCGTCGATCGGCGAACTCAACATCAAGATTTCCGGCTGCATCAACGCCTGCGGCCATCACCATGTCGGCCATATCGGCATTCTCGGTCTGGAGAAGCGCGGCATCGAATCCTACCAGATCACGCTCGGCGGCGACGCCACCGAGAATGCCGCAATTGGGGAAATTCTCGGGCCGGGCCTTCCGGCCGAGGACGTGCCCGACGCGATAGAGGCGATCGTCGGCGTCTATGAGAGCCAGCGTCATGACGGAGAGCGTTTCATCGAGACGGTAAAGCGCGTCGGATTGGTGCCGTTCAAAGCCGCCTTCAGGGAACTGGCCGATGCTGCTTGATCGCAAGGGTGCCATCACGGAAGGCTGGACACGCACGGAAGGTGCCGCGATCGGCAACCTGTCGCAAGCGCTTGTCGGTTTCGACGCGCTGCCGGACGCCTTGGCTCAACTGGCCCAGGCTCAGCAGATCGGAGTTCTGATTCCCAATGCGCTCCCCGTGGCGGCGCTGGAGCCCTTCCTGCCGAGGCTGTCGCTCATCGGCATCGCTTTCCCGGCCTTCGCGGATGGCCGCGGCTTCAGCCTGGCGAAAGCGATCCGCCGTGCCGGTTATGACGGCACGTTGCGGGCGTCCGGCCCGCTGATCCCCGACCAGTTCGCCTATGCGCTGGCCTGCGGATTCGACGAGATTGAACTGCCAGACAGCAGCGCCGCCCGACAGAGCGTCGAGCAATGGCAACTGGCCAGCCGACATCTCAAAAGCAACTATCAGCGCGGCTATCGCCGCGAAGGCAATATCCTCGACAACCGCCGTCAGGCCCGGGCGGACACCCCCGTGGCATGAGTGCGACCGGGGATGATCTGGAGGCGCAACTGATGGACCGTGCTGCCCGCTGGACCGAGGATACGGCCTCCCGCGAGATCGCCGACTTCCTGCCCCGGAGTCGCCATGAGCGCTGGATCGATCTCGGCTTCGGCTTGCTGGTCGCAATCCTGCTGTTGGGATGGTCGGCGTTACCAGACCCCGCCGCCCGGCCGCAGCCGCCCACCGGTCAGTCAAGTCCGCGATGATCCAAGACATCCCGAGGACATGTCGGCACGCCGCAGCGAACCGCTGGCGACATTGCCTCAGTTAGCCGCAACTACTCCTGCCAAGCCGGTCCATTTTGCCGCCCCCCGCGTATGGCCGATTTTCTGCGCAGTCGCGTCGCGTTGGTACCCTGCCGAGGCCGCGCGCTGAGCTGTCTGGCGAAAAGGGATGCCGTTTGAGCGCCATTGCGAAACGGGATAACCGACGCCAAGCGGAGGCGAGACAAAAGCGCCAAAGGCAACCGGACCAGGAGGGTATTATCCTTCTTCCCGCCCGATCTTTGAAATCCGTTTTCATTGACCCACCGCGTCAAATCAAGAACAGTACATGTATTGGTCGAAGCAATTATTCGATCCATCGCGGGATTTGCTGGAGCAGCTTGCGCCGCGTCACCAAAGCTAAAAGCACCACGATAAGATCGTGGGCTCCTTTTATGGAGACACACCGTGATCATTCTTGTCGACGTTGTCGTCGGACACCTTCTTCGTCTCTCAGATTTCCTGCGCTCGACGCGATGTTGAGGCCGGTCCTGCAGCGTATCCCGCGCTGCTGAGGACAGCTTCTCCCCATTCCCGCAGATGAAGAAGGCGCCGAAGCCATCGGCGAAGGTATCCGCATGTCCAAAGCCATCGTGATCGAAGTTCAGGGTGACGCCGCCGGCATCGTCGTCGGCCAGAACGGGAACTTCCGCTTCTTTTCTTCCCAGCCAGCCTTCGACGCTCTCGACGGCAAGACCTTTCGCTCGGTGGAGCAGGCCAGCGCGCAGCCGCCACGCGCCGCGCCGGACAGGGTCTTCCGAAGGCCGCCTGAGCACGCCCCCCGACATCGAAATCAGGAAAGACTTGCATCATGGACCGCAGAGACTTCATCGCCGGCCTCGCCGGAACATCGCTCGCCTTCGCTTCAGGGGCAGCCACCGCCCAGTCGCCCGCGGCGCCGAAGGAGCTACGCATCGGCTTCCAGAAGAACGGCATCCTGCTGATTGCCAAGCAGCAGGGCGTCCTCGAGAAACGCTTCGCTGCGCAAGGCATCGCCATCAAATGGGTCGAGTTCCAGTTCGGGCCGCCGCTGCTTGAAGCGCTGAACACCGGCTCGATCGACTATGGGCCGACCGGCGACGCGCCGCCGATCTTCGCCCAGGCAGCCAAGGCCAACCTGCTCTATGTCGCGACGCAGGAGGCCGCTGGATCGGGCGCGGCGATCCTGCTGCCGCCGAAATCGCCGATCCAGACGCTGGCCGACCTCAAGGGCAAGAAGATCGCTTTCGCCAAAGCATCGAGCTCGCACAATCTGACGATCGCCGCGATCGAGAAGGCCGGGCTCGGCTATGACGAGTTCACGCCGGTCTATCTCCCCCCGGCCGATGCGCGTGCCGCTTTCGAGCGCGGCTCGGTCGATGCCTGGACGATCTGGGATCCGTTCTTTGCCATCGCCGAGCAGATTCCGGGCGTCCGGATCCTGGCGCTCGCCAAGGGCATCGTGGCGCAGAACGCGTTCTACCTCGCCAACCGCGACTTCACGGGCAAGCACCCCGAGCTCGTCGCAGCGATCAATGACGAACTCGCCAAGGTGGCGCGCTGGGCGGAGGCCAACCGGGGCGAGGTGGCAAGCGTCCAGGCCGCCGCGACGGGCCTGCCGATCGAGCCCTGGAAGCGTGCTGTAGACCGGGCCGATTTCCTGATCGCGCCGCTCAATCCGCGCGTGCTCGACGAGCAGCAGCGGGTCGCCGACCGCTTCCATCGCCTCGGCCTCATCCCGAAGGCCATCAATGTTCGCGATATCGTCTGGGAGTGGAAGCCGACGGCCTGAGCGCCGACGCCTCCCCTCCTTCCTCAACGCGAGTGCATCGACATGACCGACAAGCCTCTCGACATCTTCTGGTTCATTCCCGTCAGCGGCGACGGCTCCTATCTCGGCACGACCGAGGGCCATCGCCCCGCCGATTTTCGCTATCTCAAGGAGATTGCGCAGGCCGCCGATCGCCTGGGCTATGGCGGCGTGCTGATCCCGACAGGCAAAAGCTGCGACGATCCCTGGATCACGGCGGCCGCGCTGGCCCCGCTCACCGAGCGGTTGAGATATCTCGTGGCCGCCAGGCCCGGCGTCGCATCCCCGACCTTCGTCGCGAGACAGGCCGCCGCCCTCGACCGGGTCAGCAATGGCCGCTTCATCGTCAACATCGTCACCGGCGGCAATCCTTCCGAACTCGCCGGCGACGGCATCCGCCTGCCCCATGACGAGCGCTATGCCCATACGGCTGAATTCCTTAGCGTCTATTCCCGCCTGCTTGCCGGGGAGAGGGTCGACTTCACCGGAAAATACATCGATGTCCAGGGCGCCAAGCTCGACTTCCCGCCGGTCCAGAGCCCGCCGCCGATCTGGTTCGGCGGTTCGTCGGACCCCGCGCTCGATGTCGCCGCCGAGCATGTCGACACCTATCTGACTTGGGGCGAGCCGATCCCGCAGGCCAAGGCCAAGCTCGATGCCGTCCGGGCGAGAGCCGCCGCTCGTGGACGCAAAGTCCGCTTCGGCCTGCGCATTCATCTAATCGTGCGGGAGACCGATGCCGAGGCCTGGGCCGCGGCCGACAAGCTGATCAGCAAGCTGCCAGCCGAGGCAATCATCGCGGCACAGAAAAAATTTGCAGAGGAGTCGGATTCCATCGGCCAGAAGCGCATGAGCGCGCTGCATCTCGGCCGCCGCGATCAGCTCGAGATCGCGCCCAACCTTTGGGCCGGCATCGGCCTGGTGCGCGGCGGCGCCGGCACCTCTCTGGTCGGCAGTCCCGAGACGGTCGCAGCGCGCCTGCGGGAATACCAGGCGCTCGGGATCGAGACGATCATCGCCTCGGGTTATCCGCATCTGGAAGAGGCCTACAAGGTTGCGGAACTGCTTTTCCCCGTGCTTGGAATCGGCGCGCAGACGCAGACAACGCATCGCACGCAGATCGGCGAATTCGGCATCAGCGGCACAGGCGTGCGCGTCGCCGTCGCGGCGTCGTGAGGGCGGAATGACTGATTTCGCTCAACCCGGACTCAGCGCACCGGTCGTTGCCTCGCCATCGAGCGGGAGGCGGCTTTCTCCCCGTACCAGGTCGTTCCAGCCGGTGCTGTCGCAGCTGATGCCCTGGCTTTTGCCCCTGGGCCTGCTGCTGGTCTGGCAGGCCGGCTCGAAGCTCGGCTGGATCGCGGCCAATGTGCTGCCCGCGCCGAGCGACGTGCTCGCCGCCGGATGGCGGCTGACGCTGAACGGACAGTTGGGCGAGAACATCGCCGTCAGCTTCAAGCGCGCGATCTCCGGCTTTCTGCTCGGCGGCTCGCTCGCCTTCGCACTGGGCCTGTTCAACGGCCTGTCCAAGACCTCCGAGCGGCTCACCGACACCACCGTCCAGATGATCCGCAACATCCCCAATCTTGCGCTGATCCCGCTGGTGATCCTCTGGTTCGGGATCGAGGAGGAGGCCAAGCTGTTCCTGACCTCGCTCGGCGTGTTCTTCCCGATCTACATCAACACCTTCCATGGCGTGCGCACCGTCGACAGCCAGCTCGTCGAGATGGGCCGCTCCTACGGGATGAGCAACTGGGAGTTGTTCCGCCGCGTCATCCTGCCCGGCGCCCTGCCCTCGATCTTCGTCGGCGTGCGTTATGCGCTCGGCATCATGTGGCTGACCCTGATCGTGGCCGAGACGATCGCGGCCAATTCCGGCATCGGCTACATGGCGATGAACGCCCGCGAGTTCATGCTGGTCGACGTCGTCGTGCTGGCGATCGTGATCTACGCCGCGCTGGGCAAGATCGCCGACTCGACCGTGCGGCTGTTCGAACGGCTTTGCCTGTCCTGGCATCCGGCCTTCCAGAAAGCCTGAGGATCTCGCCATGACGACAGCGACGCTGGCGCCGAGCGCGCTTTCCTTCGACGCCCTGTTCGAGGACAAGGCGGCAAGATCCAGAGCCGCGCTCGGCCAGGAGATCGCCATTCGCGGCCTGACAAAGCGCTTCGGCGATCTCGAGGTCCTGCGCGGCATCGATCTCGACATCCCCGCCGGCCAGTTCCTCGCCATCGTTGGGCGCAGCGGCTGCGGCAAGAGCACCCTGCTGCGTATTCTTGCCGGCCTCGACGCGGCCAGCGACGGCACGCTACGTTTCGGCCAGGGCTCTAGCGCGACGGAGACGCCGCGCATCATGTTCCAAGAGCCGCGCCTGCTGCCCTGGGCGCGCGTGCTCTCCAATGTCGAGGTCGGTCTCGGGGCCGACCGCAAGCTGCCTGAGGCCGAGGAGCGCGCCTTTCAGACGCTGCGGGCCGTGGGGCTCGAAGCCAAGGCGGAGCAATGGCCGGCCGTGTTGTCTGGCGGCCAGCGCCAGCGCGTGGCGCTAGCCCGCGCGCTGGTCAGCCGGCCGCGTGTGCTGGCGCTCGACGAGCCCCTGGGCGCCCTCGACGCGCTGACCCGCATCGAGATGCAGAGCCTGCTGGAGCGCGTCTGGCAGACGCAAGGCTTCACCGCGATCCTCGTGACCCATGACGTTTCGGAGGCGCTGACGCTCGCCGACCGCGTCGTGATGATCGACGATGGCCGGATCACGCTCGACATCACCGTCAACCTTCCCCGCCCGCGCCGGCGCGGCTCGGTCGATCTCGCTTTGCTCGAAGAGCGCATCCTCAAGGACCTGATCCGCGAGGACACCAACCCGCCCGACTACACGATCTGAGGAGACCGGGACGATGTCGGTTGTCACGCCCCTGCACAAGCCTGTTCGCCTGGTCCAGGACGATGTCGCGAGCTTCCGCCAGGCCTTGAGGCATCTCGCCGGCGGGGTCAGCGTCATCACGACCGGCCACGGCCCGGACCGCACCGGTCTGACCGCGACTTCGATCTCGTCGCTTTCGGCCGAGCCGCCGACGATCATGTTCGGACTGAACCTGTCGTCGTCGAGCTATCCCGTGCTGACGCGGACCCGCAGCTTCGGCGTCAACTTCCTTAATGCGACGCAAAAGCAGGTCGCCGACCGCTTCGCCGGGCGTCATGGTGAGAAGGGTGCGGCGCGCTACGCCGACGCCGAGTGGACGAGCGGCGTCACCGGCGCGCCGCTGCTGACTGGGGCACTGGCGGCGCTGGACTGCGAGGTCGAAGAGATCATCGAGCGGCATTCCCACGCCATCATCATCGGCCGCGTCCGCGAGGTCAGGCTCGGGCACGACGACGCCGCACTCGTCTACTGGCGCGGCGATTATGACCGGCTCGGCTGGATGGCCGAGGAAGCAAGCACGGCCTTGGGACTAAGGGCCTACTAGCCCAACCCAAAGGCGGGACGGCTTCGGCCATCCTCCGGCCGCACGCAACCGAATGGCTTCGACTAAGCTGCGCAACGGGCTACCCCGCAGAACGTGCAGGAACCAAACGACGGTCAAACCGCCCGGCGAGGGCTCTGCTTGATGTGACGGACGAGCTTGGCGCACAGGTTTGACCATCGCCGATGGCTCCTACGACCTTCACCCAGGCCCAGCTGAACTGGACCGCATGGCTCGGTCCTGTCGATCGCTGACCTGATCCACCCGCATCCTTCTTCAACTGGGCGAACCGGCTCATGCTGTCTCTCGGCGAGCCGGAGAGGCAGGCATGAATGGCGCGACCTACGGGAGTCGAACCCGTATTTCTATAACATTAAATAAATCATATACTTAGCCTGATTTATAATTTGGATTCCTACCATTTTTCATACCATGATTCCTACCAGAGCTTCGTGCCGTGCGAACTGCGTTTATCGCGCGCCGAAGGCTGGAGTGCAGGTAGCTGGCCCGGCCGACATAACTGATCGAAGGAAAGCCTAGCGCCGCTCAAGAGGCCCAGTCCGTCACCATCAGGCCAGGCACGCGCTCGAACTCGCGCCGATTGCCGGTGACCAGAACCGCACCGCGCCGCCGGGCCTGCGCCGCAATCAGAGTATCGTAGGCGCCGATCGGCGTTCCGGCCGCTTCGAGGGTGGCCCGAATATCGCCGGCTTCCGCTGCATCGTCGGCATCGAACGGCACCATCTCGAATCCTTCGGAGAGAAACGTATCGAGTACGCGGCCTGAGGCCTCACGCCTCACGCTCTTGGCTATCCCATATCTCAGCTCGAAAACGACCACCGACGAGATGAGAAGCCGGGTTCCGACGGCGAGCTCCTGTTGAAGCCTGGCATCGACCGCGGGAACCCGCCCGTTCAGGGCATGAACGACGACGTTGGTATCGAGGCAGAACATCGGGCGATCAGCCGAAATCGACTGTGTCGTCGGCTCCAACATGCGGATCTTCCGGCAGCCCCTCCGTCAGGAAATCGCGGGCGCCCAGCGCATCGAGCTGCGCCCTCCAGGCGCCGGCGTCGAAGGCAGGCTTCCTGATGGGCTCAAGGACGACCTTGTTTCCGACCCTGCTGACATGGACCTCCGTTCCCTCGAAGCGGAATTCCTTCGGCAGACGGACCGCCTGGCTGCGGCCATGCATGAAGAGCTTGGCGGTCGATGAGTTCGTCCGGGCGCTCATGATCGGCCTCCATGAATGGTATCTACCGACAATAGATATCATCACTCGGCGCTGTGTCAATCGTCGGCTGGAATGGCCTCTACATCCCGGCAGAATGCGTGGCCAGCAGCAGATTCAACCGGCATAACGAGCCGTCTGGGCTTCAACCCAATCCGGTGAGAGCTTCTCAAAAAGCGGCAGCAGCGGCCCTACCCTCCACTCTGGCAGAAGATCCGCCCGCGTGATGGACGCCGATGTGGGCCAAGGCGGCCTGCCACGCCCGTGCCCCAGCGCTTCAAGCACCCGTTCGGCGGCTGCAGGAATGAACGGCCAAGCCGCCTGCGCCGCAATCGCAACCAAGCTTGCGCCGGTCCTGGCGACGACCGCGGTGCGCTCCGGATCGTCAGTGAAGGTCGACCACGGCGCCTCGCCGGCGAAATAGCCGTTGCCGAGCCGCCAGAGCTGGCGCACCTCCTCGGCCGCTTTTCGGAATGAACGGCCGGCATGGTGGCCACGAAGAGACCGCAGATCGATGTCGATCTGCGCCGCCAACGCGAACTCGCGAGCCGAAGGCTCGCCTACGATCGGCACGATGCCGCCATAGCGGCTCTCCACGAACTTGAGGATCCGATTCACCAGATTGCCAAA
Organism: Bosea sp. PAMC 26642; assembly: GCF_001562255.1. Classification (NCBI taxonomy): domain Bacteria; kingdom Pseudomonadati; phylum Pseudomonadota; class Alphaproteobacteria; order Hyphomicrobiales; family Alloboseaceae; genus Allobosea; species Allobosea sp. PAMC 26642. The sequence continues at coordinate 1,083,752 of NZ_CP014301.1, read as the reverse complement.
AGTGTCTGCCAGATCATGGTTTACGTCCGCCGCGAAGCGCTCGAACGTGAAATCGGTATCGTTGGCTTCGGGTGCATTCGACGCCAGCCACCAGCGCCAGTAGTCGGCCGGCAGTAGCGCAAGGGCCTGGTCGAGGAAAACGCCGCGCCGCTGGCTTGTCGAGAACTTTCCGCCTTCATAGGTCAGCCAGTTCACCCCCTTGATCACGTCGACGGTCTTCCACGGCTCGCCGGAGCCTATAAGGGTGCAGGGAAAGCTGACCACGTGGAAAGGGACGTTGTCCTTGCCGAGGAACTGGGCGTAGTCGACATCCTCCGCCGTCCACCACCAGCGGCTCCAGTCGCGACCCTGTCGCGCATCCGCCCATCCTGAGTAGCGGCGATGTAGGCGATCGGCGTATCGAACCAGACGTAGAAAACCTTCCCCTCATAACCCGGCTTCGGCACCGGCACGCCCCACACAAGGTCGCGGGTGATGCAGCGGTCCTGGATGCCCTCGTTCAACCATTTCCGGGCGATCGACGTCACCAGCGGCGGCCAACCCTTTGGCGTAGAAATCCAGGCCTCAAGCTCGCCGATCAGCGCCGACTGTCTCAAAAATAAATGGTGGCTCGGCCTGATCTCCAGCTCCGTGCTGCCCGACAATGCCGAGCGCGGCGCGATCAGGTCGATCGGGTCGAGGGGCCGCGTGCAGTTTTCGCACTGGTCGCCACGCGCTCGCTCGAAGCGGCAATGCGGACAGGTGCCGATGATATAGCGGTCGGGCAGGTAGCGGCCATCCTCTGGCGAATAGATCTGATCGAGGACACGCTCCTCGATGAAGCCGTTCTCTTCCAGGCAACGGAAGAAGTGCTGGGTCAGCGCGTGGTTGTGAGGCGACGACGAGCGACCGAAATGGTCGAAGGACAGATCAAGCTGCCGGTAGATCGCAGCCTGGCTCGCGTGCTGTTCGAGACAATAGGTCTCGATGTCCTGACCGGCTTCGGCCGCGGCAAGTTCGGCCGGCGTGCCATGTTCGTCCGTCGCGCAAATGAAGAGCACCTCGTCGCCGATCTGGCGGCGATAGCGCGCGTGAATGTCTGCCGGCAAGAGCGATCCTGCCAGATTTCCGAGATGCTTGATGCCGTTGATGTACGGAAGCGCGCTTGTAATGAGTGCGTTCGCCATGATCCCCTCCCTGGGGTCATTTCACGGGTGAAGCGCCAGACCTTCGACGAACAAAAAAGCCCTCCGCAGAACCGGGAGGGCTTGGGTCCGACGCTCACGCGCGCGGCAAAATGCTCGCGCTTACCCCCTCCGGCCAATCTCCTGCTGGTCGGGCCTGCGCATTCGCGTGGCGGGGAAGGACGTGAACATCAAGGCACCCAAGTGTCGGTCAGACATAAAGGCCCGCATTTCGACCGAAAGACAAGTTCCAAGTGCGCTGGGCGACGCAATGCCCCGCCTGGCAGCCGACGCCGCTAAGCCTCAACGTCCTGACCGCGCGCGTGTCAGCATTCGCACTTCCAACTGGAAATGGTGGGGGAAGCAGGACAAATCTACGAACACGTATACTATTGAAATATTTATATAATTACGCAGAAGAATTGCCGCGCGAAGATGCATCCGGCAAACACCGACCCCTCGGAACTGATGATCTGAGCCGCGCCGCTACGGCAAGGTGGAACCGCAATTCCGAGACGAAGGCAGCAATGGTCAGATCACACCACCGGAAACGAGCTCACGCACCCTAGACCTCGCCGGCCGCCCCCATCACTGCATCGAGCGTCGCGTCGATCACACCATCGTCGTGTTCGGACGATACGAACCAGGCCCCTCGCTCCAGAATGCGCACCCCGCGCTTGAGCATAGCGAAGGCGAAGCGGACATAGGCCGCCTTATCGGCCCGCGCGATGTCGCGATAGTTCCGCGCAGGTGCGTCCAGCCCGAACGAGACGTGAAAGATCAGCGGAGCGCCGACCACCTGCGCCCTGATGCCCGCCTGGCCCATGATCGTACGAATGCCGTCCTGCAGGCGCTGGCCGCGGGCGAAGCTGCGCTCGTACAGCTCGGGTGTCAGGGCCCTTTGGGTCGCCACGAGAGCCGCCATGGCGACGGGCTGGGCGTTGAAGGTGCCGCCGTGCAGCACCCCGTCCGCCAGTTGATCAAGCAAATCCGCCCGTCCAGCGACCGCCGCGACCGGGAAGCCGCTGGCAATGGCTTTCGCTAGGATCGTCAGGTCGGGCGTCACGCTATAGAGCTTCTGCGCGCCACCGCTGCTCAGACGGAAGCCCGTTACGACCTCGTCGAAGATCAGGACGGCCCCGTGCTTGCGGCAGGCCGCGAGAGCCCCTTCGAGATAGCCCGGCAGAGGCGCGATCGCGCCCTGGTTGCACATCACCGGTTCCATCAGGACGGCTGCGACATCGCCCTGCGCAAGACGCGCCTCCAGTGCGGCCAGATCGTTCCAGCCCAGTACTGCGAGTCCCTCCGCCGTGGCCAGATCCTGGCCCTTGCTGCCGGCGACCGGGATTGGAGAATTGTCGGGACCGGCCGCGTTGAGGCCCGGAGCCGTCGACCACAGAATGCTGTCGAGCCAGCCATGATAATGCCCCTCGAACTTGATGACGATGCGCCGGCCGGTGGCGGCTCGCGCCAGGCGGATCGCGGCATGAACGGCCTCCGAGCCCGAGGAGGTGAAGCGCAGACGCTCCGCCGATGGCACACGTTCGCAGATCAGTTGCGCGGCTTCGCATTCGATCGGTACCTGGCCCGCGAACAGGATACCGCGCTCGACCTCGTCCTTGACCGCCGCGATCACCGAAGCCGGGGTGTGCCCGAGCAGGGTTGCGCCCATGCCGCAATAATAATCGATCAGCCGGTTGCCATCGGCGTCGATGAGATGCGCCCCGTCCCCCCGCTCGAAGACCAGCGGCCCGGACGCCATGCCGAAGCGGAAATTGCTGTTGACGCCGCCGGCAATGTAGCGCGCGTGCTCGGCGATCCGCCGGGACGATTCCGTGAAGTGAAGCAAGGCATGGGGGCGCTCGGCTGTCATGGAACCGGTCTCCTTCGGTCAGGCGCAACAAGGAAGGTCAGGCAAGGCGGAGTACGGATCGTCATCCGACGAACCGGCGCACGCAGTTGCGGGGCGATAGGCGCGACGGAGGGCAGAACCGGGCGGCGCTTGCCTGGAGTTCTCGAAAACACTCATTCCAGGGTCCAACCTAGCCGGGCATAGAGATAGCGCTGATAGGTCAGGACATCGACGCTGCGCAGTTCCCGCACGCGTCCTGGATCGCGGGTTCTCGCGGCCAGGGCCAGTTCGTGCATGATGTGGGTGGAGAACTCCATGAAGCCGGGATCATCCGGCGCGTCGGCGGCGAGTGCCAGCGCGATGATCGGGGCATTGCGCACGCGCAGCCGCCGGATCAGTGCTGCGAGCATCGCCGACCCGCAGCGCTCGGCGATGAAGAACGACCACTCATGGAAGGCGAGCATGTGCTTGCTGACGCTGCCTCCGCGGTAGGCCTGTTGAACCGCCGCCGTCAGACTCTGGAGGCTGACGAAGTCCTCCTCGGTCGCGCGCTGGGCAAACAGTGCTGCTGCCTCGCCTTCGACGAGCGACCGTAGAAGCCAGATGTCGTCGCAGACGCTCCGGTCCAGCAACGGAACCTGAATGACACGCGCCGGCGTGATCTCCAGCGCCTCCTCGGCCACAAGGGACGAGACGGCGTCGCGCACGGGCTGCATACTGGTGCCGAAGGTTGTCGCCAGCGAGCGCAGCGACACTTTCGCGCCTGGATACATCTCGCCGGCGAGCAACCTCTGCCCCAGCGCGTCGTAGACCTGAACGGCGAGCGTGCTGGAGCTTTTCCCGCTGTCTCGGATGGTCATGATGAAGCCGTCCGCTGTTTCCGGGCGATCCCGAATGAAGTACCGGCCATCGGATATCCGCGCGTCCCGTCACCTCGTCTGATCAGCACGCCCGAAAGCCAGTCGAGCCACCGCTCTCTGTGATCACATTACCCAGAACCGCCTTTGCATCAAGCATGGCAACTGCCCAATCCACAAGCGGAACCCGCTCAATTTATCCTCAAAGCACCGATTGACGGCATTCAAGGCAGGTCTATAGTCGAGATTATCGAGCTGTGATCACAGGGGCAAATGTCCGTCATGAACATCGCCGCGCGCCTTTCCAACCACTCGTCCGACATGCTGCTGTTGCCGTTCTCGAACCTGAGACAGCTGCGCGAGGCGAGACCTCTCGTCTTCACCAGCGGCAAGGGCATCTTCACCTTCGACGAAGACGGCAAGGACTACATCGAGGCGGTCTCGACGTTCTATTGCGTCGGTCTCGGCTTCAGCGACGAAGAGCTGATCGAAGCCGCGATCGCTCAGCTTCGAGCGCTGCCGATGTATCCCTCCGGCATTCACAGAACCGTCCCGGTCGTCATGGAACTCGCCGAGCGCCTGTCGCAGAGCGCGCCGATCCCCAACGCCCATGTAATGTTCGCTACCACGGGCTCGGAGGCGAACGACCAACTCGTCAAGTTCACCTGGTACGCCAACCGCGTGGCTGGTCAGCCGCAGCGGCGCAAGATCATCTCGCGGCGGGGGAGCTATCACGGCGGCACCGTGCTCACCAGCGCGCTCGGCGGTGGCGCCGCCGTTCAGGAGGCGTTCGGCGTTCCAACACACGATGTGCTGCATGTCGCGCACCCGACCTGGCCGCGCGGCGCCCTGCCCGGCGAGAGCGAGGACGAATACACCGACCGGCTCGTGGCAGAACTGAAGGAGACCATTGAGGCCGCGGGGCCGGAAACGGTTGCAGCCTTCATCGCCGAACCTCTCTCGGTGTCCTCGGGCATGTTCGCGCCGCCGCGCGGCTACTTCCCGAAGATCAAGGCGCTGCTCGACGGCTATGGCATCCGCCTCTACGCCGACGAGGTCGTGACGGGTTTCGGCCGGACCGGCACGATGTGGGGTTGTGAAAGCTTCGATCTCGTGCCCGACTGCATGAGCACCGCGAAGACGCTGTCGGGCGCCTATCAGCCGATCGCCGCCGTGCTGATGTCGGACGAGTTCTATCGCCTGCTCGAAATCGGGTCGGATACAGCCGGGATCTTCAACCACGGCTCGACCTATGCCGCCCATCCGGTCGCCGCCGCCGTGGCGTTGAAGGTGCTGGACATCTTCGAGCAACGCGACATCCTCGGTCATATCCGATCCGTGATGCCGGCCTGGGCCAAGGGGCTTGCTGCGCTGGAGGACCACCCCCTCGTCACAGCCACGCGCTGTTTCGGTCTCGCCGGCGGCGTGCAGGTTGCCTTGCCGGGAACCGAAGGTGGCAGCCAGGCCGCCGCCTCGCTGGTCCCGGGCGGGATCGCGACGCAGATCTACGACGCCGCTCTCGCGGCCGGCGTCGTCGTGCGCCCGCTGCAGGGCTGTCTGGTGCTCGCACCGCCCCTGATCATCACCGAGGCTGAGATCGACGAACTGTTCAGGCGCTTGCGGATCGGGCTCGATGCCGTGCTCGCCGACCTGCCGCCGAATTGACCATCCATGGCCGCTGAGCTCGGCAGGGCACCTGTCGATCGGCTCAGGCTCAAATTATGCATCCGGCGACCGAGAGATCCGGTCGCCTGCCGCGAGTCCCGTCGTTCCGGAAGGAGTGCTGAAGCATGAATGTCGATGTCAGCCATGCGGCAACGACCGACAGCGTCCTGTGGCCGGCGGGAGCGGCTTTCATCGACGGCGCCTACATGCCGATCGCCGAGGCAAAGATCCCGGTCACGGACTGGGGCTTCCGGCGATCCGACGTAACCTACGACGTCGTCAGCGTCTGGGACGGCGCCTTCTTCCGGCTCGACGATCACCTCAAGCGCTTTCGCGCCTCGATGGAGGCCATGCGGCTCGTCCCCCAGGAGAGCGACGAGGACACCAGATCGATCCTGCACAAGCTCGTCGCGAAAGCGGGGCTGCGGGAGGCCTATGTCGCCATGGATTGTCTGCGGGGCCGCCCTTTGCCGGGGCTGCAGTATCACCCCAAGAATACGCGTCCTTATCTGAGCGCCTACGCCATTCCCTATGTCTGGCTGATGACGCAGGAGATCATCGAGCGAGGCGCCCATATGATCGTCGCCTCGACGCCGCGCATCCCGGAGGCCTCCGTCAACGCCCGTGCCAAGAATTTCCACTGGGCCGACATGACCGCGGCGCTGTTCGAGGCCGACGACAAGGGTGCCGACAACCCGATCCTGCTCGACGCGGCCGGCAATGTCACCGAAGGCCCGGGTTACAACGTTTTCTGCATCACCGACGGCGTCGTCTCGACGCCCGATCGCAATGTGCTGGGCGGCATCACGCGGCTCTCCGTCATGGAGCTCTGCGCCGAGCTCGGCCTCGCCTGCGAGGTCCGTAACGTGCCCGTGGACGAGATGCGCAACGCCGACGAGATCCTGATCTCCTCGACGGCCGGCGGACCGATCGGGGTCAGCCGCCTCGACGGACGAATTCTCAACAACGACCGTCCCGGCCCCATCAGCCAGACGCTACGCGAAACCTACTGGGCCAAGCGCAAATCCGGCTGGCATGCCGAGTCGGTGAACTACGAAGCCGCCTGATTTCCCGATAAACCTGAAGCAAAAGGATCTCCATCGTGACCAGACCGGACCGAACCCTCCTGGGAAGGATGCTCTCCGCGTTGGGCGCCGCGCTGCTGAGCACGGCCGCCACCGCCCAGACCCTGCCCGCTCCCGGCGCCACCGTCGAGGCGATCAAGAAGCGCGGCGAACTGGTCTGCGGCGTCGACAGCGGCATACCGGGCTTCGCCTACCAGGATTCCTCCGGCACCTGGAAAGGCTTCGACATCGCCTATTGCCAGGCGCTGGCCGCGGCCGTCCTGGGCGACGCAAAGAAGGTCAAATATGTCGGCACGACCGCCAAGGTCCGCTTCACCGTGCTGCAATCGGGCGAGATCGATGTGCTGATCCGCGACTCGACCCTGACGTTCTCGCGCGATATCGGCCTCGGCCTGTCCGAGGTCGCGGTCAATTTCTATGCTGGCCAGGGCTTCATGGTCCGCAAGAGCCTCGGCGTGAAGACCGCAGCCGAACTGCAGGGCGCCACCATCTGCATGATCACGGGTGCCACGCTCGAGCTCAACATCGCCGACTTCGCCCGCTCGAAGGGCACGACGATCAATTCGCTTCTGTTCGACAAGACCGAGGAGGCGTTCGCCGCCGCCGAAGCCGGCCGCTGCGACGGCTATTCCGACGACACCGGCTCGCTCGCCGCGGCCAAGTCGACCATGAAGGTCCCCGACGACTGGATCATCATGCCGGAGGTCATCTCCAAGGAGCCGCTCGGCCTCCACACGCGCGACGGTGACTACCGCTGGTCCGACATCGTCTTCTGGGTCGATACGGCTTTGAAGACGGCCGAGGAGTTCGGCGTCACCAAGGAAAATCTCGACAGCAAGAAAACCTCGACCGATCCGTTCGTGCGCCGCCTGCTTGGCCTCGAAGGCGATTTCGGCAAGCAGCTCGGCCTGGACAACGATGCCTTCGCCCGCGCGATCAAGGCCGTCGGCAACTACGCCCAGATCTACGATGAACACTTCGGGCCGAAGACCCTCGGCCTGCCGCGTGGACAGAACAACCTCTACACCCAGGGCGGCCTGCACTACCCACTGCCGTTCCGGTGAGGCCAGGCCGCATGGCTCGGACGTCCGCTACCGCCAACTCCGCGCTGTGGCCCATGAAGTCATCCCACGCCCTGCTCTGGCAGGGCGTGGGGATCGGGGCCGTCCTGATCGTCCTGATCTGGTTCGGACATAACGCCGCGAGCCATCTGGCGCGCCGGAACATGGAGCTCGATTTCGGCTTCCTGTGGCGCCCCGCGGGCTTTGCGATGCCCTTCCAGATCACCGCCTTCAAGCCGACCGACAGCTATTTCATGGCGCTTGTCGCGGCCTTCGCGAACACCCTGCTGGTGTCGTGCCTCGGTGTTGCGACGGCGACGATCCTGGGGTTGGGCCTGGGCGTGATGCGGCTCTCGTCGAGCTGGCTGATGCGAACCGCATCGGGCTGCGTCGTCGAGCTCATCCGCAACACACCGCAGCTCCTGCAGATCGTGTTCTGCTATATCGGCGTGCTCCAGTTCCTGCCGCAGGCACGCCAGAGCCTGTCGCTGGCGGGCGTGGTTCATTTCAACATCCGCGGCCTCTTCGTCCCCTCCCCGATTGCTGGCGACGCGACGGCAGCGCTGACATGGGGGCTGGCCGCCAGCCTGATCGTCGTTCCGCTACTGCGCCGGTGGCTGCCGGTGGAAAAGACGTACAGCACCTGGCTTTGGCTGCTGCCGCCCGTCCTTGCCGGCGCCCTCATTGCCAGCCTCTCAGGCTGGAGCCTGCCGACGCTGAAGGGCTTCAACTTCGTCGGCGGCATGGTGATGCCGCCGGAGCTTGTAGCGCTCTGGGCCGGGCTTTCGCTCTATTCGGCAGCGTTCATCGCGGAAATCGTCAGGGCCTCGGTGGAGGGTGTCGCCAAGGGACAACGCGAGGCGGCCTACAGCCTGGGGCTTCGGTCATGGCCGACGCTGCGGCTCGTCGTGCTGCCGCAGGCGCTCCGGGTGATGATCCCGCAGATGACCAATCAGTATCTCAACCTGATCAAGAGCTCCTCGCTCGGCGCGGCGATCGCCTATCCCGAGATCGTGCAGATCTTCGCCGGGACCGTGCTCAACCAGTCCGGACGGGCGATCGAGGTCATGGTGATCGTGATGCTGGTCTTCCTCGCCATCAACCTGCTGGCCTCAGCGGGGCTCGCGCGGCTCAACGCCAAGGTCGCACTGAAAGAACGTTGAGCCTGGAGCGATGCACTCATGACCGAGACCGTGCGCAGCTGGATCCAGACAAACCTGTTTCCGTCCCTGCGATCGGGCGTCGTCACCATCCTGACGCTGGTGCTGCTTGCCCTCCTGATCCCGCCACTGCTGCGCTGGTTCTATCTCGACGCCGTCTTTCATGGCGCCAACCGCAACATTTGCGGAGCGGGCGCCTGCTGGGCCTTCGTCAACGACCGGCTGGAGCTGCTGATCTACGGGCGCTACCCCGCACCGGAGCGCTGGCGGGTCAAGCTCGCAGGCTTTGTCCTGCTGGTTTTCGTCCTGCTCGCAGCGTGGCCGCGCAATCCATGGCGCGTGATGTCCGTGCTGCTGCTCATGTCGCTTTGCCCACTGCTGGCCGGCACGCTGCTGGTCGGCGGCGTGTTCGGACTGCCCTTCGTGCCGACGGACCAGTGGGGTGGGCTGTCGCTCAACGTACTCCTGACCTTCGCCACGGTCGCTATCGCGTTGCCACTGGGGGTCGTGCTCGCGCTCGGACGCCGCTCGGGCCTGCCGGCAATCCGATGGCTGTGCACCGGTTTCATCGAGTTGCTGCGTGGCGTGCCTTTGCTGGCCGTTCTGTTCATGGCGATGGTCATGCTGCCGATGTTCCTGCCCGAAGGCACTAGCTTCGACCGGCTGCTGCGCGCGATCGTCGGCCTGTCCCTGTTTGTCGCCGCCTATCTGGCCGAGACCGTCCGCGCGGGGCTGCAGGGGATCGACAAGGGCCAATACGAGGCTTCGGCCGCGCTGGGCCTGAGCTATTGGGGCACCCATCGGCTGATCGTACTGCCGCAGGCCTTTCGGCTGACGGTGCCTGGCATCGTCAATACGGTGATCGATCTGTTCAAGGATACCACACTGGTCTCGATCATCGGCCTGTTCGACCTGCTCGGCATCATCGGACAGGCGATCAAGGACCCGAGCTGGCTCGGCCTGGCCCGCGAAGGCTATGTCTTCGCAGCGAGCGTCTTCTTCGTCTGCTGCTTCGCCATGTCGCTCTACAGCCGCGCCATCGAGCGCCGGATCGGCCGGGTGAGGCACTGAATGCGGAACAACGCCACCCCCGCCGAACCGACGCGCCGTGAGCGGACATCGCTGCGGGTTGCATGATGGAACGAGAGGAGACCGATCGCTTGAGCAACCGTATACCGAATTCAGCCAGTGCGCGGGACGTGATGTTCCATCTGCATTCGCAGACCAACCCGCAGCGACATGCGGAAATCGGGCCGCTGATCATGACGCATGGCGAAGGCGTCTATGTCTATGACAGCAACGGCAAGCGCTATTTGGAGGCGATGGCCGGGCTCTGGTGTACCTCGCTAGGCTTCTCGGACCGGCGCCTGAAGGCCGCAGCCGCAGCGGCCTACGACAAGTTCGGCTTCTACCACAGCTTCAACCATAAGACGCCCGACAACACGATCGACCTGACCAAGCAGCTGGCCCAGATCTCCCCAATCCCGGACACGCAGGTCTATTTCGCTACGTCAGGCTCAGAGGCGACCGAGACGATGGTCAAGCTCGCCTGGGTCTATCACGCGGCGCATGGCAAGCCAGGCAAGCGCAAGATCATCGCGCGCGCCCGCGGTTTCCACGGTTCGACCATCGTCGCAGCCTCGATGTGCGGCCTGCCGCGGATGCATCGCGAATATGGTCTGCCGCTGCCGGGCTTCCTGCACACGCATTGCCCGGATGCCTATCGCAACGCCCTGCAGGGCGAAAGCGAGGAGGCTTTCGTCGCGCGCCTTGCAGCCGATCTCGAGACCATGATCCTGGAGGAGGATCCCGACACCATCGCCGGCTTCATCGCTGAACCGGTGAACGCCGGCGGCGGCATCATCGTGCCGCCGAACGGCTATTTCGCAGCGATCGAGACCGTGATGCGCCGGCACGACATTCTCGTCCTCGCCGACGAGGCCGTCTGTGGCTTTGGGCGGACGGGCAACTGGTTCGGCTGTCAGACGGTCGGCATGACGCCCGACATGATGGCGCTCGCAAAGGGCATCACCTCGTCCTACTTCCCGATGTCGGCGGTGCTGCTGGGCCGGCCGATCCAGGAGGCTCTCGCCGAGATCAACAAGGGTGGCGAGCTCTTCGGCCATGGCTTCACCAATTCCGGCCATCCTGTCGGGGCCGCGATCGCGCTCGAGGCGCTGGCGATCTACCACGAGATGGACGTGGTCACGCATGTCAGGACGATGGGCGAGCGGCTGCGAGCCGGCCTCGGCCGGATCGCGGCAACATCCGGCATCGTCGGCCAGGTCCGCGGCGTGGGCCTGATGATCGGCGTCGAGCTTGTCGCCGATCCCGACACGCGACATGCGTTCGACCCCGCGCTGAAGATTGGCGCGATGTTCGATGCACAGGCCCTGGAGAACGGCCTGGTCATCCGGGCGATGGGCGACACCATCGGCTTCTGCCCACCGCTGATTATCGCCGAAGCCGAGATCGACGAAACGATCGACCTGTTCGCCAAAACGCTGCGCCAGGTCGAGGATCGGCTCGGCGCGACCCTGCGCCTATCGTCATCACCTGCCGCCGTCCTTCCTTCCCGCCACTGAGGAGTGCTCCGCATGCGCCGTCGAGACTTGCTTCGTTCTACGCTTGGCGCCGGATTGGGCGCGGCCCTCGGCGCGCCGCTGTTTGCGCCGAGCATCGCCCGCGCCCAGGCTCCGCGCACGCTGCGCTTCGTGCCTCAGGCCGATGCCGCGATCCTCGACCCCATGATCACGACCGGGCTCGTCAATCGCAATCACGGCTTCCTGATCTGGGACACGCTCTACGGGGTCGACGACGCTTCGCAGGTGCAGCCGCAGATGGTGGCCGGCCATGTCGTGGAGAATGACGGCAAGACCTGGATCATGACGCTGCGCGAGGGCCTAAGGTTCCATGATGGCGAACCCGTGCGAGGACGCGACGTCGTCACCAGCCTGAAGCGCTGGGCCTCGCGCGATGCGTTCGGCAGCTCGCTGTTCAGCGTCGTCGATGAGCTTTCGGCCCCCGATGACCGCACCGTGCGCTGGCAGCTCAAGGCCCCCTTTCCCCTGCTTCCACTGGCTCTCGGCAAGGTCGGCGCCATCGTTGCCTTCATCATGCCGGAGCGGCTGGCAATGACCGACAGTTCCATGCCCGTCAAGGAGTTGATCGGCAGCGGACCCTTCCGCTTCCAGGCCGATCAGCACATTCCCGGTTCGCGCCTGGTCTATTCCCGCTTCGAGAATTATGTGCCCCGCCCCGGAGGTACCCCAAGCCAGCTGGCGGGCCCGAAGGTGGCGCAATTCGACCGGGTCGAATGGCAGGTCATGCCGGATGCGGCGACGGCGGCTGCGGCCTTGCAGCAGGGCGAGATTGACTGGTGGGACCAGCCGATCGTCGATCTCCTGCCGAAGCTCAAGGCCAATACGGCGCTGAATGTCAAACTGCTCGATCCGATCGGCAATGTCGCCGTGCTGCGCTTCAACCACATCCAGCCACCCTTCAACAACCCGGCGATCCGCCAGGCGGTGCTCTCGGTCGTCGACCAGAAGGATTTCATGGGAGCGGTTGCGGGGGACGACAGGAGCTTGTGGCGTGATCAGGTTGGCTTCTTCGCCCCGACCTCGATCATGGCCAGCGACGAGGGCATGGCGGCGCTCAACGGCCCGCGTAACCTAGACGCCGCCCGCAAGGCGATCAAGGATGCCGGTTATAACGGCGAAAAGGTTCTGCTGATGGCTCCCGGCGATTTTCCGGTGATCGGGCAGATGAGCGAAGTCGCCGGCGACCTCTTCCGCAAGCTGGGCTTCAACGTCGAATATGCCGTTCTCGACTGGGGTTCGATGCTGCGCCGCATGGGCAACCGCGAGCTGCCCGACAAGGGTGGCTACAGCGCGTTCTGCACCTATTCGGCCGGCGTCACGCATCTCAACCCTGCCGCCCACAATTTCCTGCGCGGCAGCGGCGACAAGGCGACGTTCGGCTGGTCGAAAAGCGAGAAGCTGGAAGAACTGCGAGATGCCTGGTTTTCGGCCCCCGACGTCGAGGCCCAGAAGAGGATCGGCATCGCGATGCAGCGTCAGGCTTTCGTCGACGTGCCCTATGTGCCGCTCGGCGTGTTCTACCAGCCGACCGCCTACAGGAAATCGCTGACCGGCATGCTCAAGGGCCTGCCGCTTTTCTGGAACGTACGCCGCGCCTGATCGGCCGGCGTCAGCAGAGGATGCCTGATGCTTCCCATCACCGGATATGTCGACCGCTGGAGCGTGCGCCCCGGCGAGGAGCTGAGCGTCATGGTCGCTGTCGAGGGCGGCGGGCGCTACGGCGCGCGCGTCGCCCGCGTGATTTGCGGCGACCCCAACCCGCAGGGGCCAGGCTATCGCGAGGTTCCCGTCGCATGGGAGCTTGAGGGCGAGCATGAGGGGGAAGAACGACTGATCGCCAGAGGCTCTTGGGTCGATATTCCCGAACTTGATCTCGGCTCCGGCCGATCCGTCGCTTTCTGCGCCACGATCTGGCCGACGCTGCTCTCGGCCGGCAAGCAGGCTGTGCTCAACTGGAACAACCGCGGCGCGACGCTGACGCTTGGGATCACGCCCGACGGCGCCTTCTGCCGTCTCGTCGCACCTGGCGGCACGACCCTGACGACCACCGGCGTCGCGCTGACGGAGCGCGCCTGGCACGACATCGCCTGCCTCTACGATCCCGCGACGGGAGCCCTTTCGATCGCGCAGTCGCCGCGCAAGCCAAGGCTCGACCATGATGAGCGGGCGGAGCGCGGCAGCATCGCTGCGATGGTGGTGCTGTCGGGTCCAGGCGCCGTCACGATCGCAGCCGAACGCAGCGGCACGCACACGGTCTGTCATTTCAACGGCAAGATCGAGCGGCCGCGCATCATCGACGGAGCTGCCGGACTGGCCGCGATATTGACTGCGCAGGCGCGAGACGAGGTTCGGTCGGACGCAAAAATCGTCGCCGAGTGGGACTTTTCCCTTGCGATATCAAGCGACGATGTCTGTGACATCGGCCCGGCGCAGGCCCATGGCCGCTGCATCAACCTGCCGACGCGCGCCATGACCGGCTCGCTTTGGACCGGCGCCTCGCATCGCTGGACCGAAGATCCCCGGCAATGGGCGGCGATCCATTTCCACAACGACGATATCGGCGATGCGGCCTGGCCGGTCTCGCTGCGCTTCACCGTGCCGGAAGACTGGAGCAGTGGGGTCTACGCCCTGCATCTCGACAAGGGCGGCGCACGCGACAACATCGTCTTCTATGTCCGCGCCGCGGTGCCCGGCTCACAAGCCAAGGTCGCATTCCTGGCGCCGACCTTCAGCTATACGGTCTATGGCCAGTTCCAGAAGGAGGGCCGGCAGGCGCTGATCACCGAGCGCTCTCTGGCCTGGGGCGCCCTGCCGCAGGCGCCCGACGGGCATCCCGACTACGGGGTCTCGCCATACAATTTCCACTCGGACGGCAGCGGCGTCGTGATGTCGACGATGCGCCGTCCGCTCATCGACAAGCGGGTCAATCAGATCCATCTCGTCGATCCGAGCCCGGAGGGATCGGGCCTGTACTGGATCGCCGCCGACAGCGCGATTACCGACATGCTCACCCGCAAGGGCATCCCCTTCGAGGTCATCACCGATCACGACCTGCATGAGGAAGGCCACGGCCTCCTGTCGAATTACAATGTCGTGCTGACCGGCCAGCATCCGGAGTACCACACCACCCAAACGCTCGATGCGCTCGGCACTTATCTCGAAGGCGGCGGCCGCTTCGTCTATCTCGGCGGCAACGGCTTCTACTGGAAGGTCGTGCCACATTCGAAAGGCCCCTGGGCCTTCGAACTGCGACGTGCAGAGGGCGGCATCCGCCTGTGGGAAACGCTTCCCGGAGAAAGCTACCACGCCTTCGACGGCTCCTATGGTGGACTCTGGCGCCGTCTCGGCCGGCCGCCGCAGGCACTGGTCGGCGTCGGCTTCAGCACGCAGGGGGACTACAAGGGCTTTCCCTACAGCTTCCTGGACGGCATCCTCGATCCGCGCGTCGCCTTCATGCGCGAGGGATTGACGGACGAGGCAAGACCCGGCGGGATCCTCGGCGAACGCGGCCTGATGGGCGGCGGGGCGGCGGGCCACGAACTCGACCGCGCCGACACGAGGCTCGGTACGCCGGCCCATGCCATCATCGTCGGCAGCGCCGTGCTCGACGACCCCAGCTACCAACCGGTGAACGAGGAGCGTTTCGACCACACCTGGCCGGAGGCACGCGAGAAAATCATCCGCTCGGACCTGACCTTCTTCGAAACAGCCAATGGCGGCGCGGTCTTCTCGGTCGGCTCGATGAATTTCATCGGTGCGCTGCCGATCGACGGTTACGAAAACGTCGCAGCCCGGCTCGTCACGAATGTCATAAGGCGCTTCGCGGACCCCGAGCCGTTTCCTCCACCATTCGCGGATCGGCCTGGTCACAGATGAGCGGCTCACCGCTCTTCCGGAGGAGGAGCACTATAAAGTTGGTGGGCCGGACCGGACAAGTTTGCGAGCACGTACACGATTGAAATCGCTATATAATTTATACGACATAATTCATGGCCAGGTCGTGAAGCCCGTTTTTGCTGTCCCGTGGGACAGGGCAGGTCCGGCGTGACAGGCCGGAATTATCTCAAGAGTTACAATAAGCCGTTACACATTTCACCGCCGGAACCCGCCACGATCAGTCAGAAGTGTTACGCCGGTCGGGCGCATCGGGCGCCCCGAAGACGTGCCTCAGACCATCGCCTTCCTCTTCCCTCCCTCAGGTCTTTCGCTCACCGCACCGTCCGTTCTGTTGCGTTATCATCGTTACAAGGTAATCGTCCGGTGTCGGCCCTTTTAGCTTTCTGATGGGACGCTTTTGGCGAAAGCGGCCTTTCCGATGGCACGGCGTCGGGCCAGCTTTGCAATGTTGGCCTGAACAGTGGGACTGTCGATGTCCTCTGGCTCGAGGAAGCCGGGGAAGCCGCTCAGGCCTTCCTACGGGCGCGCAGCGCCAATGCCCGGCTTCCCCGGGCGCAGGCGGGCTCTGCGATCGCGCTCGCAACGCTCGGCGACGTATCGAGCGCACGCAAGGCGGCTACGGATCTCATGGCGGTGGCACCCGGCTTTCGGCTTTCGCAATCGATCGATGCGTGCCTCCCGAGTTCCCCGCTGCGATATCAACAATTCTAAGAGGAGATCCTGCGGCCGGGAGCCGAGCGAGCAGCGTGCCTATATAATGTCAGGATGATACGCGCCAAAACCACCTGCCCGCTCCGGGAAAAAATGCGCCACTTGCTACCATTGACCCTTTGCCTACAAGCGGACACGCCGCGCCGCTATTACCGCCGCTGGGTATTATCGCCGTCGGGGCATATACGCGAAATTCAGGGGGCATTTAGACGGGCTTAAAGGTCAGCACAACTCGTTTCGGTTTGCCAGCGGGGCGGGAGGAACAGGCGGGTTCGCGAGGGGTTAGGTCGACTAGCGACGCAACCCCAAGGAATTTCATGAACACCCTCAACACCGTATCCCTGGTCGTGCTTCTGGCGACCAGCGCGATGACGCCGGCGTTCGCGCAGACGTCGCCGGCACCCGCGTCGGCCACGATTCTCCCCGCCTCGAAGCCCGATGCCGATATGGCCGAGGTCCTATCAGTGCTCGCAGGCCTTGGCGGCAAGCCGATCGAGAGCCTGGAGCCAGACGAGGCGCGCAAGCAGCCGACGCCGACCGATGCGGTGATGAAGATCGTCAAGGACAAGAAGCTCGACGTGAAGCCGCACGAGGGCCTGAAAGTCTCCAACAGCCGCTTCGCCGACATGGGCAATCTGAAACTGCGTTGGTACGTGCCGGAGAACGCGACCAAGGAGTCAAACCTGCCGATCATCATGTTCTTCCGCGGCGGCGGCTGGGTGGTCGCGGATCTCGATGTCTACGACGCGACGCCGGCTGCGCTGGGGAAGAAGACCGGTGCGGCCGTCGTCTCCGTCGATTATCCAATGGGTCCAGAGAACAAGTTCCCCGCCGCTCATGACGAGGCGATCGAGGCCTACAAGTACATCCTGAAAAACGCGCAGGGCTGGGGGTACAACGGCGGCAAGATTGCGCTTGTCGGGGAGAGCGCCGGCGGCAACCTTGCGATCAACACCGCGATCGCGGCACGCGATCAAGGTTTGCCCAAGCCCGTGGCGATCGTTTCGGTCTATCCGGTCGCGACGACAAGCCTGGACACGCCGTCCAAGAAGGAGCAAGCCGCCGCTAAGCCACTCAATACGCCAATGCTGGCGTGGTTTGTGAAGCACATCAGCAAGAGCGAGGCGGATGCGCAGGACCCGCGTCTCAACCTCGTCGGGGCCAACCTGAAGGGCTTGCCGCCCACCACGATAATCAACGCCGAGATCGATCCGCTCAAGTCGGATGGCGACCTGATCGTGGCGAAGCTGAAGGAGGCTGGCGTCGAAACAACCCACCAGCTCTACACCGGGGTTACCCATGAGTTCTTCGGCATGGACGCCGTCGTCGCCAAGGCCAAGGAGGCGCAAGACTTCGCCGTCGCTCAGATCAAGAAGGGTTTTGGCGGGATGTGATCCGACCCCGCCGTCCAGTCTGAGCCCAACAGGAGACGGGCCCCGTCAGGGGGCCGTCTCCCGTTGGGCCAAAAGATCAATTCGCTATGTGCTGAGGGAGGTTAGGCAGCCTCTGGTAGCAATCCGCCTGCGGGGATAAGACCCCGCAACGTAGAGACCAGTTCCCCGATCTGATAGGGTTTCATTAGCACCGGGCGTTCCCGATAGCCGTCCATGACGCCTTGGCTGCCGTACCCGGTCGAGAAAAGGAATGGCACATCCCGTGCCGCCAACGCGTCGGCTATCGGATAGCTTCGATCGCCGTTGAGGTTGAGGTCCAGCATCGCGACGTCAAATGCCTGCGCGTCGAGAAGCGCAAGGGCTTGGTTGACGGTCGCTGCCGCCGTCACGGATTCGCACCCCAGATCTTCCAGCATGCTCTCGATCATCATGAGCAGCATCATCTCGTCCTCGACTACGAGGACGCGCGCGCCGGCTAGAATTCGGTCGTTCATGACGAACCTCCGGGCGCGGGAATGTCGATCATGCACGCGACGCCAGCGGCCCGGTAGTCTAGATCCACCGAGCCTTCCAACTCATGTGCCAAGCCGCGCGTCAAAACCTTCGAGCCGAAACCCTTGCGGATCGGTTGGGATACCGGCGGCCCGTCTTTTTCCAGCCAGCGGATGACCAGCCGATCGCCACCCGTCTTCGACACGATCGACCAACTGACGCCGATTGAGCCGGCCTCGTTCGAGAAGGCGCCGTACTTGACGGCGTTGGTGGCGAGTTCGTGGAACGCGATCCCTAGTGCAAGCGTCGCCTTCGGGGAGACGCGGACGTTCTCGCCCGTAATCAGGAAGCGTTCCTTGCGACCGTTGGCCACCCCGAACGGCTCCAGCGCGGCATCGAGCAGATCGTGCAGGCCGGTGCCATCCCAACTCTCGTCGCTCAAGAGATCGTGCGATCGCGACAGCGCGAATATCCTGGAGCCGATCGATTCCTTGATCGTGTCGAACAACGCCGGCCTCCGCAGGGCCTCGGTCACGATCGACTGCACAGTCGAGAGCGTGTTCTTCACGCGATGGTTGAGCTCGTCGATCATCATACGCGATCGATCCTGCTCCAGTTTGTGCCGAGTCAAATCCACGAAGGACGTGAAGTGTTGCACGACCTTTCCGGCCTCGTCATGAACCGGGCTGACGAAAAGGTCGGCCCAGAACACGCTGCCATCCTTGCGTCGGTAGCGCACCTCGGTGCTGAGTTCGCTGGAGCCATCGAAAGCGGCGGCGAGTTCCGTGAGCACCTCCGGCGACGCGCCTTGCGCCATCAACGCCTTGAAGCTTTGCCCAAGGACCTCAGCGCGGTCGTAGCCCGTGAGAGCGAGAAAGCTGTCGTTGGCGAAGATGATCGGATTGTCTGGCCCTTTCGCATCCGTGAAAATCATCGGCATCCGGGTCGTCTCGGCCGCGACGACAAATGGCCCCAAATCCTCGCGGAAACCCTCGACCTCGCTCTCGGCTTCGGCCTGGTCCTTCGTCTTCGGTTTTATCGCAGACACGGCCCAGCCTCCTCAGAGACCCCCCGGCTAATCGACGTTAGATGATTAACCTGCCCGTCGATACCGCCATCTCGATCTCGATCTCCTTCGAATATTTATCTCCGTCAGATTTTCCAAATTAATCCGCACCAACCTATCAAGCGGCGCAGCGTTAATTCCGCATGCATCCAAAATCCAAAACGACGCGTACCCGTGAACAGCGCCGTAATTACCACCGCAACCCCTTTTTCCGCGGCGCGTTTTTCTTGAAACTAAACCTGAAACCTAATCAAATTAAGAGATAAATACTTTAGTATCTGGGAACATTACATGCTTGCGACAGTTGGCTGCATCATTATCCCAAATGTGGAGATGCACGATGACTGATCAAAAAATGGGTTCCCTTGCGGACCATGGGCGAGCCGAGGGACGTCGCGCGTTCCTACGCTGGTCCGGCGTGGCTGCAGCGGCTGCCGTGGCATTCGGTGTGAACGTCCCTGGCCTCAAGCTCGGCGAGGCGTTCGCGCAATCCCGCGCCGTGGATCTCGGTGGCGGCGATCTCGGCGTTCTCAATTACGCCTACGCGCTGGAGCAACTGGAGGCTGCCTTCTACACGCAGGTCATCGCCAGCCCCTATGCCGGCATGAACGCCTACGAGCGGACCCTTCTGACCGACATCCGCAATCATGAGGTCTCGCACCGCGAGTTCTTCAAGAAGGCGCTCGGCGCGAACCGGATTCCCGACCTCGCCGTCAACTTCTCGGCGGTCAACTTCGGCGATCGCGTGAGCGTGCTCAAGACGGCCATGACCTTCGAGGACCTCGGCGTCTCGGCTTACAATGGTGGCGGCGCCGCCATCCAAAATCCGAAGTATCTCGCCGCGGCAGGCTCGATCGTCTCGGTCGAGGCGCGTCACGCCGCCACGATCCGCGACATGCTGATGCCGTTTACCGCATCTTTCGCCGGCGATGACGTCGTCACGCGTGGCGGCGTCGACGTTTCCAACCCGCCTTCGACCGTGCTTCGCGCGGCAGGTCCCTTCATCGCCACGCCGGTCACCGCGTCGCAGCTCCCATGAGCGCCTCCGGTTCGATCCCTCATTCGAAAGGCACGACCATGAACAACGAGACCCTTCTCTCCACTCTCGATCCCGATCTCGCCGGTGCGCTGGCGTCGCGCAGGGATCTATTTTTGTCCTCGGCCAGGAAGCTTGGCGCGGTCGCCTCGGCGCCTGTCGTCCTGGCGGCCGTGTCCAGCCAGGCCTTCGGCCAGGGCATGCCTGCCCAGGTCGCTGACGTGCTCAACTTCGCGCTCACGCTCGAATATCTAGAGGCCGAATTCTACAGCATGGGCCTAAAGGCCGGCGTCGTGCCGGATCGCTTCTCGCCGGTGTTCCGTCAGATCAGCGAGCATGAGGCCGCCCACGTCACCCTGCTGAGCTCAACGCTCGGTGCAGCTGCGGTCGCCAAGCCGCAGTTCGACTTCACGGCCGGCGGCAAGTACGCCACCGTGTTCCGTGACTTCAAGACCTTCGCCGCCGTGGCGCAGACCTTCGAGGACACGGGCGTCGCGGCCTATGCCGGCCAGGCTCCCGCCCTGATGGGGTCGAACGCCGCCTTGACGACGGCGCTACGCATCCATTCCGTCGAGGCCCGGCACGCTGCCGAGATCCGCATCGTTCGCGGCGTGAGGCCCTGGAAGGGTGCCTTCGACAAGGCCATGACCAAGCAGCAGGTCCTAGCGGCGGTGACGCCGTTTATCGACGCCTGATCGCGGAAGCAAATGACCGGCGCCATGCCAACTCCGGCGTGGCGCCGAACGCATGGTATGGAGGCCAGCATGCATCGTCGAATGTTCGTCCTTGGGAGCGCCTGCGCGATGATGCCCGCGGCGGCTGACGCCCAAGCCCGTCGAGGCTCGCCATCGACGTCGATCACCATCGAGCGTTTCGATGCGCCGGGTCCGGGTCCGCATCCCGTTGTCCTGTTGCTCCACGGCTCGGACGGCCTGACCTATCCTGGTCGGTACGCGACTGCGGCAAGAACGATTGCCGCCGCCGGCTTTACCGTCTTCCTGCCGCACTACTTCGAGAGCACGGGCGATCGGCGCGCGGCCTATGGCGAGTTAGGATCGAAATTCCCTGCGTGGCTTGCCGCCAATTCCGCTGCGCTGGATCAGGTCGTCGCCGCGCCGGGCGTGGCCCGCAACCGCATAGGAGTCGTCGGAATCTCGCTCGGCGGCGCGCTCGCCTTGGCGCTATCGGCTCAGGACGCCCGCCTAAAAGCCGTCGTGAACTATTTCGGCTACCTGCCGGGTCAGCTACGGGCTGCGCGCCGCTTCCCGCCGACGCTGATCCTGCACGGCGACGCGGACCGGATCGTTCCGGTCTCCAACGCCTATGCTATCGAGACCTTGTTGCAAGCCCGAGGCAGCGTCGTCGAGCGCCGGATATATCCCGGCCAGGGACACGGCTTCGGTGGAGCGGCCTCGACGGATGCGGCAAGCCGGACCGCCTCGTTTCTCAACCGTTACATCGGCTGACACTTTCGCATTTGGCGCGGTATCTCGCGCCCCTGTGTGCGTTTCGCTCCGCATGAGATGCGCAATGAGGAGAGTTTGAGTGTCTGGTATCTTCGCATCCCTACTTCAACGGGTGACACCACACGAGGCATCGAAAGAAGCCATCAAACCAGGCGAAACGCTTGGCCGTTTTGTATGGCGCGCAAGCGGCGTCCACCAATTCTATGTCGGCCTGATCGCGATGGCCGTGGCCTTGCTCAACTTCGTGCCCATCGACCTTCAAAGACGGATCGTAGATGTGGCGATCGCGGACAAGGATGTCGGCTCGCTTCTCTTTTTTGGCGGGCTCTATCTCGCGACCATCTTGATACAAGGTGCGCTCAAATATGCACTCCTCGTCTATCAGGGGTGGGTTGGCGAAAGTGCCGTCAAAATGTCCCGCGACCAATTGGTCGTAATCGCTTCCGAAAAGTCTTTGAAAGACACTGTAACCAGTGGTCAGACTGTCAACGTTATTGGTAGAGAAATCGACGGCGTCGGTGGCTTCGTTGGAGTCAGCATATCTGAATTTGTAGTCAATCTGACATTCCTAATCGTGATACTATCCTACATGCTCTATATTCAGCCAATAATAGCATTTATCAGTATGATATTTATGATTCCTCAGATCGCTCTTGCCCTTTATATGCAGGGCGACCTGAATTTATTAGTTGAAAAGCAGGTTGGTCTAGTACGAAAATTAGGAGATGAAACTGTCAGCCAAGCAGAAAGCAAATCTGACAGCTCTGGCGTAAGCTCAAACACGGTTAGCGCTATTTTTCAAAATCGGCTGCGGTTCTATTTGCTTAAATATGGCCTAAAGACATTACTCAACATCGCAAACGCAATTGGGCCGATGATGGTGCTTGGAGTTGGCGGTTGGATGGCAATTCAACAACAGACTACGATCGGCACCATAGTCGCTTTTATTTCAGGACTAGAGCGACTGTCGAGTCCACTTCGGGATCTACTCAATTTTTATCGGGAATATCAACAGGCAAAAGTTCAATACGAGATGATCGTTCAATGGGTCGAAAAGGCGGACTGAAATGCAGTTTCGAACGGTGACAGCTGACGAACAAGCACGTTAGGCACATGGGCGGGACCGGGAACGGATAAATTCCAACGTCTCGAGATAATGACATGGGCCTGCTTGGCTCTTGCGAACAGCGAAAGTGAGCCCCTCTCCAGTCGAATCCAAATCGGGATGATGTGGTATACGGTTAATCCGCCTTTTTTCTCGGTACCTTGACCCGCTCTTGACCTGAAATTGGCGGACCTCCAAGTCTCAATCGCGCCATGAGCGGACTTTAGGTGACAGACCCATAAATCGGATTCCCTTTTGGGTCGAAGGCTGATTCATTCTCCCATCCGGATTCCTCTGCGAAAGGGTTCTGGCGTTGAGGGTTGATTGCTGATTCACTTCGTCTGGGTATGGCGGAGGGGTCGGCTTGACGGATCAGATGTCTTTGGCGGAGGCGTTTCTGGACCCTCGGCTGGGTACGAACGCGAAGCTTTCGAAGATCGACGCCCTGATCGACTGGCGGCGGCTCGCGCCTTTGGTGCGGCGGCTGCGTCAGGCTCAGACCGGTCGGCCTCCCTAAGAGGCGCTTGCGATGCTGAAGGCTCTGTATCTCCAGGCACTTTATGACCTGTCGGACCCCGGGCTGGAGGAGGCTTTCACGCCCGACCAGTTCATCCAGCAATACGACGTGAACGTCCTCGGCGCGCAGCGCGTCAACCGGGCCGCGCTGCCCCATCTGAGAGCCCAGCACAAAGGCCTGCTGGTCTGGGTCGGATCGAGTTCGACGCGGGGCGGCACACCGCCCTTCCTGGCGCCCTACTTCGCCGCCAAGGCGGCGATGGACGCGCTGGCCGTGTCGTACTCCACCGAACTCGCGCTCTGGGGCATCGAGACCACCATCATGGTGCCGGGCGCCTTCACCAAGGGCACCAACCACTTCGTCCATTCCGGCACGCCCTCCGACGAGGCGCGCGCGGCGGAGTACGAGGCCGGGCCCTATGCCGGCATCGCCGACAAGGCGCTCAAAGGCCTCGCCGGCCTCGAACCCGCCGATGCCGATCCGGCCGAGGTCGCCCGAGAGATCGTGCGCGTGGTCGGCGCGCCCTTCGGCAAGCGCCCGTTCCGCGTCCATGTCGACCCGTCGCAGGACGGCGCCGAGATCGTCAACGGTGTCGCCGACCGCATGCGCCGTGAGATGTACCGCAATATCGACCTGGAAGACCTCCTCCATCCCGCGATCACCGGCTGAGCAGCGAGGTAACCGGCCGGAGCCTTACGCTCCAGCCGCCCCCCTTCCCATTCGTAGCAGCGATCAGCTCGCGCGTCGTGATCGCTGACCGGGCTGCTGGCCGGGAAAGAGCCAGCCACGCGGACACAAGCGGCATTTCAATCGTCATGTTTCGCCCTCGGCTGCGGCAACGCCACGGGTTTCGCGTGCAAGCGATAAGCGAACTCGGGAGGCGCGGGATGGGCGACTGCCAAGTTCAGGCATGATGGCAAGCGACCCGCGCTCCGTCGGGTTTCGTCGCCAGCTCGGGCCGCTCGATCGAACAGATCGGGGTCGCCAGCGGGCAGCGGGTGTGAAACGCGCATCCCGGCGGCACGTTGGACGGGCTCGGCAATTCGCCGGTCAGCATCGTGCGCGTCTTTGTACGCTGGGCCACGGGATCGGGCTCCAGCACGGCCGACATTAGGGCGCGGGTATAGGGGTGCTTGGGCGCCGCAAACAGCGCGTCGCGCGATGCCAGTTCGACGATGCGGCCGAGATACATCACCGCGACCCGGTCGCAGATGTGCCGGACCACGGCGAGGTCGTGCGAGACGAACAGATAGGACACGCCGATGCGGCGCTGCAGATCGACCAGCAAATTGAGAATCTGCGCACGCACCGAGACGTCGAGTGCCGAGACCGGTTCGTCGCAGACCACCAGCGCCGGCTCCAGCGCGAGAGCGCGAGCGATCACGACGCGCTGGCGCTGCCCGCCTGAGAACTGATGGGGATAGCGCGTCGCATGCTCTGGCTTGAGGCCGACCTGGTCGAGCAGTTGTGCGACGCGCTCCTTCAGTGCCCGCCCTTTGGCGATGTCGTGCACGGCCAGCGGCTCGCCGATGGCGGCCCCTATCGTCGCGCGCGGATTGAGCGAGAGCGCTGGATCCTGGAAGATCATCTGCACATTGCGGCGCACCGCGCGCAGGGTCGCGGCATCGGCGCCTGCGACCTCCTTGCCCTGGATCCTGATACTGCCGCGCGTCGGCCGCTGCAGCCCGACGATGGCGTTCGACAGGGTCGACTTGCCGCAACCGGATTCGCCGACGAGACCCAGCGTCTCGCCCGGAGCGACCGTCAGGTCGACGCCGTCGACGGCTCGCACCGGCTTGGGCAGCGGCTTGAAGAGGCCGGGGCGCGCGCCGAAATGCACTGCGACGTCGCTGACGGCGAGGACCGGAGGCGCTACGCTCATGCCGCCACCCGCGCAATCTCATGGGCCCGGTCGGCGTGCCAGCAGGCGGAGAAATGGCCCGGCCGATGCGCCAGCAGCGGCGGCGTCTGCGCATGGCAGCGCGCGTCGGCCAGCGGGCAGCGCTCGCTGAAGCGGCAGCCCGGCCCGAAACGCTCCGGCGAGGGTACGCTGCCCTCGATGGTGGCGAGACGCTCCTTGGGCGAGACGTCGAGGCGCGGCACGCTGGCGAGCAGCAGCGCCGTATAGGGATGGGACGGGTTGGCGAAGATGGCGTCGACGGGGCCGATCTCGGCGATCCGGCCGGCATACATCACCGCGACGCGGTCGGCGATGTCGGCGACCACGCCCATGTCGTGGGTGATCAGCACGATGCCGGTGCCGCGCTCGGCGACGAGCGTCTTCATCAGGTCGAGGATCTGCGCCTGGATGGTGACGTCGAGCGCGGTCGTCGGCTCGTCAGCGACTAGGATGTCGGGGCCGCAGATCAGCGCGATCGCGATCATCACGCGCTGGCACATGCCGCCCGAGAGTTCGAAGGGATATTGCGTCAACCGCCGGTCGGGATCGGAGATGCCGACCGAGACCAGCATGGCGCGCGCCCTGGCCAGCGCCGCGCGCCGGCCAACCTTGTGGTGCAGGCGATAGGCTTGCGCGATCTGCGAGCCCACCGTCGCCAGCGGGTCGAGCGAAGCGGTCGGCTCCTGGAAGATGATCGAGAGCCTTTTGCCTCGCAGGCGCCTGAGCTCCCGCTCCGACAGCGCGGCGAGGTCGAGCCCGTCCATCAGGATGCGGCCCTCCACCACCTCGGCAGCGTCGGGCAGGAGACCGAGGAGGGCAAAGGCGGTCAGCGACTTGCCGCAGCCGGATTCCCCGACCAGCGCCATCACCTCGCCGCAGCCCACGGTGAAGGCCACGCCGTCGACCACCGAAGCGCCGGCGATGTCGATGGTCAGGTTCTCGACCGTCAGCCCCTGCGCGCCTGTCTGCGTCATGCCTTGGCAGCCCCCTGCCCGAGTTCGCCGCTTTCGAAGGTGCCGATCGAGTTGCCGCCATCGACGCTCAGCACGGCGCCGGTAACGAAGCTCGCCTTGTCAGAGCAGAGATAGGCGATGGCCGCGGGTGCATCGCCTGGGCCGCTGGTGCGTCCGAGCGGAATCCGCGCAGCCATCCTGGCGACGTACTCCTCGCTGAGTTCGCTGACGGAGCTTCCCGGCGCAAATCCGGGCTCGACGGCGTTGACTCGGATGCGATGTGCGGCGAGTTCAAGCGCGAAACCTTTGGTCAGCCGCTCCAGCGCCGTCTTGGAGGTGCAGTACGGCACCGAGCCGTTGCGCATCTGGCGCGACGCACCCGACGAGATGTTGACGATCGCGCCCTGGCGCCCCTCTGCGATCATCAGCTTCGCCATTTCGCGGGTGACGAGGAAGGGCGCGCGCAGATTGACACCGAAGATCAGGTCCCATTCAGCGCCGGTCATCCCCAGCAGCGAGAATTTCGGATAGAGCCCGGCATTGTTAACGACAATGTCGGGCGCACCCCAGGCGGCCTTAACGGTCGCGGCGAGATCGGCGATCGAGGCCTCTTCGGTCAGTTCGGTGACATGCAGGACGACGCGGGACGGATCGAGCCCGAGTTCGACGACCATGGCGTCCAGCGCCTCACGGCGGTTGTCGGAGAGGCAGAGCCTTGCGCCCTCGCCGGCGAAATGGGCCGCGATCCAGCGTCCAAAGATGCCGGCCGCTCCGGTGACGACGACGCCCTTGTCGGAGAATTCCATGGTGACCTCAGCGCGAGCGGGAGCGGGGATCGAGCCTGTCGCGCAGCCAGTCCCCGAGAACATTGACGGACAAGACGAGCAGGAAAAGGCACGCACCCGGAAAGGCGACGATCCACCAGGCCCGCTCCACATATTGCCGGCCGACGCTCATGATCGAGCCCCAACTGGGCGCCGGCGGCTGGATGCCGAGCCCGAGAAAGGAGAGCCCCGCCTCGAATAGGATCATCAGGCCGAACTCGGCCGTCGCCACGACCAGCAGCGGCCCGGCGATATTGGGCAGCACATGCCGCAGCAGGATGCGGACCGTCCGCGCGCCGGCGAGTTCGGCGGCCTTGATATAGGGCAGATTGGCGACCTGCAGCGTCTGCGCATAGGCGACGCGGGTGTAACGCGGCCAGCGGGTCAGGGCGAGGACGAGGATCAGCTTGATGAAGCCGGGGCCGAGGACGGCGACGGTGAGCACCGCCAGCAAAACGGCGGGGATCGACAGCATGATGTCGACGAAGCGCATGATTAGCGTCTCGGTCCAGCCTCTGAACCACGCTGCCGCCATGCCGAGCGAAACCCCTACCAGCGTCGAGACCAGCACAGAGAGGAAGGCCACCGCGATCGAGACCTGTGAGCCGTAGAGAATGCGCGAGAGCAGGTCGCGGCCGAGGTCGTCGGTGCCGAGCAGATAGTGTTGCCCGGCCGAGGACACGGTGCCGGGCGGCCGCAGCCGCATCAGCAGGGTCTGTCGCATCGGATCGGCCGGCGCGAACCAGGGCGCCAGCAGAGCGAGCACGACGATGATCGCCAGGATCGCGGCAACCGCGACGATCGCCAGCGGAAAGGCGCGGGGGACGCGGCGCGCCGGCCGTCGCGGGGCTTGCGGAAGCGCGCTCACGAGGCCAGCCTGATGCGCGGATCGAGCACGGCATAGACGAGGTCGGCGAGCAGGCTCGTCAGCACGTAAACGATCGAGATCAGCAGCACGATCACCTGCACCACGAGAAAGTCGCGCGACTGGATCGACTGGATGGCCAACTGTCCGATGCCGGGCCAGGCGAAGACGGTCTCGACGATCACCGCGCCGGCGAGCAGGTTGCCAATCTCCAGCGCGGCGACCGTCACCACCGGGATCGCCGCGTTGCGCAGGACGTGACGGCCGACGGCACCGGCTTTCGACAGGCCGCGCGCACGCGCCGCCCGGACATAGTCCTTGCCGAGTTCGTCGATGATGGCGATGCGGGCCATGCGGGCGAAGGTCGACATCGAGAGAGCGCCGAGCGCGATCGCGGGCAGGATCAGCGCGCTGGCGCTGCCGGCGCCCGATGTCGGCAGCCATCCCAGCACGACTCCGAAGACGATGATCAGCAGCATGCCGGTCAGGAAGGTCGGCAGGCTCTGCCCGGTCAGGACCAGCGCCGACAGGCAGCGCTCGAACCAGCCGCCGCGCCACACCGCCATGGCGATGCCTGCCGGCAGTCCGATGAGCAGCGCGACGGTCAGTGCACCGAGCGCCAAAGCCACCGTATAGGGAACGCGAGACGCGACGATGTCGACGGCCGGGATGCGCTGAACCACCGAGACGCCGAAGTCGAGGCGCAGCAGCGAATGCAGGTAGTCGAGATACTGGACGGCGATTGGCCGGTCGAAACCGAGTTGCCGGCGCAGCGCATCGACCGCCTCCTGAGACGAGCCCTCCGGGACCAGCAGCAGCGTCGGGTCGCCGGAAAAGCGCATCACAACGAAGACGATGGTAAGCACGCCCACCACCGCGATCGCCGCCTGCACCAGCCGGCCGGCCGCATAGCGCAGCATCAGCCGCGTCTCCCCGGCATGATCCGCGCCGGGCTCACTTGGCCCAGCTCATGTCCATGACGAACAGCGATTCGTTGGGCGTCGGCTGCCATTTCAGTTCCTTGCGCGCCGCATAGGTCGCGAAGGACTGGTAGAGGCCCAGGCCCGGCACGTCCTGCCGCAGCACCTCGTAGGCCTTGCGGTATTCGACGATGCGCTTGGCATCGTCGAGCGTGCTGCGTGCCGCGTCGGCGGCCGTGTCGAAGGCCGGGTTGGAGTATTTCGACCAGGTGCTGCCGGTGCGGAACAGCGGGAAGATGATGCCGTCGGCATCCTGGCAGGCGCAGGACCAGACGCCGATGGCGAGTTGCCCGGCTTCCGCCGGTGTGCCCTGGCGGCGACGCAGGAAGGTCGCGTGGTCCAGCATCACGACATTCACCTTGAGGCCGACATCGTTGACCATCTGCTGGATCGCCTCGACGATGCGGCGGTCATAGGCCGGCGAGGTCAGGAAGGTCAGCTCCGCGCCTTCGGCCTTGGCCTCCTTGACCAGAGCCTTGGCCTTGGCGGGGTCGTAGCCGTAGCCCGCGATGTCGGCCTGGTAGCCGAAGATCGGCTCGGCGCCGATGCTGGCGACGGGCTTGCCCAAGCCCTGCAACAGTGCATCGATGATACCCTGCTTGTCGACGGCGTAGGCGATCGCCTGGCGCACCTTCAGGTCGGTCGTCGGACCGGCCTGGGCGTTGATGAACATGTAGCCGACGCGCTCGGTGGGCACGGTCAGCACGTTGAGCGCCGGCTCCTTCTTCAGAGCGATCGCCTCGTCGGGCGGCAGCAGCCGGACGAGATCGGCGCGGCCGGTCTTGAGGTCGGCGATACGGGTCGAGACGTCGGGCACCGCGCGGAACACGACGGTCTTGAACGGCGGCTTGCCGCGCCAGTAGGTCTCGACCGATTCCAGCGTCGCCTGCACGCCCTTCTGCCATTCCTTCAGCTTGTAGGGGCCGCTGCCGACCGGCTTCAGGTTGAACTCCTGGTCGCCGACGCGCTCGACATAGGCCTTCGGCGCGATCGAGAGCTTGACCAGCTGCGAGAGCAGCACCGGATAGGGCGATTTCGTGATCAGCACGACCTTGGCCGGCCCCTCGGCACGGGCCTCGACGATCTGGTTGAACTGCGAGAGCTGCGAGCTCTTCAGGTCCGGATTGGTGATGCGCTTGACGCTGAAGACGACATCGTCGG
This sequence comes from Bosea sp. PAMC 26642, assembly GCF_001562255.1. Lineage (NCBI taxonomy): Bacteria > Pseudomonadati > Pseudomonadota > Alphaproteobacteria > Hyphomicrobiales > Alloboseaceae > Allobosea > Allobosea sp. PAMC 26642. Next base: position 1,053,939 of record NZ_CP014301.1, on the reverse strand, counting down.
CCGTCAGTTTCGTGCCGTCATGGAACGTCACGTCGCTGCGCAGGTCGAATTCGATATGGGTGTCGTCGAGCGCACGCCACGCGGTCGCGATCTGCGGCACGATCTTGCCCGAGGCATCGCGCGTCACGAGGTTGTCGAAGATGTTGCGGTAGACGCCGTAGCTGTCGGCGTCCCATTGCAGATGCGGATCGAGCGTCGCCGCGTCGTTGGGCTGGTCGATCGTCAGGACGTCCTTGGGCGCCTGCGCCAGGGCCGGCTGCACCAAGGCGGGCAGGGCCAGGCCGGCCAGGATGGCGGCTGTTAGGGATAGTCGTCTCATGTCGTCCCTCCTCGTCCGTTCAAGCGGTTGCGCTGTCGTCTCGCGGTATCGACAACTCGGCCTCGGCGGCGCACCAGGCGGCAATCTCGGCATGGGTGGCGAACCAGACCGAGCCCTTCGCCTTCGCCGCGCAAATGATTTCGTCGAGGATCCAGATGCGCGAACGGTGCCCGCTGTGATGGGGATGCATCGTCAGCTGGAACAAACCGCCCTCTTCGCAGGCCAAATCGAGCTCGCGGCGGAAGATGTCGAGCACCATTTCCGGCCCACCATAGGGCCGCAGCGACATGGCGCGGTCCATGTTGAAATAGACCGCATCGTCGCGGATCCATTCGACCGGGACTTCGACGATCCCGGTCGACTTGCCACCATCGAGCAGCTCATAGGGCTCGTCGTCTGCCATCAGCGAGGAATCGTAGAGCAGTCCCATTTCGCGCACGATCTTGAGCGTCCAAGGGCTGAAATCCCAGGAGGCGGTGCGCATGCCCACCGGCCGCTGGCCGCTGAGGCTTTCCAGAACGTCGCGGGCTCTCAGGGTCAGGTCGCGTTCGGTCGCCTCGTCGAGCCGCGAATTGCTTTCGTGGATCCAGCTGTGGATGCCGATCTCGTGCCCGGCCTGCGCTACGGCCTTGATCTCCGCCTCGTTTAGCAGGGCCGCGACCGCAGGCATGAAGAAGGTGGCGGGCACGCCATGGGCCGCCAGTCGCGACAGGATGCGCGGCATGCCGGCGCGCGCGCCGTACTGGCCTTGGCTGATGCGCGAATAGGATTTGCCGCCATTGCGCAGCTCGATCGTCTCATGGTCGCTGTCAAAGGAGAGCGCGACGGCGAAGGCCGCGCCGCCCTTCCAGCGCGACGGCTTGAGGCTGCGTCCGGCTCGGACATGGGAGACGATGCCGCGCCAGGTCGGCTCGGGCCAGGTCCAGGGATCGCTGTCGATGGTGAGGGCTGCGTTCATCGGTTCAGCAATTGTAGTGGAAACCATCGACCGTAAAGGTCTGGCCGGTGATGAAACAGGGTTCCGACGTGGCGAGGAAGACCACGAGCTGTGCGATGTCGTCGGGAGTGCCGAGGCGGCGCAGGGCAATGTCGCGGGCTGCGATCTCGGGACCGCGCGCCCGCGTCACCGCATTGCCCAGTTCGGTCTGGATCAGGCCCGGGCAGATCGCGTTGACATGGATCGCCGGCCCCAATTCCTTGGCAAGCGAGCGCGTCATTCCCAGGATGCCGGCCTTGGCGGAGGCGTATGCGAAACGGCTGACGGCGGCGGTGACGCCGCCCGACAGCGCGTTTAGCGACGACATAGAGGCGATCCGCCCTGCGCCCTGCTCGAGCATCAGCGGCGCGACGGCCCGGACATAGTTGAAGCAGCTCTTTAGGTTGATCGCGATGGTACGGTCGAATTCTTCCTCGGTGATGTCCAGAATGCCCTTGGGCATGGCCTTACCGGCATTGTTGAGCAGGAAGTCGATCCGGCCGAACTGATCCTTGGCCGCATCGACTACCTCCTGCGCCCGACCGAAGGATGTGACGTCTGCATCGAAGATCGCGACCGCCCTGCCGAGATCGCCGATCTCGCCGGCCGTGCGTTCCATCTCCGGCACCAGCAGATCGACCAGGACGATGTCGTGGCCTGTCTTGGCCAGAGCAAGGGCGCAAGCTCGGCCGATCCCGCGCGCTCCGCCCGTCACCAGTGCGACCTTGTTCGTGCCTGTTCCGCTCACGCCGATATCCCGTCCGTTTCCGATTGAAGGTTAGGCTAACCCCGCCTATCCTGTTCAACAACCGGAATGTGGTTCAGATATATGAATCTCGAAGTGAAGTCCGCCGCGCGCGTCCTGGAGCTGATGGAGTATCTCGCCGGCTGCTCCGAGCCGGTGATGCTGAAGGACATTTCGCGCGAACTCGGCTTTCCTAAGAGCAGTGCCCATGCACTCGCCCAAACGCTGGTCTCGCGCGGTTATGCCATCCAGGACGCGACCGAACGCTATGTACTGGTGCATGGCAACCGACATGGCTCGGCCCTGCGGGCCCGCGAGGCGCGACTGCTCTCGGCCGCGCATCCAGTCATGGAACAGTTGCGCGAGAGCTCGGGCGAGACTGTGATCATCAGCGTGCGCACCGGCCGGGGCGAGGTGCGCCGGCTCGCCAAATGCGTCAGCCGGCAGGTCGTGCGCTACGATGTCGATCTCGATGCGCCCAGCGAAGCCTATTGCACCGCGACCGGGCGCATCCTGCTGGCCTATTGGGACGAGACCTCGGTCGAGGCCTATCTCTCGCGCAAGCGGATCGTGGCCTATTCGCCGACGACGATCACCGACGTGGCAGCCTTGCGGACGATCCTGAGCGAAGTGCGCGCGCAGGGCTTCGCGGTCAACGACCAGGAGTATGTGACGGGCTCGACGGGCGTCGCGGCGCCCGTGCGGGACCGCGAGCGGGCCGTGATCGCAGCGCTCAATATCGGCACCCTGACCAGCCGCTTCCACGAGCGCCGTCACGACATCATCGAAGCCGTGACCGAGAGTGCGGTCAGGATCAGCCGCCGGCTCGGCTTTGAGGGAGAGTAGGTAATGCAGGGCATACCCGCAGGAACCGTCCCGGCTGGCCTACTGCCTGTCTCCCGGACAGTGAGAGAAGCGAAGTTGACTTCCCGGCGGGATCCAAACCGGAACAATACCGTAGGTGTCCAATCCGGCTCTTTGAACAGCCGTAACCAAGGTTCCGATCACGATGGGTGCCGCATGCCCCTATCGCGGACGAAATGCGCCAAAAGCCGACATGAGGAACAAGCAGCTAAGCGGACCTAAGTTTGAGCCGCGTTGGAGCGTTCTAGGTCGAGCGCAACCAGAGGCAGCGCAAGGACGGCCTACCGCGCCGAGCGCACGTGCCCGCCTTTCGCTGCAAGTACCACCGCCTGCGCTGGGAGCGAGATATCGTGCTCTCGACGGTATGCGCAACACTAAGGGGGGACTAGCCGTCTGTATCAAAAACGCCGGCCACGACGGCGGTAGTCGACCTGTTAGATAGGCCCCTCGCAGTGCCCGCCAGGCCGACTGAATCGCGGAGAACAAGCTCGAAAGGCAGAATCTTGCGCGCTGCGGTCTGCGTCTTGGCCTCGATCAGATCGATCAGCATCATGGCGAGATCCTCTCCTGCCTGGCGAATAGATGTCTCGGTTGCCGTGAGGGGCGGAACGAACTGGTTAGCGCCGATCCCCCTGACGCCGTCATCATGGCAGACTACCGAAACATCCAAACCAACGCGAAGTCCGTGCTCGGCGATGGATCGGTAGACACCGCGTGCCTGAAAGACCGAACCGCAAATGAAGGCGGTCGGCGGCTCTGACCCGTCAAGGCGTCGCGTTGCGGTTTCATAGCCGGTCACCTCGGTCATCGAGACAAACTCAATGGCATCGGGCCGGGGCGTCAGGGCACGGGCTGCAAAGGCACGAAGGAAACTTTTCGCGCGCGCCGTCGCGTAGCGGAACCGCTCAAGCCCATTCACGAAGACGATGTTGCGGTGGCCGTAGTCGATGAGCAGGTTGGTCAGGCGCTCAAACGCCGTGTCGTTGTCGGTATCGACGAACGAATAGGGCTCACTCACCTCGCTGCGCCCATGTACCACGAACGGCAGCCCGAGCCTGTTCAGAAGAGCGATGCGGGCATCATCGACCAGCGGCCGTGTGATGATGACGCCGTCGACGGTCTTCGACGCAGCGAGTCTGCGCAGGACGGCTGCTTCATCATCCTCGAACGGCGTCAGCAGCAGGCTGTAGTTGCGGCGTGTGACCGCCGTCGAGATGCCAGCCAACACCTCGACGAAATTGGTTTCCGGAAGTTGCAGCCGCTCGATCGGGAAGACGAGCCCGATCGCCTCGGTTCGGCCGATCGCCAAGCTGCGTGCCCGCGCATTGGGTCGGTAGCCCATCGCTTCGGCGGCAGCGGTGACGCGGTGACGCGTCGTTTCGGGGATGCCGGGATGGGCGCGCAAGGCGCGGCTGACGGTCGATTGCGACAGCCCGAGTTCGATCGCAAGCGTCTTCAGATCAGGCGCAGCCTTCTGCAAGCGCTTGCTTTCGCGGCTGTCACCTCCACGAGCTCGTTCGTCCTGCGCCTCTAAGCGGTCCATCATTCAGCTCATTCGCCGCCGGATTGGGGCCAGATCTACCCTCGATGGTCAGTGTTGACAAACGCCACATGCCGCATAGCATGCAAGCGCTTGCATAATCACGCTGGAAAACAGCGGGCACTCGGAGGAGGCTTTATGAGCTTGATGACGATCACCCGTCGTTCTTTGCACAGGCCGATCGTGGCTGCGGCCCTGGCCCTCGGTGTTCTCGCCGCCGGCGTCGGCCGCGCCCACGCCGTCGAAATCCAATATTGGCAATACGTCTTCGACACCCGCGTTCAGGCGATGACCGAGGTGATCAAGCAGTTCGAGGCCGAGAATCCCGGCATCACCGTCAAGCAGGTCACCTTCCCTTATGCCGATTACCAGACAAGGCTGATCGCGGCCAAGGCGGCGGGACGCAGCCCGGAGGTGATGCAGCTCTTCTATGGCTGGCTTGACACCTTCATCGCCGGCAAGCTGGTGCAGCCCTTGTCGAAGGAGGCGTTCAAGGACGCCGAGATCGAGAACGAGTTCTTCCCGATCGTCTCGGCGATGAAGCGCAATGGCGAGTATTACGGATTGCCGACCGCCGTTCGCGCCATGGCGCTGTTCTACAACAAGGACCTGTTCCAGAAGGCAGGCCTCGACCCCGAGAAGCCGCCGCAGACGCTGGACGAGTTCGTCGCTGCCGCCAAGGCGATCGCCAAACGCGATGCCGGCGGCAACTTCCAGCAGGTCGGCATCGCGCTGGACATCGCCCGGCAGGACCACAACTGGTGGCGCGAGATCCTCGTGCGGCAGTATGGCGGCGAATCCTACTCGGCCGATGGCAGCAAGGTCGCTTACAACACCGAGGCCGGGGCCAAGTCGCTGGAATTCTATACCAGCCTGCAGAAGGTCCACCGCGTCGGCCAGGAAAGCTTCATGGACGAGGGACAGGCTGCCTTCCGTGGTGGCTTGGCCGGCATGGTGGTTGACGGCACGTTCCGTGTCGCCTCCTACAAGACGATCCAGTCCTTCAAATGGGGCGTCGCCGAACTGCCGACCGTCGACGGCAAGAAGGCCAATTTCGGCAGCTACTTCGCCAACGCTATCGCGGCCTCCGCGACCGGCGAGAAGAAGGCGGCGGCCGAGAAGTTCCTGCAGTTCATCTCGTCCGAGAAGGCGATGAAGGTCTGGCTTGAGAAGGTCGGCGAATTGCCCGCGCGCCGCGCCGTGGCGATGACTGACGCCAACGTCAACGACCCGATCTACGGCCCTTTCATCCGCGCCCTCTCCTATGCCTCGACGCCACCCATGGTCGATGAGGCGCAGCAGCGTCAGGTCTCGATCGACATGATCAACGGCGTCCTGCTGAAGGATACGCCGATCAAGGAGGCGCTGAAGGTGGCGGCCGATCGCGAGCAGGCGATCCTCGACAAGTTCAAGACCAAGTAAGAGGCGGCCGTCATGACTGCGGCGATATTTCGGCCTCCGAGCCCCGTCTCGGGGGGTGGCTGGGGGCGGCTGCCGATCTCGGCCAAGCAGATCATCTGGGCCTGGGCGTTTCTCGCCTTGCCGGTGATTTTCTTCACGGTCGTGCGCTTTTACCCGACGATCGAGGCGTTCTACATCTCGACGACGGATTGGGACCTGCTGAACGAGGCCAAATTCGTCGGCCTCGATAACTATCGCCGGCTCTTTGGCGACCCGGTGTTCTGGCAGGTCTTCCGCAACACCTTCGCCTATCTCGTCTTCGGCACGCCGATCGCGATCGTGCTGTCCTTCGCCATCGCCTATTATCTCGACCGGGTGACCGTCCTGCACGGCACGATCCGCGCGCTTTATTTCCTGCCCTACCTGACGACGGCGGCCGCGATGGCCTGGGTCTGGCGCTGGTTCTATCAGCCGGTGCCGATCGGCGTGATCAACAGCATGCTGGCTTCGGTCGGCCTGCCGACGCAGCCTTTCTTGCGCTCGATCGATCAAGCCCTGCCAGCGATCATGGCGACCGCGATCTGGGCACATCTCGGCTTCCAGATCATCATCTTCATGGCCGGCCTGCGCGCCATTCCGACGAGCTATTACGAGGCGGCGCGGATCGACGGTCTCGGCGAGGGCGCGATCCTGCGGCGCATTACCATTCCCTTGCTGAAGCCGACCACGGTCTTCCTCGTGGTGTTCTCCTCGATCGGATTCCTGCGTATCTTCGACCAAGTCTACAACATGACCAGCAACGATCCCGGCGGGCCGCTGAACTCGACCAAGCCGCTGGTGCTGATGATCTACCAGACCGCCTTCTCGTCCTACCAGATGGGCTATGCGGCAGCCCAGACCGTCGTGCTGTTCATCATCCTGTTTACGATCTCGATGGCGCAGCTCTGGATCCTGAGGAGCCGCTGACATGGTCGATCAAGCTGCCCAACCCGCAAGGCGCCAATCCAATATCCGCCCAGGCCGTATTGTGGCGTGGACGGTTCTGTTCCTCGGCGGCGTGGTGATGATGACGCCGCTGCTGTTCATGTTCTCGACCTCTCTGAAATCAGCAGGGCAGGTCTATGATCTGAAGCTGATCCCTACCGATCCGAGCTTCGCCAACTATATCAAGGTTCTCTCGGACGGGCGCTTTTCCCGCTGGTTTCTGAACTCGATCGGCATCGCCACCGTCGTCACGCTGTCCTGCCTGTTTTTCGACAGCCTGGTCGCCTACACGCTGGCGAAGTTCCGCTTTCCCGGCCGGCAGGTGGTGTTCTTGGCGATCCTTTCGACGCTGATGATCCCGACCGAAATGCTGGTCATTCCCTGGTACCTGATGGCGAGCAAGCTCGGCTGGGTCGACACCTATTGGGGCATCATGTTCCCCGGCCTGATCACGGCCTTCGGCGTCTTCCTGATGAAGCAGTTCTTCGAGACCGTGCCGGACGATTTTTTGGAAGCGGCGCGGATCGACGGGCTGAACGAATTCGCGATCTGGTGGAAGGTCGCCCTGCCGCTGGTGACGCCGGCGCTGTCGGCGCTGGCGATCTTCACCTTCCTCGGCAACTGGACGGCCTTCTTCTGGCCGCTGATCGTGACCACGGACTCCTCGCTCTACACGCTGCCGGTGGGGCTTTCGAGCTTCGCCGTCGAGCAATCCATCCAGTGGGAGCTGATCATGACCGGGGCCTCGCTCGCGACGATCCCGACGCTGATGATCTTCCTGTTCTTCCAACGCTACATCGTGCGCGGCGTCATGCTCGCGGGCGTCAAGGGCTAGACGGCTTCAAGGGCACAAGATGGGCATTCTGCAGGCCAACGACCACACTCGCTTTCCCGATCCGGTCTATCGGGCGACGGTGCTCAAGCCGCTTTTCGACGGCGCAAGGCTTCACCATGCCGGGGCGCTGCGCGCGATCGACCGGGCCCACCTGGTCATGCTGGTCGAGACGGGAATCCTGGACGCCGCCCAGGGCGCGGCGATCGCCAACGCCTTGCTGGCGATGGCGCGCGAGATCGATCCTGCCGCACTGGCCTATGGCGGCGACGTCGAGGATTATTTCTTCTACATGGAGCGGGAGCTGAAGGCCCGCGCCGGCACCGATATCGGCGGACGCCTGCACACGGCGCGCTCGCGCAACGACATCGACCACACCTTCCTGAAGCTCGGCTTCAAGCCCCGTATCGACGGAATGCTCGCTGCCTGTCGCGAGCTCCTGACGGCGCTGATCGAGGTTGCCAGGCGCGACCGCGACGTGCTGATCGTGGCCTACACCCATGGCCAGCCGGCCCAGCCGACGACCCATGGACATTATCTCGCAGCCATCATCGAAGTCCTGATCCGCGACATGGAGCGGCTGGAGGCGGCCCGCGAGATCGTCGACCTCTGCCCGATGGGCGCGGCCGCGATTACCACCTCGGGCTTTCCGATCGACCGGCATCGGGTCGCAGGCCTGCTCGGCTTCTCGGCGCCGCTGCAGAACTCCTATTCCTGCATCGCCGCCACGGACTACCTGACCTCGGTCTACAGCGCGATTGCGCTGATTTTCCTGCATCTTGGCAGGACCGTCCAGGATTTCCAGTTCTGGTCTAGCTTCGAGGTCGGGCAGCTCTATCTGCCCAACGCCTTCGTGCAGATCTCGTCGATCATGCCGCAGAAGCGCAATCCGGTACCGTTCGAGCATCTGCGGCATCTCTCCAGCCAGGCTGTCGGCCGCTCGCGCGCCGTCATCGACGTGATGCACAACACGCCCTTTACCGACATGACCGACAGCGAGGCCGACACCCACGAGATGGGTTACCAGGTCTTCGATGTCGGTCATCGCGTGCTTGATCTGCTCACGGCGACGATCCGGGCCGGCCGCATCGACCCCGAGCGGGTCGCAGTCAATCTTAGTCGCTCCTGCGCCACCATCACCGAGCTCGCGGACTGGCTGGTGCGCAGTGAAGGTCTGTCCTTCCGGCTAGGTCACGAGATCGCGGCCGATGTCGCGCGCGGCGTGGTGGCGATGGCCGGCGATCTGCCCGGCGACGGCTATCCGGTCTTCCTCAAAGCTTTCGAACATCATGTCGGGCGCAAGCCCGCGGCGGATGTGGCGGAATTCGCCAAGATGATCTCGCCAGAGCATTTCGTCGCCGTGCGAGACCGTTTCGGCGGCCCGGCCCCGTCGGCCATGGACGCGGCGCTCACCAGCTACGAGGCCGTGTTCGAAGGGTTCGAGGCGCGAGCAACTGCCTTCTCCCGACACGAGGCCGAGGCTGCGGCCGAACTCGACCAGCGTGTTCTCGATATCGCACGAGGCGGGTGATGGCCAAAATCGAGCTCGACAAGATCTCAAAGCGCTATGGCAGCATCGCCACCGTCCACAGCATCGATCTGACGATCGAAGACGGTGAATTCGTCGTCCTCGTCGGGCCCTCCGGCTGCGGCAAATCGACGACCCTGCGCATGATCGCCGGGCTGGAGGCGATATCGGGAGGCACACTTCGGATTGGCGGAGAGGTGGTTAACAACCACGAGCCCAAGCATCGCAATATCGCGATGGTGTTCCAGAACTATGCGATCTATCCGCATCTGACCGTGGCCCAGAACATCGGCTTCGGTCTCTACACCTCGAAGCTCACCAAGGCCGACAAACAGGCGCGCATCGGCGAGACCGCGAAGATGCTTGGCCTCGAACCCTATCTTGATCGGCGGCCAGCCGCCCTCTCCGGCGGCCAGCGCCAGCGCGTCGCCATCGGCCGCGCGATGGTGCGCGACCCCGTCGCCTTCCTGTTCGACGAGCCGCTCTCCAATCTCGACGCGCAGCTTCGCGGACAGATGAGGCTGGAGATCAAGCAACTGCATCAGCGCCTGCGCAGCACCATCGTCTTCGTCACCCATGACCAGGTCGAGGCGATGTCGCTGGCAGACCGCATCGTCGTCATGCGCGAGGGTCGCATCCTGCAGGTCGGCGCGCCGATGGAACTCTACAACCGCCCCGTCGACATCTTCACCGCGCGCTTCATCGGCACACCTGAGATGAACATGATCGATGCGACGGTCACGGATGCCGGCCTGGACGCCGGTGCCAATGGTCCCTCGCTGCGCCTGACCGGCCTGCCGGTTCGAACCGACGCCGGCCGCGCGATCGTTCTCGGCATCAGGCCGCAGGAACTCACTTTGCTCACGGATGGACGCGACGATTTTCCGATTAGGATCGAAGGAAAAATCCGCGTCGCCGAACCCCAGGGACCTGAGACCTTCGTGCTGGTGGACCTGCCAGCCGGCCACATCGTCGCGCGCGCGCCGGCAACAGCGATCCTGCGCCCCAACGACACGGTCGCATTCGGTGCCCATCCCGACAGTCTACGCGTGTTCGATAAGGACACAGAACGACTGCTAGCGGCACTACCCGCCGTCTGATCGCTCGCATGCTCAACGAAACGATCGAAGCGTCGGCGGATGTGCAGTTTCTGCCCAGACGCAACCGGTTACCGAGTTGAAAGCTGGCGGCGACCAGCCGCGCAAGCATGGCCGCTCGCGAACTTACTATCCTTGTACGGCACTGCGGCTCTTCTTCAATTTCACGCTGGACCCGATCGGCTTCGACAACCGCAAGGGCCGGCATCCGAAACCCTTCACACCTGCAGTCACCACTTCAGCATCGGCAGGGCTCTAATCTCCATGGCAGTCTCAGGCAGGATCACGCCCCCCTTCCCGGCCCGCACCATACCGGCGGCCATCGACATGTAGGTCGCGTCGGCTGCAACTTCCGCCTCCAGCCCCTCGGCCGCGATTGCAGCATCGACCACGGCGCGAACGCTCGTCGAGCGTGACATCAGGACGAGCGGGTGGCGTGTCACCGCCGCAAGCCTGGGCGAGGTGCCGTCGTCCAGCGCGTGCCCTGCCGAGAACACGGCGTGCATCCTGTCGACGCTGCTCACAGCAGTTCGAGCTGCGCACGAACTTGCCTGCGGATCGCTGGTCAACGCCTCTGGAGCCTGGGCCGTCGAGACAGCGGAATGCTTCGGGGAGACCGCGTCGCTCTTCGCAGCCGAACCGCCGCAATTCGCCACGGAGCCCCTGCCCTTCCTGATCGCCCCGTCGCTGCAGACGATCGACGGCTCGGTCATCGCTTCCCAGACCGAGCGAGGCAATGTCATCGTCGCCGGTTATCCGCGCACGGCGGCGGATACGACCGCAAACCGCGCCCCGGTGCCGCCGGTCAAGACGGTGGCGGCGATGCGCGCACTGGCGCGGGTGGTTCCGGCACTGGCGCATGGCCATGTCATCCGCGTCTGGCCGGGGATCGAAGGCTATCTGCCCGACATGATCCCGGTGATCGGGCCGAGCCTGACCGCACTAGGCCTGTTCCACGCCTTCGGGTTCTGCGGGCATGGCTTCCAGATCGAGCCGGGCGTGGGCCTTTGCCTAAGCGAACTGATCCTCGACGGCGCCACACCGACACCGCTCGAACCGTTCTCGATCGCCCGCTTCCGGCGCGAGGCCGTCGTCAGCGACAAATTCCGCAAGGAGTTTGATTGACCGAAGATCGAACGCGAGTTCCTGGACGTGACCATACCGTAAGTGCGCCGGCAAGGCGCCGGTCTTACATCGCTGCTCGTTGATTTGCGCCAGGAGCGACTTAGGCGCCCTGCCGAGCAACCGAACGTTTCTGCATCGACATCTGGACCGTAAAACCGGCATGGACGCAGTCAACGGCGCGACGGTCTCCGCCACGCCTCCAGTTCGCCAGCATAAATACGCGTGCCGTTCGCAAGGATCGATGGTGACGCGATGACCGACCTTCAGCAGGTCCAGCACGGTCGCAGCGCCGACGCTGCCCGCCCGATGACGACCACATGCAGAGCATCGTCCTGTCTTCCCTCTGGAGAAATCGCGCGGTTAGAGCGTGCTGCTTTTCAGCGGAATCGGGATTCGCAAATCTGTTGGATCGTGATTCAAGATGTCTGCCGGGATAAGGCGGCCGGCCGAGATGACGCGACCTTACTCTGAAGACCTTCGCGAGCGGGCTCTGGCACGGTTCGAGGCGGGCGAGACGATCCGCTCGATCGGAGCGGCTTTGAAGATCAGTCCGTCCTGCGTTTCGAAGTGGCGCAAGCTCAAGGCGCAGACGGGCTCGCTCGACCACGGCAAGATCGGCGGGCACAAGAAGCCGCGGCTGTCGGGCGAGACGGCCGACTGGTTGCGCGAACGCTGCCGCTCGGGGCCGTTCACGACGCGTGGCCTGACGGTGGAACTGCTGGCGCGCGGCATCAAGAGCGACCGGCGCAGCGTCTGGCTCTTCCTCCATGCGCAGGGGCTGAGCTTCAAAAAAACCGTACTGCCGGCCGAACAGAGCCGACCTGACATCGCCCGCAAGCGAGAGCGCTGGAAGGCGCATCAGGGCCGCATCGACCCGCGCCGCCTCGTCTTCATCGACGAGACCTGGATCAAGACAAACATGGCACCGCTACGCGGCTGGGGGCGCAAGGGCGAGCGCCTTCAGGCGCGTACGCCGCATGGTCACTGGAAGACATTGACCTTCATCGGGGCGCTCAGGGTCGACCGCGTCGATGCGCCTCTCGTGATCGACGGCCCGATCAACGGCGAACTCTTCACCCTGTATGTCGAGAAGGTTCTCGCACCGACGCTGGCCAAGGGCGACATCGTCGTCCTCGACAATCTCGGCAGCCATAAGGGCCAGGCCGCCCGTCGCGCTATCCGCCAGGCCGGCGCCCACATGCTCTTCCTGCCGCCCTACAGTCCCGATCTCAATCCGATCGAGCAACTCTTCGCCAAACTCAAGCACTGGATGCGCGACGCAGAGGCCAGAACCGTCGAGGCAACATGGCGAAAGCTCGGAGACCTGCTCGACCTCGTCTCAACAAACGAATGTGCGAACTATCTCACAAACGCTGGATATGCTGCCGTATAAATGAAGCACGCTCTAGCGCTCCGCCAATACGCGCGCATTGGCGCGCACCAAGCGTTCGCTGACGCTGATGCCGAGGCCAGGCCCGACCGGCACGACGACATGGCCGTTGCGGTTGGCTATCTTCTCCTCGAGCACGTCCTCGGTCAGGACATGGTGGGGCATGTAGAACTCGCAGCCGAGTGAAATGCCGGGCGTCGCGGCGATCAGCTGAGTGCCGGCAGCGAGCCCGATGCCGCCCTCCCAGAGCGTCCCGCCATAGCCCGGCAATCCTGCCGTGTCGGCGATGGCCATGATGGCCTGCGCCTTCATCAAACCGCCCGCCTTCATCAGCTTGACCGAGATCGCATTGGCCGCCTTGAGGCGGATGATCTCCATCAGATCGCGCGTATCAAAGCAGCTCTCATCGGCCAGGATCGGCGTGTCGAGCGCCGCGACGAAGGACGCCATCGCATCGAGATTGTCGCGCGGTACCGGCTGCTCGATGAAGGTCGGCTGGAAGACATCGACATCGCGCAGGATCTTGATCGCCCCGAAGGGCTGCAGCGCCTGATTGTAGTCGAGCCGCAGGTCGATCGCCTCGCCGAACTCCGAACGCATCGCCTCGAGATGGGCGAGGTCCTCGCGGTGCGGCTTCACCCCGGTCTTGACCTTGTAGATCACGTTGCCGGCGGGAACCATCAACCGCATCCGCTCCAGATCGGCGGCGAAATCCGGGTCGGCGATCGAGAATGAGAGCGGGATGGTGTCGCGCACGCGCCCACCGAGCAGATCCGCGACCGACAGGCCGGACTGCTTGCCGACGATGTCGAACAGCGCCATCTCGATCGCGACCTTGGCCTCGGCATGCCCGACCAGCGCCCTGTCGAGCAGCGCCATGGTCTCGCGGATACGCCGGACCGGACGCCCCAGCAGGATCGGCCGGAGATAGACGTCGATGGCCGCCAGCGCCGCTTCGGCGGTGCCGGTGAAGACCTCCCAGGGCGCGGCCTCGCCCCAGCCGACCACGCCGTCGCCGGCGGTCAGCTCGACCAGCACGCGCTTGACCGTGCCCTTGACGTTCCCGACGCCCTGGAGCCGTGCCATCTTGATCGGGCTCTCGATGAAAAAGAGCCGGATGCGTTCGACCGTTGCAGCGCTCGTGACTTGGTTCATGACCTGCAGGCTCACACGAGCCCCCCGTTGACGTGGATCGTCTGGCCTGTGACGTAGGACGCCGCCGACGAGGCGAGGAAGCCGATCACGGCGGCAACCTCTTCCGGGAAGCCACGGCGCCCGAGCGGAATGATCGCCTCCATGCTGGCGATGGCCTCCGGAGAGAGCTTGCTGCCCTTGCTGTCGTCCTTGCGGATAAGACCGGGCGCGACGGCGTTCACAGTGATGGCGTCGACCGCCAGTTCATGCGCCATCAGCCGGACAGTGGTCTCCAGCGCCGATCGGCTGGCCGCCGTCGCCGCGAAGGCTTGCATGTCCGTGCGCAGCGCATGCGCGACGAAGGACGAGGTCGCGACGATGCGGCCGCTACCGCTGGCCTTCAGGAGCGAGCGCGCCGCCCGCGCCATGCGCATCAGCGCAACCACGGATTCGTCGATGGCCCGCACGAGTTCGGCTTCCGGCAAATCCATGATGCCACCCTTGCGGGCATGGCCCGCGACGGCGATGACGCCGTCGAGCCGACCGAAGCGTTCGGCGCCGAGACCGATGGCCCGTTCCACGGTCTCCGTCGCCGCGATATCGCCGAGGACGGTCACGGGCATCGCCCCCGCGGCTCGAGCCGTCTCGGCGACGGCATCAAGGCCCGACTGGTTGGAGCCGGTATGCAGCACAAGGCCGATGCCCGGGCCTGCAAGCGTGAGCGCCGTCGCGCGGCCGATACCGCTCGCCGCCCCGGTGACGAGATAGACGCGTTGAAGAACGGCCATCAGGATGCCGCGCCGCCGACCGGCTGGGCTGCCCCACCGCGGTGGAAATGACCGAGAAAGGCCTGCGTTGCCGCTTCGCGCGGCGCGTCGATGACCTGCCGGGCAGGCCCCTCCTCGACGACGACGCCGTCGCGCATGAAGATCACCCGGTCGGCGACCTCGCGCGCAAAGGCGATCTCATGGGTGACGATCACCATCGTCATGCCCTCGGAAGCGAGCTTCTGCATCACGCCCAGCACCTCGCCGACGAGCTCGGGATCGAGCGCCGAGGTCGCCTCGTCGAAGAGCATGACCTCTGGCTCCATGGCGAGGGCACGCGCGATGGCGACGCGCTGCTTCTGGCCCCCCGAGAGCCGGCTCGGATATTCGTCGGCCTTGTCGGTGAGCCCAACCTTGGCGAGCAGCGCCAGGGCGTGTTCGCGCGCCGCCGCCTTGCTCTTGCCACGCACGGTGACCGGCGCCTCCATGACGTTGCCGAGCGCCGTAATGTGCGGGAACAGGTTGAAGTGCTGGAAGACCATGCCGGTCCCGGCGCGGAACCGGGCAAGCTCGCGCGTGCCCGGCAGCTTGGTGCCCGGCCCAAAGGCGAAGCTGTCCGAGCCGACGCGCACCTGACCGCCATTGGGCGTCACCAGCAGGTTGATGCAGCGTAGCAGCGTCGATTTGCCCGAGCCCGACGGGCCGATCAGCGCGACGACTTGGCCCTGATCGACGCTGAGATTGATGTCCTTGAGGACGACGAGATCGCCGAACTGCTTGCGCAAGCCCGCGATCTCGATCTTCGACTGAGTGTCCATCTCCAAAGCCTCAATCGCTCGTGGACAGCTTCTTCTCGCCCTGCCGGACGATCACCGTCAGCGGGAAGAGAAGCACGAAATATGCGACTGCCACGGCGCTGTAGACCTCCAGCGAACGGTAGCTGTCATGGGCGGCGATCTGGCCCTGATAGAGCAGGTCCGGCACAGCCAGCACAGAGACCAGCGAGGTGTTCTTGAACTGGATGATCGACTGGTTCATCAGCGGCGGCACCATGCGCTTGAGCGCCTGCGGCAGGATGATCCGCCGCATCGCCTGGAACGGTGTCATGCCGAGCGCGGCGGCGGCCTCCGGCTGGCCAGGGTCGATCGAGACGATGCCGCCCCGGATGATCTCGGCATAGAACGATCCGCCATAGAGCGACAGCGCCAGAATCGACGCCGTGACGGCCGAAATCTCGATGCCGCTCAGGATCGGCAGGGCATAGTAGAACCAGACCAGCTGCACGAGCAGCGGCGTGCAGCGAAAGATTTCGATATAGGCATGCGTCAGCCAGCGCAGCGGCGCGAAGGCCGAGAGCTTCGCCAACGCCCCCGCCAGCCCCACGACGAGGCCCAGGCTCACGATCGCGACAGTGAAGCCGACCGTGACGACGAGCCCGTTCAGGAACAGCCAGCGATAGCTCCAGAGGAAGGCGAAATCCCATTGGTACATGAGGCGAGGTCCGGTCGAGGGATGACATGCCGTGACAAGACCGTCACGCTATCCGGGAAAACCGCGCCGTCATCCCGGGCGACTGCAAGTCGACCCGGGATCCATTCCTGAACGTATCCGGCAAACGCTCCGGAATGGATCCCAGGTCTTCGCTTCGCTACGCCCGGGATGACAACGCGGCGGACTGAAACCAGCGCGATTACAGCGTGACGCCGGCCGGCATGTCGGCCTCGGTGATGCCGACCGCTTCCATGTTCTTGATGATGACGCTGCGGATCAGGCCGAGCCCACGGTTGAACTCCAGCCAGGTGTTGACGTAGTCGCGCCAGGTCTTGTCGGCCTCGCGGCGGAAGCCGGCATTCGAGGTCGTGGCGAAGACTGGCGTCGGGACGACGAGTTCGCCGAGCTGCGGGTTCTTCTTGAGCATGGTCAGCGAGAGCATCATCACAATGCACTGCGCATCGGCGCGGCCGGTCATGACGGCCGTGGCGGCTTCGTCCACGGCCTTGAAGCGCGAGATCTGTGCCTTGGGGCAGAGCCGCGTCGCGACCTGGTCCTGCGAGGAGCCGGCATCGACGGTGATCTTGACCGCCGGGTTGTTGAACTCGTCCCAGGTCTTCTTGCCGAGGCCCTTCTTGGCGATCATCGTGAAGGCGTTGTTGAACACCGGCACCGAGAAATCGATCACCAGCGCGCGCTTGGGCGTCGGGTTGAGGCCGAAGAAGATGTCGGTCTTGTTGGCCTGCAGATCGAGCACCGAGTTACCCCAGGTCGTCTCGATGATCTCAAGCTCGACCTCGAGCTCCTCGGCCAGCGCCTTGGACAGGTCGATGTAGAAGCCGCCCCACTGCCCCGTCGCGATGTCCTTGTTGTAGTAAGGCGCGGCGCCCGCGACGGCGCCGATCCGCAGCTTCTTGGTGCGGCGGATGCGCTCGAAGGCTGTCTCGGCGGCCGGAGCCGTCTGGGCCTGGGCCGACGAGACGAGACCGGCAGCAGCGAGGCCGGCAGCCGTGGCGCCGATGGCGGTAGCAATGTTCCTGCGCGAAATCATGGTGATCCCCTTTTATCGGTGCTTCGGTCGTCGCGGCGTGCCTGCGGCCTCGCCTGCCTTACTCGATTGGAAGCCCTTGGCAATCAAGCGGCATTTCGGGTGTCCTGATATGCGCCCGGAGTCGCATCGGCGCCACGGGATTCGCTTGCAAGCCGCGAGCCGGCCCGCGTCACGAGGAAGTCGGCGAGCGAGGTGTCCTCCTGGCGGACGAACACCTGCTGCGGCAGCTTGCCAACCCAGAAAGAGTTCGACCATGGCGACGCGACCGGCCGCCGTTGTGAGCTGGATCACGCTCATGGCCGGGGTCCGTCACAGCACGACGCAGTCCTCCTCCAGGCGTCCGGCCTTCTCGCCGATCCCGGTGACGAAGACGATGACCACATCCTTGCGGGTGAAGGGGGCGGAATGGCTGAGGATCCGCCGCATCGTCTCCTTGTCGTCGGCGAGTTCGAGCCCACGTAGCAGGAGCTTCATGATCTCGGCATGGCCGGGGTATCACAAAGTCTTGTAGCTCATATTGCGAACCTTGCCGGCCAGCGTCTCGGTCAGCGTCCCTAACCCGCCCGAGGTGTTGAACGCCTCAAAGGCGACGCCGTCGATCATGACGCTTTCGCGCCCCTCCAGCGCCGGCACCAGGATCGGCTTGCCGTCGAAGACGATCTCGCAAGGGTTGCAGTATTCGTTGATCAGCCCATCGACCGACCAGGTGACATTGTGGCGCAGCGCGTTGGTTGGGCAGAGCGGCAGCGCCCCAACCCGCATCTTGATCGTCTTCACGCTGCCGAAGCGCGCCGCCATGTCCGCACCGAGAATGCAGATGCAGCCCGGCGCCGGTCCGCATTGGGGCACCAGTGCGACGCCGGCTGCGGCACCGATCCGCTTGATGTAAGCCGTCGTTCGACATCCTGGGTCAGGTCGAAATAACGCCTGGTCGACCGCGATGTGGCGATGCCCTTGTTAAGGAAATAGGGGCATGCGCTGACGACGATGTCGCGCGCCGTCAGGAAGGCGCGTAACCGCTCCAGATCACCGGCATCGACGACCTCGGTCGCAAAGCGCTGTCGGCCGCCTATTTTATATCCATACGGGAGTCAGACCTATAAATGATTTTATCTAACTAATTCAGATACTTAGATAAGTTTCTTTAACGCATTTGCACCATAATTTATACCATGATTCCTACCAGTTATCACAGCAGTTCAAATCGCAACATGGCGCCTGCGGCAGCCGAACGACGGGACCCTACGAATCCGTATCGCCGCCAACGTCTGGCGGCGAGATGAAGCCGAACGTCTGTAACTCTACCGGCGGATCGCGCCACTTCTGACGTTGGAAGCTCGCCAAGAACTGGACGTTCGCGCTTTTAATAAGCCATGACTTGCCGCTGGTTCGACACACTTCCAGTTCCGAGCATGTGAACCAAAAATTTGCGGGTTGGTCATGCGCGCGCCGGCTGCGCGCTTCTAGCCCAACAGCACTCAGGGCTGCACGTGCGGTTCCCTAAGGAAAATCTGCCGCTCACGCGAAATCCACTTGTCAGCCCACCAGCCATAAGGCAATGTCGCCATTAACGCATACATTAATGGACGCGCATATGATCGCTTTGGCCGGATACGATGAGACCGAGGATGGCTCGCGCCCTCCGCGCTCGTCCGAAGCCGTATATCTGAAGCTGAAACAGGCGATCCTCGACAACCGCTATCCGCCCGGGGCTCAGATCTTAGAGAGCCAGATCGCTTCTGAATTCGAAGCCTCCCGCACGCCGGTCAGGGAATCCTTCGTACGACTCCAGCAGGAGGGGCTGTTGGAGATCGTACCGCGGCACGGGGTGCGAATCTCCGCTCTGTCACCCGGCGACATGCGTGAAATCTACGAAATCCTGATGTCGCTCGAGCCAACCGCGGTCGAACTGCTGGTGGCGCGCCGGCCCGACCGCGCCGAGCTGTCCGGCCTCGTCCGGGCTTGTGACGACATGGAGAATGCGCTGGCGGGCGCGCAGCCTGATCTCGTCGCCTGGGCCATGGCCGATGAGCATTTTCACATGAGCCTGGCCAAGCTTTGCGGCAACAAGCGTCTCGCCGCCATGATCCTGACGGTATGGGACCAGGCCCATCGCGCCCGCATGTTCACGCTGTCGCTGCGGCCTCTGCCCCTGCAATCAACCGCGGAGCACCGTGCCGTCGTCGATGCGGTGCTTGCCGGCGACGGCGACAGGGCACGCGAACTCTATTTTGCCCATCGCAAGCGCGGCGGAAACGAACTCACCACCATCATCGAACGCCACGGAATCCAGCGCCTATGACCTCGAACTCCTTCCATCTCGCCGTTATGCCGGGCGAAGGCATCGGCATTGAAGTGATGCAGGCGGCCTATGTCGTGCTGGAAGCCGTCGAGGAGCGCTTCGGGCTGTCGTTCCGCTCGGAAGAGATCCCCGGCGGCGCCCATCACTACCGCGAGACCGGCGCGACGCTGCCCAAGGACGGCATCGCGCGGGCCGGGAAGGCCGATGCCATCCTGTTCGGCGCCATGGGCTGGCCCGATATACGCTTTCCCGACGGCACCGAGATCGCGCCGCAGCTCGACCTGCGCGTCGCCTACGGACTCTATGCCGGCGTCCGACCGATCCGCGCCATCCCCGGCGTGCCGCCGGCGCTCGCCGACGAGAGGGCAAAGGGCATCGACCTCGTCATCGTGCGTGAATCGACCGAAGGCATGTTCGTGTCGCGCGGCAAGGGCGAGATCATCGACGATCGCGAGGCCCGCGATACACAGGTCATCACGCGCGCGACGACGGAGAAGCTGACCGAATTCAGCTGCGGCCTCGCCCGGCGGCGCAAGGAGACGCGGGGCACGCCGGGCCGCGTCACCATCGTCGATAAGGCCAATGTTTTCCTCTCCTTCGCCTTCATGCGGAAGGTCTTCTACGAAGCCGCCGCCCGGCATCCCGACATCGAGGCCCGGCACCACTATGTCGATGCAATGGCACTCGATCTCGTCCGCAGGCCCTGGGATTTCGACGTGCTGCCGATGGAGAACCTGTTCGGCGATATTCTCTCGGATCTTGGCGCCGGCCTGATCGGCGGCATGGGCTTCGCGCCATCAGCCGATATCGGCGACGCCAACGGCATGTTCCAGCCGAGCCATGGGACGGCCCCCGACATCGCGGGCAAGGGCATCGCCAACCCGACCGCGATGATCCTGTCGGCGGCAATGATGCTCGACTGGCTCGGCGAGACGCGCGGCAGCCAGGCGGCCGTCGATGCCGGCCGCGCCATTGAGCACAGCGTCGATCACGCCTTCGGCAAGCTCGGTCTGCGCAGCCACGACATCGGCGGCAGCAACGGCACGATCGAGATCGGCCAGACGGTCGCCGACCTGATCCGCAGCGGACAGGCCGATCCGCAATGACCGGGGCCTCCCAGCCATGACACTTGCGGTCGCCATCGCGGGCTGCGGCTATTTCAGCCGGTTTCACCAGGACGCCTGGAGCCGGATGGCGGATGTACGCGTCGTCGGCGTGGCCGATCGCGACCCGGACAAGCGCGCGGCCGCAATGGCCCTGTTCCCGCAGGCACGGGCCTTCGCGAATGCCGAAGACATGCTCGATGCGGCGCGGCCCGATCTCGTCGATATCGTCACGCCGCCGCAGACCCATCTGGATCTCGTCCGGGCCGGTGCCGAGCGCAAGATCGCGATGATCTGCCAGAAGCCGCTGGCGCCTGCGTTGCCGGAGGCAATCGAACTGGTTGAGACGGCGGAGCGCGCTGGCACGCTGCTGGCCGTGCACGAGAACTTCCGCTTCATGCCCTGGTTCATGGAGACGCAGGCCCTGATGCATGGCGGCGCCGTCGGCACGCCACTGAACGTCAGCTTCCGCCTGCGGCCGGGCGACGGCCAGGGGCCTGACGCCTATCTCTCGCGCCAGCCCTATTTCCAAGCGATGCCGCGCTTCCTCATCCACGAAACCGGCATCCACCTGATCGACGTCTTTCGCTGCCTGATGGGCGAGATCACCGGCGTCTTCGCTCGTCTGCGCCGGATCAACCCCGTTATCGCAGGCGAGGATGCAGGCTATGTCATCTTCGACTTCGCCAGCGGCGCAGCCGGTCTTTTCGACGGAAACCGTCATGTCGACCATCCCGCAAACGACACCCGCATGACCAATGGCGTGCTCCTGGTCGAGGGCACGCAAGGCGTCATCCGTCTGGATGGCTTCGGCAAGCTCTTCGTCCGT
Source organism: Bosea sp. PAMC 26642 (assembly GCF_001562255.1). Lineage (NCBI taxonomy): Bacteria > Pseudomonadati > Pseudomonadota > Alphaproteobacteria > Hyphomicrobiales > Alloboseaceae > Allobosea > Allobosea sp. PAMC 26642. Next base: position 1,032,461 of record NZ_CP014301.1, on the reverse strand, counting down.
CCACGCGGCGGAGATGAGCGTGAGCATGTCTATGGATGGGAGGATCGCGGTTATGGCGGTGACTGCGTCTACCGTCAGTCGCGCCATGTCGCCGACCATCTCCTGACCGGCTCGGCGCTCGTCAATACCGGTCGCGACTATCTGCGCAATCTCGACATCGAGGAGGCGATCTACCGCTCGGCTGCGGAGGCTCGCTTCATCTCACTTTGAACCACGAGAAGGCGGCAGCAAGCCGCCCGGCTGGCAAACAATCACATCCCGGGAGGATACCATGACCAACAGACGCGATCTCTTGAAGGGCACGGCCGCAGCCGGCCTCGCCATCACCGGCTTCCCCACCATCCTGCGCGCCCAGAGCGCCAAGGTGCTGCGTTTCAGCCATACCGACACCTCGGTAGGTGCACGCCAGCAGGCGGCGGAGATGTTCGCCGCCGCCGTCGAGAAATACACGCAAGGCCGCTACAAGGTGCAGGTCTATCATTCGGGCCAGCTCGCCAACGACGCGAAGTCGCTCGACCAACTCCAGATCGGCGGGCTCGATTTTGCCGTCACGGGCGTCGTCACCTTCACCCCGCATGTGAAGGATCTGTCGCTGATCGCATTGCCTTATCTCGCCGAGAACTACGAGCAGGGCTGGAAGCTCTATGACACCTCGCCCTTCATTGCGAAGCAGGCGGCGGCTTTGCCGGCCAAGGGTATGCGCCTGATCGGCAACTGGGAGGCGGGCTTCCGCAGCTTTACCACCAACTTCCCGCTGAACAGCCCCGCCGACGCCAAGGGCAGGAAGCTCCGCATCGCGCCCGTCGAGATGATCCGCTGGATCATGGAGTCGATCGGCTTCTCGCCCGTGGTGATGCCAGTGACCGAGGTCTATCTCGGCATCCAGCAGAACACCGTCTCGGGCCAAGAAAACCCGATCGACACGATCTTCTCACAGCGCTTCTACGAGGTGGCGAAGTACATCACCCTGTCAAACCACGTCTATTCGCCGCTCTGGCTCGCCATGGGCGAACGCAGCTTCAAGGCCATGACGGCGGCCGACCAAGACGGCGTGATGAAGGCCGCCAAGGAAGCGGGCGACTGGAACCGCCGCGAGGTCCGCGCCAATGACGAGAAGCTTTTGGCCGAGATGACCGCCAAGGGCGCGACCATCGTCAAGCCCGATCTTGCCGCCTGGAGCAAGGCCGCGGAAGGCGCCAACGAGCGTGCCCGCAAGGAGTTCGGTGCTGCGGCGGTCGATCAGATGATCGGAGAAGCCGCCGCCATCCGGAAGGCCATGGGCTGATGGCAACGCCCGACGCCGGAGCCGCGGTCGGATCGTTCTATTTCTACCGACCCGGCCGGCCCGAACCGGCGGTCCTGCGCTTGCTCGGCGACGCGATCGACATCGTCGTCACCGGGCTGGCCATCATGCTGCTGCTTGTCATGTTCGCCAACGTTGCGGCGCGCGTGCTGCTCAACAGCGACATCGCCTGGAACACCGAATTTGGCGAGTTCGTGCTGCTCTGGGCGACTTTTCTGGGTGGCGCCTCGGCGGCGCGGCGTGGTGCTCATATGCGCATTACCGAGTTCGTCGAGGCGATGCCGCCGGCCTGGACCCGCATCGTCGAAATCGCGACGCGGCTCGGCGTGGTAGCGCTGCTCTGCTTTCTGGTCTGGTACGGCTGGAACATCGCGCTGGGCACGATGGAGCAGGAGATGACGGTACTGCACTGGCCGATGGGCGTGCAGTATCTCGCCATGCCGGTCGGTTCGGCGTTGGCGCTCGTCTACGTGCTCTACGAGACGACACTGCTGGCTCGCGGCGAGCCCATCCCTCAAGAAGTCTTCATGGATTGAAACAATGGTGCTTGCCGTCATCTGCGTGCTTTTCTTCGCTCTTGCGCTGCTAGGAATGCCGCTGGTCTGGGCGCTGCTGCTGACCACGATCTCGACGATCGGGATCTTCGGCCAGGGTTATCCGCTCGAAGCGATCTTCCTCTCCTATCTCTCCAGCGTCGAGCCGCTGCATCTGGCGGCGATCCCGCTCTTTATCTTCACCGGCGAGCTCATCACCCATGGCGGCGTTGGCAAGCGGCTGATCGATTTTGCACGCTCGCTTCTCGCCTTCATGCCAGGCGGGCTCGGGGTCGTCACAGTCTCGGCCTGCACGATGTTTGGCTCGGTGTCGGGTTCGGCGGTTGCCGATTCCGCCGCGATCGGATCGATCATGGTGCCGCGCATGGCCGAGCGCGGCTATCCGCGTGCCTTTGCCGGCGCGCTGATCGCGGTCGCCGGCACCATCGGCGTGTTGATGCCGCTCTCGATCCCCCTGCTCGTCTATGGCTTCGTCGGCAACGTCTCGATCCGCGAATTGCTGGTTTCGGGCGTGTTCCCGGCCTTCACGCTCGCCTTCGCGCTGATCCTGCTTTGCATCTGGAAGGGCCGCTCGCTGGGGTGCGACCTCGGCGGCGCAATGCCCAGCCGGCGCGAGATCTGGCGCAGCTTCGTCGCGATCCTGCCGGCTTCGGGGATGCCGGTCGTGATCCTGGGCGGCATCCTGACCGGCATCTTCACACCGACGGAGGCCGCCTCTATCGCGGTGTTCTACGGGTTGATTCTCGCGCTCTTCGTCTATCGCGAAGTCAAGCCGAGCCAGGTGCCGGAGATGCTGCTGCATTCATTTCGCACCAGCGCGGTGGTCATGCTCGTCGTCGGCGCGACCGGGGCGCTGTCCTGGCTGATCACGGTCGAGCAGATCCCGGCCAATCTGGCAGCTGCGATCCTGGCGATTTCCGAGAACAAATATGTCTTCCTGCTGCTTCTCAACGTTGCGCTGATCCTGGTCGGCATCTTCCTCGAGCCGCTGCCTTCTCTGATGCTGACTGCGCCTCTCTTCATCCCCACGGCCAAGGCTTTCGGCATCGACCCGGTGCATCTCGGCCTGATCATGGTGTTCAATCTGGTGATCGGGCTCTACACGCCCCCCGTCGGCGGCACGCTCTTCGTCGCGGCCAAGATCGCGCGCGTCGGCATGGTCGCGATCTCGCGCGAGTTGATCCCGATGTTCGCGATCGCGCTGATCGTGCTGTTTGCCGTCACCTATATCGAGGCGATACCGATGGCACTCGTCTGGTTCATGCGCGGATGACTCCGATCCCGCTCTCCGAGGTCTCGCTGCTCGGCCAAGGGTTGGTGCGCCCCGAATGCGTGCTCGCCACCGCGCGCGGCGATCTCTTCACCGCCGACTGGCGCGGCGGCGTCGCCCATCTGAAGCCTGACGGAACACAAGCGCTATACACCGCCGCGACAGCGGACATTCCCGAGGGCCTGCGCCCCAACGGCATCGCGCTGGAGCCCGACGGCTCCTTCCTGTTCGCCAATCTCGGCAGCGAGATTGGCGGCGTCTGGAGGCTGACGCGGGACGGCCAGGTCTCGCCCGTTCTAACCGAGATCGACGGACAGCCCATCCCGCCTTCCAACTACGTGGTTCGCGACCGCGAAGGACGGCTCTGGCTCACCGTGTCGACACGGCTGAAGCCACGGTCGCTCGACTATCGGCTCGATTCCTCGACCGGTTTCGTCGCGGTGCTCGACGAGCGGGGCGCGAGGATCGTCGCCGACGGACTCGGGTTCACCAATGAATGCCAGATCACGCCGGACGGACGCTGGCTTTATGTCAACGAGACCTATGGCAGGCGGCTCAGCCGCTTCCCTATCACCCCCGGTGCGCGATTGGGACCCAAGCAGGTCGTGCATGAATTTGACGCGGGGCAGTTTCCAGATGGTCTGGCTTTCGATGCCAACGGCAAGGTCTGGATCGCCGGGGTAATTTCAAATCAGCTCCTGCGGATCGATCCCGAAGGCGGGCACGCCGAGATCATTATCAGCGAGACTGATGCGCGCCATGTTGCCTGGGTGGAGGAAGCCTTCGTCGCCAATGGGTTGGGCCGTCTGCAAATGGATTCAAACCCGGCCGTCACGCTGCGGAACCTGTCGAGCATAGCCTTTGGCGGACCTGACCTTAAAACCGGCTATCTGGGCTGTTTGCTCGGCGACCATATTGGCATAGTCCGCCTCCCGGTGAGCGGCACTGCACCAGTGCACTGGCATTATTGATACTGGTTGCAACCCGTCTCACGGTCTTAATGCGCCAGGAGCAGACGTCCAGCGCCGAGCAAAGAACCGGACAGTCGCATCCGTCCCTAACGTCGAATGTGTCCGGACGGCGCGCCAATGTGAACGCGCGGCTGCCAACGGCGTGGCCTTCATACCATGTTCTTACTAGCCGATCATCCTTGGAACTGCTGATAGGAAGAGCGAAGGCTTGGCATCCGTCCAATCGGCTGCCAGCTAAGGTTCACGCGGAGTCGATGCTAACTTCAGGGCCGCGACTGGAGCCAAAAAGCAGACCCAGCGCAATATCCATGACCTTGGCAGCGTCTCGCACTATGTTACCGTGCGTTTAGAGCGGATCAAAAAGCCGCCACCGGCTTCGCCGTAGGAACCTTCGGCGCAGCTAGCACGCAGGGAGGAATACGATGCGTAAGACGCTTATGGCCGCTGTCGCGGTTTGCAGTCTCGTGGCGGCCTCAGCGGTCGCCAATGCCCAGGAAAAACTCAAGATCGGTGTGATGGCGACGCTGTCGGGCGCTTTGACGTCCGGCGGCGAGGATGGCGTTCGCGGCGTCCAGATCGCGGCCAAGGAACTCGGCAACAAGCTCGCGGGCCGCGAGTTCGAACTCATTATCACGTCCACGGACGCCAGCCCGGATTCCGCGCTGCGCGCTGCGCGCAAGCTGGTCGAGCAGGACAAGGTGCAGCTCATCATCGGGCCGCTTTCCGGCTCCGAGGGCATCGCCATGCGCGATTACAGCAAGACGGTGCCCAATCTCGTCATGATCAACGGCTCGTCGGGCGCGCTCGAGACCACCTTCGTCAATCCCTCGCCGAACTTCTTCCGCTTCAACAGCGACGGCGCGATGTGGATGGCCGGTCTCGGCGAATACGTCTTCAAGGACAAAGGCTTCAAGAAGGTCGCCGTGATCGGCGAGGACTATTCCTTCCCCTACACGCAGGTCTTCGGCTTCGCGCTCGGCTATTGCCGCGCAGGGGGCGACATCACCCAGCGCCAGTGGGTGCCGCTCGGCACCAAGGATTTCGGCTCGGTGATCGCCAACATCCCCGACGATGTCGATGCCGTCTTTCTCGGGCTGGGCGGGGGCGACGCGGTCAACTTCCTGAACCAGTACAGCCAGACCGGCGGCAAGGCCAAGTTCATCGGCGGCTCCATCATGGTCGACCAGACCGTGCTGTCGTCGAAGGGCGCCGCCAAGCGTCTGCTGGTGGGCACGCCCTCTTCGGGCGGCGTCGCCGACGCCTGGGACGATCCGCGTTGGAAGGCCTGGGTCAAGGCCTATCAGGACGCCTTCCCGGCCGACAAGCGCTTCGCCAGCCCCTCGCTGTTCGCGACAAACTATTACAATGCCGTCAAGGCCCTGGCGATCGCGATGGACAAGGTCAAAGGCGACATTTCGGATGGCGGTGCCAAGCTGCGGGCCGAACTCGCCAAGATCGAACTCGATGCGCCCAACGGCAAGATCAAACTCGACGACAACCGGCAGGCGATCGCCACGACCTTCATCACCGAAGTAGCGGAGCTGCCGAACGGCGATCTGACCAACAAGTTCGTCCGTGCGGTTCCCGACGTGACCCAGACGCTGGGGCTCTCGCTCGAGGCGTTCAAAGCGGTGGGGCTGCCGTCGCGGACCAACCCGGAATGCAAGAAATAGGCGCCTGAGCGCTGCGACGAAGGGGGAGGAACGCGAGATGCGCGCCCCCTTCGATCCTGTCATGTCCCGACGCCAGGCGCCTGCGAGCCGATCTCGCGGCGCAAGGATGGCGGCTTGCCTGATGAGGCCGAGCTTCCGCCGTCGGATTTTCTTTCGCGAGGCACCATGAGTCGCGCAGTCGCGGTCTGTCACGGTCCGTTCGGCCGGGTTTCGATCTACGATCTCGACCGTCCGCTGGTGCTGCACGCCCATCGCGAGGCCCATCTGATCTTCTTCCTGGAGGGATCGCGCGGGCTCGTCACCGTCGGTGGCCGTTCCACGCGCATCGACCCCTTCATGGGCATCGCCATCAACCCGTGGGAGCCGCATAATTTCCAGCCGGAGAGTGCCGGTTGCTTTGGCCTCTTCCTCGTCGTCTATCTCAGGCCGGAGTGGCTGGCAGCCCAGAGCATGACTCCGGCCGGAGGGCTGGTCTTTCCGTCATCGGAGCTGGTCGTCACCCGCGAGCTTGCCGCCTGGCGCGACAAGGTCGTCGAGATGCTGCTGTCTCCACGCCGCGACCTCAATCTCGAGCCGGTGCTGATGGCGCTGGCGCAGGCTTCGAGCGAGCCGATCGAGCCGGATCTGGCCTCCTCCTTCGCCCATCTCTCGCCGGAGGGCGCGCTCGACTGCCGCGTGCTGCGCGCCTGTCGGCTGCTCGAGGACCATCCAAGCTACGATGGTGCGCTCGAACGTGTCGCCCGGGAGGCCGGCCTGTCGCGTGCCCATTTCTTCAAGCTCTTCCGCCAACAGGTCGGCGTCACCCCGACGGTGTTCGCCAACACGGTCCGACTCGACGCTGCGCTCGACCGGCTCGTCTTCTCGCAGGATCCCGTGACCCGGATCGGAAACCGCCTCGGCTTCTCCTGCCAGAGCGTCTTCACGCGCTTCTTCACCGCCCATATGGGCATGGCGCCGCGTGACTACCGCCGCGTGCTGCGCACGGTCGGGCCCGCGCCGATGCAGGTGGCCCATCTCATGCAGGCGGCCCATGTCTGATTTCATCGCACGCCGCCCCGTCTGGTCGCTGATCATCATCTTCGCGGTGGCGATCCTCTTCTGGCTCGTCTTCGCGATCTGGACACCGGGGATGGAGGCCGCGTTTGGGCGCAAGCGCGTTTTCCTCAGCGCGCTGTTCAACGGGATCACGCTGGGCGCACTTTATTTCCTCGTCGCCAGCGGATTCACGCTGATCTTCGGGCTGATGCGCAACGTCAACCTGGCGCATGGCTCGCTGTATCTGTTTGGCGGCTATCTCGGCTACAGCGTCGGCGAATTGACCGGCTCCTGGCTGGTTGCTCTGCTGGTCTCGTTCCTTGTCGTGGCCATCGTCGGCATCCTGATGCAGGTGCTGCTGTTCCGCTGGATGGAAGGCCAGGATCTCCGGCAGACGCTGGTCACGATCGGCCTCTCGATCATCTTCGCCGATCTGCTGCTGTGGAACTATGGCGGCGACACCTTCCAGGTGACGACGCCGGACTGGCTCTCCGGGCCCGTGACGCTGCCCTTCGCCGTGGCCCTGCGCAGCAATGGCGAGGCGGTCATGATGACCTACCCGCTCGTTCGCATCGCCATTCTCGTCGGCGCGATCGTCCTCGGCGTGCTGATGTGGCTCGCGCTGAACCGCACGCGGGTCGGAATGCTGGTGCGAGCCGGCGTGGACGATCGCGACATGCTGTCGGCGACCGGCGTGCGGGTGCAACTGATCTTCGTCATGGTCTTCGCCTTCGGCGCCGGGCTTGCGGGGCTCGCCGGCGTCATCGGCGGCACGTTCCAGTCGCTGCAGCCGGGCGAAGACACGCGTATCCTCCTGTCTTCGCTCGTGGTCGTCATCGTCGGCGGGATGGGCTCCATTCCGGGCGCGGCCATCGGCGCGCTCATCGTCGGCCTCGCCGAGCAGTTCGGCTCGGTCTACATGCCGACCTATGCGGTGATGCTGACGTTCATCATCATGGTCGCGGTCCTGGCGGTGCGGCCCGAAGGCCTCGCGGCGAGGCGCGGATGATGGCGATCGCGGACCTCAACCTCGAGCAGCGCGCCCGCCCCCGCGAGAGCTTCGGCGACTGGGTGGGTCGGCGGGGCACGGCCTTCTGGATCGTCGCCGGGTTGTTGCTCCTGATGCCCGCGATCGCGAGCTCCTTCTGGCTCATTCAGATCGTCGCCTATGCGATGATCCTGGGCATGATCGCGCTGAGCCTGATGTTTCTGGCCGGCTATGGCGGCATCGTCAGCCTGGTTCAGATGACGGTGGCGGGCTTCGCCGGCTACCTCGTCGCGATCCTGGGCGACAGCGCGATCTCGCAGATCAGCCTGCACTGGCCGTGGTGGCTCGCCGCTCCGGTCGCAATCCTGGTGGCGACACTGTTCGGCACCCTCAGCGGCGCGCTCTCGGTCCGCACCGAGGGCATCTACACGATCATGATCACGCTCGCGATCGCCTCGGCCTTCTACTACCTGACGCTGCAGAACTATACGATCTTCAACGGATTCAGCGGCTTCAACGGCATCCTGCCGCCCACCTTCCTCGGTGTCGAATGGGGCCAGAGTCTGCCCTTCTACTATCTGACGCTGGCCTGCGCGGCGCTGGCCTATGGCGTCGTCGTCTACGTCTCCCGCGCTCCCTTCGGGCTGGCCCTGCAGGGAACCCGCGACAATCCGCGTCGCATGGCGGCGCTGGGCTTCGATGTCGTCGCGCACCGCATCCTGGCCTACACGTTCGCCTCGCTGATCGCCGCCTGCGCGGGCGTCCTTCTCGTCTGGTACCAGCGCCAGATCTCACCCGGCACGGCCGGCGTCGGCCCGGTGGTCGACATGCTGATCATCGCGGTGGTCGGAGGCCTGAGCCGCCCCATCGGCCCCTTCATCGGCGCGCTGGTCTATGTCCTGCTGCGCACCTTCGCGCTCGATGTGCTGGAGGGCGTCGGCCTCGACGGCCGGCGCTACCAGTTGCTGATCGGCCTCGGCTTCCTGGTCATCGTGCTGTTCTCGCCGGACGGGCTGATCGGCATCTGGCAAAGGCTGCGCGAGCGCTACCGCCGTAGCGGCGACGCCCGCAATACCCAGATGGGCTCCGGTGGAGGCTCGCCATGAGCGCGCTCGCCACACGCGAACGCCTGACGGCGGCCGGATCGGCCAACGCGCTGGAACTGCGCGGCGTCTCGCGTCTGTTTGGCGCGCTGGCGGCGCTCACCGACATCACGCTTTCGGTGAAGCCCGGCGAGAGGCGCGCCGTGCTCGGCTCGAACGGTGCCGGCAAGACGACGCTGTTCAACTGCATCACGGGCGATTTCGCGCCGAGTTCCGGCGTCATTCGTTTCTTCGGCGAAGATGTCACCGCCTTCCCGCCGCAGGAGCGCATCCGGCGCGGTTTGCGCCGCACTTACCAGATCTCGTCGCTCTTCTCGGGACTGTCGGTCCTCGACAATGTCTATCTCGCCTGCCGGGGCGTCTCGCGGAACCGCTTCTCGCTGCTGCGCCCGCGCCGCGACGATGCACTGATTCATGCCGCCGAAACGCTGGTGGAGGCCGTGCATCTTGCGCCCGTGAAGGACCGGCTGGTCGGCGAACTCGCCTATGGCCAGCAGCGCCAGCTCGAGATCGCACTCGCGCTGTCGGGCGCACCGCGTTTCATCCTGTTCGACGAGCCGGCGGCGGGCCTGTCGCCGACCGAGCGGCGCGACCTCGTCCATATCCTGACCTCGCTGCCGAGCCATATCGGCTACATCATCATCGAGCACGATATGGATGTGGCGCTGCGCGTCGTCGAGAGCGTGACGATGATGCACAACGGACGCATCTTCAAGGAAGGCGCGCCCAACGAGATCGAGACCGACCCCGAGGTCCAGGAACTCTACCTCGGAGGTGGTCATGGCTGAGCGCCTGAAGGCCCCGCCGGGCGCCGGCGTGCCGATCCTGCAGATCGCGGGGCTCAACGTCTTCTATGGCCGTTCCCATGCGCTGCAGGGCGTCGATCTCACGCTGCAGAGCGGCGTGCTCTCGGTCGTCGGCCGCAACGGCATGGGCAAGACGACCATGTGCAAGGCGATCATGGGGCTGGTGCCGATCAGCTCCGGCTCGATCCGCTTCTTCGGCGAGGAGATCGCCGGCCGCAGTCCCGCCGAGATCGCACGGCTCGGCATCGGCTACGTGCCCCAGGGCCGCCGGCTCTGGCGCTCGCTGACGGTCGACGAACATCTGCGGCTGATGCAGCGCGGCAAGCGCGGCGCCTGGACGCCTGAGCGAATCTATGAGGCCTTCCCGCGGCTGGCGGAGCGCCGCAACAATGGCGGCGCGCAACTGTCCGGCGGCGAGCAGCAGATGCTGGCGATCAGCCGCGCGCTGCTGATGAATCCGCGCCTTTTGATCATGGACGAGCCGACGGAGGGGCTCGCGCCCGTCATCGTCGCCCATGTCGAGGACATGCTGGTGCGGCTCGCCGAACAGGGCGACGTCGCGATCCTGGTCATCGAGCAGAACATCGGCGTCGCGACGGAAATGTCGGACCCCGTCGCGATCATGGTCAATGGCCGGGTCAACCGCATCATCGCCTCGGCCACGCTGGCGGGCGACCGCGAACTGCAGCAGCGTCTGCTCGGTGTCGGCCGCCATGGCCATGACGAGACGGACGGAGCGCCGAGCGTCGCGGAGACTCCCGAGGGCGGGGCACCGCGTGCCCCCTCCCCGCCGACCGGGCCGATGCGAGTCTACAACGCCAACCCAGTCATCCCGACACGCTGGTCGCAGCCGGTGCCGGCGGCGCGCATCGAGGCGCAAGCCCGGACGATCTCGCGCCCGACGCTGGCAACGCTTGACGGCCGGAGCGTCGCCGACGGTAGACGCCATGCACCCTCAGCTAGTGGCGAGCCCCATGTCATCGTCGTCGGCACGCTCGACACCAAAGGCGAGGAGCTGCGCTTCATCCGCGATCTCGTCCAGGCAGAAGGGGTGCGGGCGCGGCTGGTCGATATCTCGACGTCGGGCCGCAGCGCGGGCGGCGACGTCAATCCCCAGGAGATCGCGCTCGCCCATCCGCGCGGCTCGGCCGGCATCGCCTCGGGCGATCGCGGGGCTGCGGTCGCGGCAATGACGGAGGCGTTCAAGGCCTGGCTGCCGCGCCAGCAGGGCGTTCTCGGCATCATCTCGGCCGGCGGCTCGGGGGCGACCGCGATGGTGACGCCGGCGATGCAGGCGCTGCCGATCGGCCTGCCGAAGCTGATGATCTCGACCATGGCCTCGGGCGATGTCGCGGCTTACGTCGGCGCCGCCGACATCACCATGATGCATTCCGTCACGGACGTGCAGGGGCTGAACCGGGTCTCGCGGCTCGTACTGGGCAATGGCGCGCGCGCCATCGCCGCCATGGCCAAGGCGCGGCTGGCCGAACTGACGAAGCCCGCAGCGGCGCGACGTGGCGAGGCGGAGAAGCCGCTGGTCGGCCTCACCATGTTCGGCGTCACGACACCCTGCGTGCAGCAGGTCTCAAAGCTACTGGAGGCCGAGTGGGAGCCGCTCGTCTTCCATGCCACCGGTACGGGCGGCCGCGCGCTGGAGAAGCTCGTCGATTCAGGGCTGGTCGGAGCCGTCATAGACGTCTCCACCACCGAGATCTGCGACATGATGATGGGTGGGCTCCTGCCGGCGACGGAAGACCGTTTCGGAGCGATCATCCGCACGCGCATCCCCTATGTCGGTTCGGTCGGCGCGCTCGACATGGTCAATTTCTTCGCCCCGGAAACAGTCCCGGAGCGCTATCGCGGCCGCAATTTCTATCCGCACAACCCGCAGATCACGCTGATGCGCACCACGGTGGAGGAGAATGCGCGGATGGGCCGCTGGATCGGCGAGCGGCTGAACACGATGGAGGGGCCCGTGCGGTTCCTCCTGCCCGAACGGGGTGTCTCGGCGCTCGATGCACCAGGCCAACCCTTCCACGACCCCGCCGCGGATGCGGCCCTGTTCCAGGCGCTGGAGCAGACGGTGCGTCAGACAGCGACACGGCAGCTGATCCGCTGCCCGCACCACATCAACGACCCGGCCTTCGCCGCCGCCCTGGTGCGGGAGTTCAAGGCCCTGCACGCCGGCCGGCGTCGCGAACGGACAGCGAAGGCATGAAGTTTCCCATGGCCAGCTTCGACAAGAAATCCCTGCTGAAGCGCTTCCGGGCGATGGTCGCGGCCGGTGAGCCGATCGTGGGCGGCGGCGCGGGGACCGGGCTGTCTGCGAAATGCGAGGAGGCCGGCGGCATCGACCTCATCGTGATCTACAATTCCGGACGCTACCGCATGGCCGGACGCGGCTCGTTGTCAGGGATGATGCCCTATGGCGATGCCAATGCCATCGTCATGGAGATGGCGGCCGAGGTGCTGCCGGTGGTGAAGTCCACGCCAGTCGTCGCCGGCGTCTGCGGCACCGACCCGTTCCGCAGGATGGATGCCTTCCTCGACGAGGTCGCGCGTATCGGCTTCGCCGGGGTGCAGAACTTCCCGACCGTCGGGCTGATCGACGGCGTCTTCCGCAAGAATCTCGAAGAGACCGGCATGGGCTACGGCCTCGAGGTCGAGATGATCGCGCTCGCCAACGCGAAGGGCCTGCTGACGACGCCCTACGTCTTCAACGAGGCCGATGCGCGCGCCATGGCGAAGGCGGGCGCCGACATCATCGTCTGCCATCTCGGCCTGACGACGGGCGGGGCGATTGGCGCCGAGACGGCGCTGAAGCTCGCCGACTGCCCGGCGCTGGTCGATGCATGGGCGTCCGCCGCGCTGGCAGTCAAGAAGGATGCGCTGATCCTCGTGCATGGCGGCCCGGTCGCCGAGCCCGCCGATGCCGATTTCATCATGAAGAACACCAGGCACTGCCACGGCTTCTATGGCGCCTCTTCGATGGAGCGCCTGCCGGTCGAGGTCGCGATCCGCGAACAGACTCGCGCCTTCAAGCGCATCGGCCGCGATCTCACAGTCAAGAAGCCGGCCACCAAGGCCGGAAAAGCGAAATGACCCAGGCTACGGGCGGGAGGATGAGGACATGACGGGACAGCTGATCGGATCGCTGATCCTCTGGCTGATCGTGGCGGTGATCGTCATCGCCATCGTCGTCTATCTGGTGAACTGGCTGTATCGGCGCTCGTCGAAGGAGGTCTCCTTCGTCCGCACCGGCCTGTTCGGCGAGCGTGTGGTGATCAATGGCGGCGCCTTCGTGCTGCCGATCATCCATGACGTCACTCCCGTCAACATGAACGTGCTGCAGCTCGCCGTGACGCGGGCCAGCAACGACGCGCTGATCACCCGCGACCGGATGCGCGTCGATATCGACGCGGAATTCTATGTCCGGGTGAAGCCGGAGCGGGACTCCGTCTCAGTCGCCGCCGCGACACTGGGCCGGCGCACGCTGCAGCCCGACCAGCTCCATGCCCTGCTGTCGGGCAAGTTCATCTCGGCGCTGCGCACCGTCGCCTCCGAGATGACGATGGAGGAAATGCACGAGCAGCGCGGGATGTATGTCCAGCGCGTCAAGGAGGCCGCGGCCGAGGCGCTCGACCAGAACGGCCTGCTGCTGGAATCGGTGGCGCTGACCGACCTCGACCAAACCGACCTGCAGTATTTCAACCCATCCAACCGCTTCGATGCCGCCGGCCTGACGCGGATCATCGAGGAGATCGAGGACAAGCGGAAGCTGCGCAACGACATCGAGCAGGATTCGATGATCCGCATCCGCACCCGCAATCTCGAAGCCGAGCGGCAGGCGCTCGACATCGAGCGCGACAGCGAGGCGGCAAGGCTCGAACAGCAGCGCGAGATCGAGATCAAGCGCGCCGTGCAGCGCGCGGACATCGCCCGCGAGCGTGCCGCCCGCGACACAGAGGCCGAGCAGGCCCTGATCCTCTCCCGCGAGGAGATCGAAAAGTCCCGCATCTCCAACGAGCGCGCGATCAGCGAGGCGCGCATCGTGTCCGACCGTGACATTCGGCAGCAAGAGATCGCGCGCACCCAGGCGGTCGAGGAAGCCGAGATCGCCTCGCGCGAGTTGATCGAGAAAGCCCGCATCGCCAACGAGCAGGCAATCAGCTCCGCGCGCATCGCCTCGGAGCGCGATATCCGGCAAAAGGAGATCGAGCGCGCCAGGATGCTGGAGGCGGCCGAGATCGCGGCGCGCGAGGCGACCGAGAAAGCCCGCATCCTTCAGGAGAGCGCTGTCAGCGCCGCCCGGATCGCCAGCGAGCAGGAGGTCCGCAACCGCGAGATCGAGCGCACCCGCGTTCTCGACCAGGAGGATATCGCGGCGCGCGAGGCCGTCGATACCGCCCGCATCGGCCAGGAGGAGCGCGTTCGCGCGCTCGGTATCGCCCGCAACCGGGCCCTCGACGAAGCCGAGATCGCAGCCCGCGAGGCGGTCGAGAAGGCCCGCATTGCACAGGAGAACGTGCTGACTGCCGACCGCATCGCGCTTGAGCAGCGCAAGCGCCTGCTCGAGATCGAACAGACCGAGACGATCGAGGCGGCCGAGATCTCGGCGCGCGAGACAGTGGAAAAGGCGCGCATCAGCCAGGAGCGCATCGTCGCCGGCGAGCGCATCCGCCGCGACGAAGAGGTCCGCAATCTCGAAATCGCCCGCAATCAGGCGATCGACACCGCCGAGATCGCCGCGCGCGAGGCCACGGAGGCCGCGCGGATCGCGCAGGAGAAGGTCGTCGCCGCCGAGCGCATCGCCGCCGAACTCTCGACCAAGGAGCTGGAGATCCGCCGCAACGCCGATATCGACTCAGCGGAGCTGAAGCGCCGCGACACCGTCGAGCGGCGCCGCATCGCCACCGAACTCGGGCTCGACGAGGAGCGCATCAACTCGGCAAAATCCCGCGAGATGCTGCAGATAGCCCAGAAAAAGGCGGTCGAGGTGGCGGAGGAAGACCGCGCCATCGTGCTCGCCGCCAAGAAGGTCGAACGCACTGACGCCGACAGCGCCCTGCGGCAGGCCGAGATCGTCGCCAAGCAGCAGGTCGAGACCGTCGATATCGTCCGCGAGCAGGCGCTGGAAACCACGCGGATCGAGCGCCGGCGCGCGCTGGAGCAGCTTGAAATCGCGCGGACCCAGGCGCTGCAGGAAGCCCAGATCGCCTCGAATGAGGAGGTCGAGCGCGCCCGCATCTCGTCGGATCGCGGGCTCGACGAAGCCCGGGTCGGGCGTCAGCGCGAGCTGCGCAAGCTCGAGATCGCCCGCGAGCGCGATGTCGAATCCGCCGCCATGGACAAGGCGATCGCGCTTTACACCAAATCGCTGGAGGAATCCGCCGCCCAGGCCAATGCCGAGATCGCCCGCGCCAAAGCGGTCGAAGCCGAGGAACAGGTCAAGACGGTTCGCGAGAGCGAAGGCGCCAGGCGGCGCAAGACCGTCGAGGTCCTGCTGGCCGAGAAGGCGGCGGAGGAATCCAATATCGCAGCCGCGGCCGACAAGGTCCGCCGCACCGTCGAGGCCGAAGCGCAGAAGCTTCTTTACGAGGCCGAGAACGTGCTTAGCGATGGGTCCCGCTATGGCCTGTTCCGCCGCCGCCTGCTCGACAAGATCGAGGGCATCGTGCGCGAGAGCGTCAAGCCGATGGAGAAGATCGACAGCATTCGCATCCTTCATGTCGACGGGCTCGCCGGCGTCGGCGGGAGCGGCGGCACAGGGGGGGCTGCGCGCTCGCCCACCGACGAGGTCATCGAATCCGCCCTGCGCTACCGCGTGCAGGCGCCGATGATCGACCAGGTGCTCAAGGAAATCGGCATCGAGGGCGGCAATCTCGCCAAGATGGGCGGCCTGATGCGCGAGGCCTCCGACATGCAGCGCGTCGCCAAGGATGCGCAGCCGGCCAAACCGAAAGAATCCGGGGAGGCCAAAACCGGGGGCGAGGGCAAGCCGCCCGAGCCCAGCCCCGGCAAGACATCTTGAGGCGAAACGACCATGGCCCGCGTCTACGTCTCCAGCGTCATTTCCGCCCCGGCTGCCAAGGTCTGGGCCCGCGTGCGCGATTTCAACGGCCTGCCGAACTGGCACCCTCGCATCGCCGAGAGCCGAATCGAGAACGGCGAGCCCGCCGACAAGGTCGGCTGCATCCGCGCGTTCTCGTTGCGCAGCGGCGACCGGCTGCGCGAGCAGCTTCTCGGCCTGTCCGACTACGACATGTTCTGCACCTACGCGATCCTGGATTCGCCCATGCCCCTGACGAACTACGTCGCGACACTCAGGCTGACGCCGATCACCGATCAGGAGCGCACCTTCATCGAGTGGTCGGCCGATTTCGACTGCGCGCCGGAACGCGAGGCGGAGCTGATCGAGGGCATCGGCACCAACGTCTTCCAGGGCGGCTTCGACGCGCTCAAGCGCGCATTCGGGGGATGAGGCCATGCCCCATGTCGTCCGCAGCACGATCATCGACGCGCCGGTCGACCTGCTCTGGTCGGTGCTGCGCGACTTCAACGGCCATGACCGCTGGCACCCGATCGTCGCCAAAAGCGAGATCGAGCGCGGGCACCCCTCCGACAAGATTGGCTGCGTGCGCCGTTTCTGGCTGCAGGACGGCAGCGAGCTGCGCGAGCAACTCCTCACGCTCTCGGATCTCGAAATGACCTTCAGCTACTGCCTGCTCGACACGCCCATCCCGCTCTTCAACTACGTCGCCCATGTCCGGCTGCTGCCGGTGACCGACGGCAACCGCGCTTTCTGGCACTGGGAAAGCCGCTTCACCACGCCGGGCGGGCGCGAGGCCGAGCTCGCCCGGATCGTCGGCGACGAGGTCTACACCAACGGCATCGAGGCGGTGCGCCGCCTGCCCGAACTGGCAAGGGAGGCCGTCTGACATGCTCGATGTGAGAAGTTGCGCGACCCTGTCCGAAGCCGCCGGCATCCTGTCGGGCGACCGGCAGGCGGTTCTGATCGGCGGCGGCACGCTGGTCATGCGCGACGTCAATGAGGGCCGCCTAACGGAAGGCACGCTCCTGCACGTCACAGATCCCGCCTTCAGGCGCATCGAAGCCGGCGGCGGACGCATCGAACTCGGGGCCGGCGTCACGATGGGGATGATCCTGGCGAACCGCGAACTCGCCTTCCTGCATCCGGCCGCGCGGGCCATCGGCGGACCGGCCGTGCGCAATATGGCCTCCGTCGGAGGCAACCTGTTCGCGCCCGCGCCTTATGGCGATTTCACCGTCGCACTGCTCGCGCTCGATGCGCAGGTCGTGGTGCAGGCCGGCTTCGGCTCCGGACGGGCGACGCCGCTGGAGGAATTCCTGGCGGCGCGCGAGCGCTCGGGGTCGGCGCTGGTGACGTCGGTCCAACTGTCGCGGCCGGCCAATCCGGGCGATTTCCATTTTCGCAAGATCAGCCGCGTCAAGCCGAAGGGCATTTCGGTACTGTCGATCGCCGCGCATCTACCGCTCACCGGCGGGCGCGTGGCTCAGGCGCGCTTGGCCTATGGGGCGATGGCGCCGACGCCGATCCGGGCGCGAGGCGTCGAGCGGGCGCTGGAGGGCAAAAGCCTGGATGCCGGCGCGATCCAGGCCGCGAAGCAGGCCGCACTCGAAGGCTGCCGCCCCGCCACGGATGCGATCGCGAGCGAGTGGTATCGCCGCGAGGTGCTGCCCGTCCATCTCGGCCGGCTGCTCGCCGGCAACAGTCGCTGAGGAGCGCGCGATGGCGAAGATCCCCGTCCAGTTCCGCCTCAACGGCACCGACCGCGCCGCCTTCGTCGATGCGCCCGAAACCCTGCTCAACACGCTGCGGCGGAGCCTCGGCGATTTCGCGCCGAAATATGGCTGCGGCCAAGGCGCCTGCGGCGTCTGCACCGTGCTGATCGACGGCGAGCCGCACCTCTCCTGCCTCACGCTCTCGATCGCCTGCGAGGGCCGGCAGGTGGAAACGGCGTCCGGCATGGCGAGCGGCCCGGAGCTGCACCCGCTGCAGGCGCAGTTCATGGAGCATTTCGCGGCGCAGTGCGGGTTTTGTACGCCCGGCATGCTGACGGCGGCGCGGTCGCTGCTCGACAAGAATCCTAACCCCACTCGCGACGAGGTCATCGAGGCGATCAGCGGCAATATCTGCCGCTGTACCGGCTACGAGCCGATCGTCGCCGCAATCCTCGCCGCCGCCGGTTCGCCCGGCCTGCGACGCGCCTGAAGGAGGCCGACATGCTGGAAATGCGCAAGGACCTCTTCGCCGACGAGCGCGACGACAATCTTAACGTCATCGGCAAGGGCCTCCAGCGTCAGGACATGCCCGGACACGTCACCGGGTTGACGCGCTATTTCGACGACCACGCCTTCGACGGGATGCTGCATCTCAAGGTCGTGCGCAGCCCCCATCCCAGCGCCCGAATCCGCTCGATCGACATCGCGGCCGCCGCTCGTGCACCCGGCGTCAAGCGCGTGCTGCGCGCCGCCGACGTGCCGGTCAACAAGAACACACTGCTCAGCCTGATCAATTTCGGCAAGGACGACGAGCCGTCGCTTGCGGTCGACAAGGTGCACTACAAGGGCGAGCCGGTCGTCGCGATCATCGCCGAGAGCGAGGCTGAAGCGCTCGCCGCCAAGAAGCTCGTACGCATCGACTACGAGCCGATGCCGGCAGTCTTCGATGTCGAAGAGGCGCTGAAGCCGGGCGCGCCGGTGGTGAACGAGACCTATCCGGCAAACTATTTCGAATATCACGAGCGCTTCGACCATCAGAAGCTGCGCTTCGGCGATGTCGAGCGCGCTTTCGCCGGTGCCGACATGGTGTTGGAGCACCGCTACCAGATGTCGCCGATCGAGCATGCGCCGACCGAGACCAACGGCTCGATCGCGGCGCCCGAGCAGAACGGCCGCTTCGTCGTGCATTCCTGCGCGCAAGGCCTGTTCTTCGCGCTGGGCACGGCGGCGAAGATCGTCGCGGTCGAGTCGAACCGTCTGCACTTCATCGGCGGCACGGTCGGCGGTGGCTTCGGCGGCAAGGTCGATTCACTGACCGAACCGCTGGCCGTGCTAGGTGCCATGGTGACGGGGCGCCCGGTGCGCTTCGTGCTCGATCGCGAGGAGGAGATGCTCTACGGCTCCCCGCGCGGGGCCGAGCGCATCTACATCAAGGACGGGCTGATGCGGGATGGGCGCATCGTCGCCCGCCAGATCCGTAGCTATTTCGATGCCGGCGCCTATACACGGCTCTCCAGCTACGCTGCGATCAAGTGCACGGCGCATCTGCCCGGGCCGTACTGGATTCCCAACGTCGCCTCCGACGTCCATGTCGCCTACACCAATCGCTGCCCGTCCACCGCCATGCGCGGCTTCGGCATCACGGCGGTGGATTTCGCGCTGGAGGTCCAGATGGACAGGCTCGCCGAGGCGGCCGCCATGGACCCGATGGAGTTTCGCCTGCTGAACGCCTATCGCGACGGGGACATGAAGCCGCATCGGCGCAAGGCCTCGAACACGGCGCTGATCGAATGCGTCCAGGTCGCGGCCGAGAAGGCAAACTGGCCGATCTCGGAACAGGGCAAGCGGCAGTCGTCGCTCACGGGCGGCGGCGCCGGCGAGCGCTCGCAGATTCCAGCGACGGTGCTCGATGCGCGCGGCCAGATCGGCCGGCCCGACACGCGCAGCTCCGCCCCGACGCAGACCCTGCCGGCGGGGACCTCCCGCATCCCGCTGAGCAAGCAGCCGGTAATGGAAGGCGCGCGTGACGGCCGCGCCGCGCCGACGCAGGTGCCGCGTTATGAGCCGGCCCGCCCCGTTACGGCAGCGCCTCCGTCCTACGCTGCACAGCCGGCCTATCCTCCTCCGCAGCCCTCGCCCTATCAGCCGGTCGCAAGCCAGCAGCCGCCGCCCTATCAGCCGCCGCCGGTGCCGCCCTCGCCTGCGCCTGCCGCACCCGCCCCGACCCAGCATGGCGCGGTCCGCTTCTCATCCGTCTTTGGCACGAGGAGGCGCTGACATGGCCCGTCACGAAGGCCGCGGCATGGCGTCCGTCAATTATCCAATCGGCATGAATCTCGGCGGCGATCCGAGCCAGGCGCTGATCCATTCCAACCCCGACGGCAAGTTCACCGTCGCGCTCTCGGCGATCGATCTCGGCCAGGGCATGAAGCAGGTCTCGCGCCAGATCGCGGCGGAGACTCTCGGCGTGCCGGTCGAGGACGTCCATGTCGATACCGCCGACAGCGACACCGGCCCCCACGACATGGGCTCCTTTGCCTCGCGCGGCACGCACCGCATGGGCAACGCCATCATCGTCGCGGCGCGGGAGGCGCGCGGCGTGCTGCTGGAGGCGGCCGCCGAGGAGCTGGAGGTCGATGCCGGCGACCTCGTGACCGACGGGCGCGGCAACATTCATGTTCGTGGCGCCCCCTCGCGCTCGATCACGGTCAAAGCCACGGCCCAGGCGGCGCAGTTCAAGCAGGGCAAGACCATCGCCGGGCGCGGCATCTTCCTGATCCCGCTCTCGGCTGTCGATGCCGAGACCGGCGAGATGAACCCCAACACCGCCTTCGCCCATGCCTGTCTCGTGGCCGACGTCGCCGTCGATGACGAGACCGGCGAGGTCGAGGTGCTGCGGATGACCAGCGCCTATGAACTCGGCCGCGTGATCAATCCGCGCATGGTCGAGCAGCAGCTCGTCGGCGGCGCCTGGATGGGCATGAGCCACGCGCTCTACGAGACGCCCGAACCCTATTATCCGAACCCTGAGCACGGCCCGCGCGACTTCAACGAGTATCTGATGCCGGGGCCGGGCCAGATCGCGCCCTATCACGTCACCGTGCTGGAGCGCCCGGCGCCGGACGGGCCGTTCGGCGGCAAGGGGCCGGGCGAAATGTGCGCGAACCCGGTCCTGCCGGCGGTCGCCAACGCCGTCTACAACGCGGTCGGCGTCCGCGTCGACGAATTGCCGATCACGCCGGAGAAGATCCTGCGCGGCATCCAGGCCAATGGCGGCGTCAAGCCCGGCCCGCGCCGCGGCGGCCCCGTGAACTGGCGGTGACGGCATGGCCCTGCGCACCACCGTCGCCGGCATATCGAGCCCCGAAGACCTCGCCCAAGCCCTGACGGGGGCGATGTATCTCGCCGACGACGGCATCGCCACGGCGGGTTATCTCGCACTTGCGCTCGGCAAGCCGCTTTTGCTCGAAGGCGCGCCTGGCGTCGGCAAGACGGAGGCCGCCAAGGCCATCGCCGGCATCCTCGGGCGCCAGCTCATCCGCCTGCAGTGCTTCGAGGGCATCGACGCTTCGGCCGCGCTCTACGAGTGGAACTATCCGCGCCAGATGCTGGCGATCCGGCAGGCCCGCGACGGCGAGACACTCGACATCTACCGCGACGATTTCCTGATCGAGCGGCCGATGCTGACGGCTTTGCGCCGTCCTGAATCGACCGTCCTGCTGATCGACGAAATCGACCGCTCCGACCATGAGTTCGAGGCCTTCCTGCTCGAGTTCCTGTCTGATTTCTCGATTTCGATCCCCGAGCGCGGCACGTTGCGCGCAGCCGAGCGCCCGGTCGTGGTGCTGACCTCGAACCGCACGCGCGAGCTGCACGAGGCGCTCCGGCGGCGTTGCGTCTACCACTACATCGCCTATCCCGAGCCCGAGCGGGAGGCGCAGATCATCATGATGCGCTCTTCGGCCGTGGCGGAGGGAACGGCGCGCGCCGTCGTCCACGCCATCGGGCTCTTGCGTCAGGAACCACTGGCCAAGCCGCCCGGCGTGGCCGAAGCAGTGGACTGGGCGGAGGCCGCCACCGCGCTCGCCCTGGCCGGCGCGCCCTGGCCGGAGGCGTTCCGTCGGTCCTTGGGCACCGCGATCAAGGACGAGGAGGATTTCGTCCATCTGCGCCCGCGCCTGCCATTGATCATTCCGGGGCTGGCGGCATGATCGCTCCCCTCCCCGCCGCGGCGCGCCTGTTCGTCGCCTTCCCGACGCTGCTGCGCGCCCATGGGCTCAGCGTCGCGCCCGAGCAGACGACGAGCTTCCTGATGGCGGTCGAACTGCTCGGCCCCCACAGCATCGAGCATATCCGCAAGGCGGCCGTGGCAACGCTAGCCCCGCATCCGGAGCAACGCGAGCTGTTCGACGCCCTGTTCGACATTCACTTTCTCGGTGCGATCGCCGAACCGGGCGACGAGGATTTCGCGCCCGACGAGGAGATAGCGGTCCAGGAGGATTCAGGCTCGCGCGAAATCCTGATCGGCGAAGAGGTCAACGAAACCGGCCAGGCAGCGACCGGGGCCGAAGCCCTGTCCGTGCGGGCGCTGCAGCCGCTGGACGAGAGCGAAACCCTGCGCCGCTTTGCGCGAGCGCTGCCGGCCGCCCTGCCCCGCCGTCGCGGCTATCGGCATCGCGCGGCAAGGCGCGGCGCAACCGTCGATCTCGCGCGCAGCCTGCGCGAGGCGATCCGCCATGATGGCGAGGTGATGAGCCTGAAGAAGCTCAGACGCGTCATGCGTCCCCGCCCGATCCTGCTGCTGATCGACGTCTCCGGCTCGATGAAGCAGCGCAGCGACGCCAATCTCGCGCTGGCGCATACGATCGTCCAGGCGGCATCCAGAGTGGAGGTCTTCACCTTCAGCACCCGCCTGACGCGGGTGACGCGCGCGCTGCGCCGCAGGCGCCGCGAACAGGCGCTCTCCAATGCTTCGGGGCTGGTCGCCGACTGGGATAGCGGCACGCGCATCGGCGACGCGCTGCAGGCCTTCCTCGCCGTGCCACGCTTCGCCTCCTATGCACGCGGCGCCGTCGTGGTCGTACTGTCGGACGGGCTGGAACGCGGCGACCCCGCGGCGCTGGTTGCGGCCGTTACGCGGCTCGCCGCGCGGGCTCACCGCATCGACTGGCTGACGCCGCTCGCCATCGACCCCGGTTTCCGTCCGGAAACCGAGGCGCTGCGGCTGATCGCGCCGCGTCTTGCCAGCCTCGGCAATGGCGCGAGCACCGCGCGGATCTGCCGCCACATCCTTTCGCTCGGAGGCTCGCTCGCAGCATGAAGCCAATCGTCGATTCGCATTTCCACATCTGGCGGCAGGCCGACTTGCCCTGGCTCGTCGGTCCGATGCAGCCGCGCATTTTCGGCCCCTACGAGCCGATCCAGCGCGATTATCCGGTTGCAGAGTATCTCGCGGATTGCCTGCCTTCGGGTGTGACCGAAGCGGTCTACGTCCAGGCTAACTGGGCCCCGTCGCGCTTCCTCGACGAGGTCGAATTCGTCTCGCAGGCGTCGGAGGAAAGCGGCTTCCCGATAGCGATCGTCGCCTATGCCGACATGCGGACCGAGGACGTCCGCCCGCAGCTCGATGCGCTGGCGCAGAACCCACGGGTGCGCGGCGTGCGGATGCAATTGCACTGGCACGAAAACCCGCTCTACCGCTTCGCCAGCGGCAGCGATCTCTGCCGGGAGCTGCGCCTGCAGGCCAACATCAACCGTTTGGCCGATTACGGCTACAGCTTCGACCTCCAGGTCTTCGCCCAGCAGATGGAAGGGGCGGCCGAACTCGCGTTCAACTGCCCGAAGGTGACCTTCGTGCTGCAGCACGCCGGGATGCTCGAGGACCTGTCGCCGGAAGGGCTCGACGCCTGGCGCGAGGGCATGGCTCAGCTCGCAGGCCAGCCCAACATCGTCAGCAAACTGTCAGGGCTGGGCACCTTCCAGCGCCGCAACGACCCCGACCATATCCGCTTCGTCGTCTCGGAAACGCTCGCGCTGTTTGGCGTCGAACGCTGCCTGTTCGGCTCCAATTTCCCGATCGAGAAGCTCTGGACGACCTATTCCGAGCTGGTCGGTGCCCATCGCGGCGCCGTGCCCGACAGCGCGGCCGATCATGTCTTCAGCCACACCGCGCGGCGAGTCTACCGCCTCGCCCAGCATTGACGGGAGAACCTCCATGGCGCTCGAAATCAAGATCCTCGACTATGGCGACATCGAGCTGGAATCGAGCTTCCTCGTGCTCGGCCGCGATTGCGGCCGCACCCGCCGCGTCCCGACCTATGGCTTCCTGATCCTCGGCGGGCCCTGGCCGGTCGTCGTCGATACCGGCTACCGCCACAACCAGATCATGGAAAGCCTGGGCATGCGGGGCCTGCAGTTCCACGAGAACATGATCGAGAACCAGCTGGCCAAGCACGGCGTGCGGATGGGCGACGTGCGTTATGTCATGCACACCCATCTTCATATCGACCATGCCGGGAAGGACGAGCTTTTCCCGATGAACACGACGGTGCTCGTCAACCGGCGCGAGCTCGAATACTCCGTCTCGGGGCTGATGCACCCGCAATATCCGGCCCCCGACATCAAGCACCTGATCGACCGGCTGCATACGCGCGATGCCCTCCGTTTCGAGGATCTCGAGCTCTCGGGGATGATCGAGCTCTTTCCGGGCTGCTATCTCGAAGCCGCCGGCGCGCATACCGAAGGCTCGATGAACGTGCATGTCGACACGGCAGAGGGTCGGGCCATCCTCTGCGGCGACGTGATCTATGATTTCAACGACCAGATCGTCACGCCTTTCCACGAGATCAGCGCCAACGAGCCGCGCACCACCGGAAATCACGGCGTCTCCAAGCGCGAGGAGAAGGCGGCGATCAAGAAGCTGCTCTCGGTCGGCAAATTCCTGCTGCCGGTCCATGACAAGCCGGCGAAGATCGCCCATGGCCAGGTCGTCGGCCGCATGGACATGGCGGTTCCCGGCCCGGTGGTGCAGTCGCTGCCGCCGCGCAACTGGTTTGCGGCCTGATCGGGGGCCGCCATGACCACCCACGTCGCCATTCATCCCACATTCGCCGATCTGATCGATCTCTGGGCGCCGGTGCGACAGCTCGGCACCGGCTTCGAGTTCTGCGAAGGCCCGGTCTGGCATCCCCGCGAACAGCATCTGCTGTTTTCCGACATGCCCGGCGATGTCCGCCGCCGTTGGGACAAGAGCGGCGTGCGCGAGGTCAAGCGGCCCGCGAACAAATGCAACGGCATGACTTATGATGCCGGGCTTAACCTGATCGTCTGCGAGCATGCGACCTCGTCGCTGATCCGCGAACGACCGGACGGGCAGCGCGAGGTGCTGGCCTCGCATTTCGAGGGTCTGGAACTTAACAGCCCGAACGACGTCGTCGTGAAGTCGGACGGCTCGATCTATTTCTCCGATCCCTGGTATGGCCGTATGCCGGTCTTCGGCGTCGAGCGGCCGCGCCAGCTGGGATTCCAGGGCGTCTACCGCATTCCTCCGGGAGGAGGCGAGCCGCAGCTTCTGGTCGATCGCTATCTCTTCGACCAGCCCAACGGCCTGTGCTTCTGCCCGACGGAAGACCGGCTCTTCGTCAACGACACGGTGCAGCACAACATCCGCGTCTTCCCCATCCTCCCCGATGGACGCCTCGGGCCCGGCCGCATCTTCGCGTCGGGCATCGTCGGGGCCGAAGCCGGCGTCCCCGACGGCATGAAATGCGACGCGCAGGGCAATGTCTGGGTCACCGGGCCCGGCGGCGTCTGGGTCTACACCATCAAGGGCGAGCTGATCGGCAAGCTGCGCGTCCCCGAACTGGTCGGCAACCTCGCCTGGGGCGGGCCGGACTGGCGCACGCTGTTTTTGACCGCGACGCATTCGCTCTATGCCGTGGAGACACATGTCGGCCCACGCCGCGAACCCTTCATGAAAACTGGCGGCAGTCCGAACAGTCGCGGCGGCAGCGGCCCTGCCCCGGAGCCGGTATCGGGCGTCGCGCCCGCCGCCACGATTGCGGCAAACGGTGCGAAGAAAGCCGCTGCCGGCTACCGGCTTGATCCCTCGCGCTGCGCGCTGATCATCCAGGACATGCAGAACGACGTCGTCATGGAGGGCGGGGCGTTCGCGGCTTCGGGCTCGCCGGAACATTGCAAGCAGCAGAACGCCATCGCCAACGCGACGCGGCTGGCGCAGGCGGCGCGCTCGCGCGGCATTCCCGTCATCCACGTCTGGTTCGTGGTCGAGCCCGGCGCGCCGGGGGTGACCATGAATGCGCCGCTGTTCGAGGGGCTGGCCGATGCAAACGCGCTGGTGCGCGGCACTTGGGGCTCTGCGCCCGTGCCGGGGCTCGAGGCTCAAGCCGGCGACCATGTCGTCGAGAAGCAGCGCATGAGTGCCTGGGAGGGCACGCGGCTTGAAACCGTGCTGAAGGCGCTCGGACGCGACGTTGTCATCGTCACCGGCGCCTGGACCAACATGTCGATCGAGCACACGGCGCGCACCGGCGCGGACAAGGGCTATTTCATGCTCGTACCGGAGGATGCCTGCTCGACGATGAATGCCGAGTGGCACACGGCGTCGGTCAACTACGCCTTGCAGAACGTCTGCGTCGTGACGGATGTCGATGCGGTCATTGCCGCTACCGAGAGATAACGCCAGTTCAAGCAATGCGTTTCTCGCCGACGACGCCCGACCAACTTACTTATTGGAGTCTGCGGCCCGTTCCACGGCGCTGTCGCTGCTTCCAACCACGCGACGCCGCCGCCGCGATAGCAGATAAGTGGCGCGACCTACGGGAGTCGAACCCGTATTCCTATATAATTAATGAAATCAAATACTTAGTTTGATTTACAACTTCGATTCCTACCATTTTTCCTACCATGATTCCTACCAGGCTCGGGTCACTTGAACTTCGTTCAGCGGGTGCCGACGGAGGCAGTGCGTCGCGGTCGACAGCACTGATTGAAGGAAAAGCCGGCACACTCATCAGGCCCAATCCGTCACCATCAGGCGAGGAACCCGCTCGAACTCGCGTCGGTTGCCAGTGACCAGAACCGCTCCGCGCCGCCTCGCCTGCGCTGCGATTAAGGTATCGTAGGCGCCTATGGGAGTTCCGGCCGCTTAGAGTATGGCCCTGATATCGCCCGCGTCCGCAGCATCGTCAGCATCGAACGGGACGATCTCGAAACCCTCTGAGAGAAAGGCGTCTAGCACGCGGCCGGAGGCTTCCTGCCTCGCACTCTTGGCGATCCCGTATCTTAGTTCGAATACGACGACCGAAGGGACGAGAAGCTGGGTTCCCGCCGCAAGCTCCTGCTGGAGCCTGGCGTCGACTCCTGGAACCCGCCCGTTCAGGGCATGGACGATGACGTTGGTATCGAGAAAAAACATCCGGTGGTCAGCCGAGGTCGACCGTATCGTCGGTGCCGACTGGGGGATCCTCCGGCAGCCCCTCCGTCAGAAAATCGCGGGCTCCCAGCCCATCGAGCCGCGCTCGCCAGGCTACGGCGTCAAAGGCAGGCTTCCTGATCGGCTCGAGGACGACCTTGTTTCCGACTCTGCTGACTTGAACCTCAGTACCCTCGAAGCGGAATTCCTTCGGCAGGCGCACCGCTTGGCTGCGACCATGCATAAAGAGCTTTGCGGTCGATGAGTTCGTCCGGGCGCCCATGATCGGCCTCCATACATGGTATCTATCCCAAATAGATACCATCAGAACGAGCTGTGTCAATTCGGCTGATCCTTCTTGATGTGCTGTAGGCGCGCGACGTTCTCAGGCCGGCTCGAAACGGGCGAGTTCGCGATCCTGCTGCGCTCGGATCTGAAGGGTCGGGGGCTCGGCGGGGCCCTGATGGAGCTCATCGTCGCCTGGGCGAAGGTAGACGGCATCGGCGTCGTCGAGGGTCAGATGCTGCGCGAGAACAAGACCATGCTGGCCATGTGCGAGAAGCTCGGCTTCGACGTCGGAGCCGATCCCGACGATCCCGACCCCAAGCGCGTCAGCCTGAGCATCGCGCAGGCCTGACGGCGGGACCGTCCCTGGCCCCGATCGTCTGCTCCGGCGCAAGCTGATCCTGACCCTCTGCCGCGTGCTCCCTACCGCGACGACGCCTGCCCAAGTCACGTCCGCGCACATCCCGATCGCGTCCCTCCCCGGACCTGCCAGATCGTCGGCGGCATGCCGACGGGATCGAGAGGTCTGCGCCAAATTGAAGCAGTCATTGTAATTAGAATAATTCCAAACTAGATCAGCATGGCCAACCCGGCATCTGTCCGATCGGGATGAGACCGCCATGACGACGACCGCTGCCTCCGCCTCGCTGTGCCCTGCCAGCGCGCAGCCCTGCACCTGCTTCCGGCCGTTCGAGCGGACCTGTTCGGCGAGCGCGGTCGAGCAGGCCAAGCGCTCTCCGGGCTGGCTCGGCGGCCGTGTCCCGCGCGCGCTGAGCCTGTTCGGACATGACGTCGAGACCGTCGACGTCCTGCGCGTCGCGGTCGTCGCCGTATCGGCCGCGCTGGTCTGGTTCGGGCTGACCCGCACGGTCGCCGGCGTCGATATCGTCGGCGCCGCAGGCCTGCTGTTCGGCGCCTGGCCGATCCTGCGCGAGGCGTTCGAGAACATCAAAGAGCGGCGCATGACCATGGAGCTGTCCATGTCGATCGCCATTCTGGCGGCCGCCGCGATTTCGGAGTTCTTCACCGCGCTCGTCGTGACGTTCTTCGTGCTCGTCGCCGAGGAGCTTGAGCATCTGACCGTCGATCGCGGTCGGGCTGCCATCGCCGACCTGATCGACGTCATGCCGCATGAGGCGACGGTCCGCCGCGACGGCGTGATCTCGCTGGTCCCGATCGACACGATCGTCGTCGGCGACCGCGTCCTGGTCGCGCCAGGCGAAAACATCCCGGTCGACGGCGTGGTCAAATCCGGACTGTCCTATGTCGATCAGGCCCGCATCACCGGCGAGTCGATGCCGATCAAGCGCAGCGAGGGCGATGCCGTCTTCGCCGGCTCGATCAACCAGTCCGGCGCGCTCGACATCCAGGTCGACCGCATCGGCCGCGACACGAGCTTCGGCCGCATCATCGACGCGATCGAGAACGCCGAGCAGTCGCGTGCGCCGGTCCAGCGCCTCGCCGATCAGCTGGCCGGCTATCTCGTCTACTTCTCTTTCGCCGCAGCGATCGTCACCTATTGGCTGACCGGCAACATCCGCGACACGATCTCGGTGATCATCGTGGCAGGCGCCTGCGGCGTCGCGGCGGGAACGCCGCTGGCGGTGTTGGGCGGCATCGGCCGCGCCGCACGCAAAGGCGCCATCATCAAGGGCGGCATGCATCTTGAGATGCTCGGCCGCATCGACACCATCGTGCTCGACAAGACGGGAACGCTGACCTTCGGCGAGCCGCGCGTCTCGGCGATCCACCCGGCGCGCGGCCGCACGGAGGACGACCTGCTCAGGCTGGCGGCATCCGCCGAATTGCGTTCGGAACACCCGCTGGCCAAGGCCATCGTAGCAGAGGCCCATCTCCGGGAGATCGTGGTGCCGGAGCCCGACAGCTTCGATTACACGCTGGGTCGCGGCGTCACCGCGCAGCTCGGCGACGACCGCATCCTGATCGGCAGCGTCAAACTGCTGAAGGCAGAGGGCGTCGAGGTTCCAGACGACAGAGGCGGCGATGTCGTCTCCTCCGAGATCTGCGTCGCGGTCAACGGGCTCTATGCCGGTTCCTTCGCCGTCGCTGACGAAGTCCGCCCGGAAGCTGCCGGCGCGATCGCCGCCCTGCATGCGATGAAGATCCGCACCATCCTGCTGACCGGCGACAACGCGAAGGTTGCCGACAGCGTCGGCGCTAGCCTGGGGATCGGCACGGTAGAAGCCGGGATGCTGCCGGAGCAGAAGCTCGAGCGCGTGAGGGCACTGGTGGCGTCTGGCGCAAAGGTCGCCATGCTCGGCGACGGTATCAACGACGCACCGGCGCTGACCGCCGCCAGCGTCGGGATCGCAATGGGGTCGGGCACCGACGTCGCCAAGGAAAGCGCCGACATCGTCCTGCTCGCCAACGACCTGGATCGTCTGGTCGAGACGGTTCGGATCGCCCAGCGCACGCGCGGCATCATCTGGCAGAACTTTTCCGGGACGATCGCGGTTGATGCGCTGGGCATCGGTCTCGCCGCCTTCGGCTTCCTCAACCCGTTGTTGGCCGCCTTCATCCACGTCTCGTCGGAGCTGATCTTCATCTCCAACTCGGCGCGGCTCCTCTCGACCGCCAACAAGACGCGGCTGCCGCAAATCGCGACGGCGGACGCATCCAGCGCGGTGCAGGAGCTCGGTCGATAGCAGCTGGTCGCCAGCGTAGAATCCGACCCTGGGCCATTTCGCTCTGAAGCGTCACTGAATTCCATCCACGCGCCATACGGCGACAGAACAGAATGCGAGTCGTCCGATGCCCCCAGTGGCCCCAGCACCATCGATCCCGACTGCCGGCTACGACAGCATCGCACGCATGCTTCATTGGCTCATGGCCGCGCTCATCCTCGCCGTGTTCCTGCTGGGCCTGCTGGTGGACACGTTTCCCAGGACCTGGGAGCATGGTATCGTCGAGACGCATAAGGTGCTGGGCGTCGGCATTCTGCTCCTCGTCGTATTCAGGTTTGCTTGGCGCCTGATCCACCGTCCGCCGGCATCAGAACATGTCGGTCCGCTGCTGGACCGCGCGGCCTGGCTGGGCCATTACGGCCTCTATGTCCTTATGTTCGCCGTTCCGGTGATCGGACTGGTCTATACCGCCCTGCGAGGGCAAGGCATCGATTTCGGGCTGTTCTCGGTCCCGCCGGTCATGGCGCGCAACCGGGAGCTCGGCCGCACGGTCCGCGAGGTGCATGAGCTCGCGGCCTATGCGCTGATCGGCCTGGCCAGCATCCATGCACTCGCGGCGCTCTGGCACCATTTCATCCTCAAGGACTCGACACTATTGCGGATGCTCGCGGCCCAGCGTTGACGAGCGCCAAGCTTAAACGCGATCAGGATCGCCTATGCAACTTTTCTGGCGAAGGGCACGTCGTTGCGGCCGCGAACGGGTCGCAAGCACCTGCGATGTAGGCCGCACTGCGCTCGGGCCAACCCAGAGGCTGAAAAAACCAGTCGAGTGGCCTGACCGCGTAGCGACGATCGATGCCAGGGGTCGCGAACACGCGCGCGTGGCGTCGAAATCGGGATAGCGTTCGGCAAAGCTGTGATGAGCGGCGGCGGCTACGTCGCGCTGTTTGAACTCGTGAGCTGGAACGGCGCTGGCAACTGCGACGAGGTTGACTGTATGGGCCAACGACACTTTCAGACACGGCGCCCGCCATCGCTTGACACGGACGGGCGTGCTGCACCGTGATGGCTATGATTCAGACAGCTGTTAAGTTCCAGCATCTGGCTGCGTGACTCCAACGCGCTTCGACAAGGCCGGGCCTGATGGGTACTTTCCGAACCTGTACCCACCTCGCTCAACATGCTCTTTGAAAAGGCGCTAGGACCTTCTGAGAGAGTTTAGCCGCTGCCGACGAACCGCTGCTCTCGCGACGCGAATACACCGACGTGAAACTCTTCAGGCAAGGCTCATCAGGCCGAATGATGTTTCCCGGGGCTTCAGACTTGGTGCGGGCGGTGCGATTTCAACGGCCTTAATCGGGGAGCCACGATATTTCAAAAACGGAACGGTCCAACATCACCGAGAACCATGGCCGGGTCCGCGATCTGAGCGTTTGGCTCGCGGATGCGAATGCGGGGCTCAGCAAAGAGGCGCAGTTCCACGGCTTTCTAGAGGAAAGTCCCGATGCCATCGTTATCGTTGACCAGACTGGTTGCATTAGCTTCGCCAGCACTCGCGTCGAGGCCATGTTCGGTCACTTCCCGAGTGATCTGACTGGAGAGCCGCTTAGCATCCTGATTCCAGAACGGTACAAGGGCCTTCATGCAGGTCATCTTGATCGTTTTATGAGTAATCCCATTCCCCGCATGATGGGCACCGGCTTGGACCTAAGGGGACTTCGCAAGGACGGCAGCGAACTCCAGGTCGAGATCAGCTTGAGCCCGCATCTTACCGGCGACGGAATGGTCGTGGTCGCTGCCATAAGGGATGTAGAAGCCGCCAAGCGGTTGCAGGAACTGCTGGTTGGGGAACTGCATCACCGCGTGAAAAACATGTTGGCGACGGTGATTTCGATTACCTCACAGAGCTTGCGGACAGCGCAAAGTCTGGAAGAAGGCCGCTCAGTTGTCACGAGCCGATTGGTTGCCTTGGGCAGGGCGCATGATCTGCTTCTTGAATCGAAATGGCTGGGAGCAAAATTAAGCGACATCATTCATGACGCTGTCGAGCCATTCGATAGCCATCACGTTCGAAGGTTTGTGGTTCAACATACACCAGTTCAGATCGCTTCTGAGGTGGTCCTGCCGCTCACCATGTCGCTGAACGAACTATGCACCAATGCGGTCAAGTACGGCGCTTTGTCCACCGCAACGGGGCGCATCGACATTACATCGACTGTCGACGCCAAAGCGCAACGGCTAAAGCTGACATGGACGGAGAGTGGTGGCCCAGCAGTCCAGGAGCCGACTCGACCCAGTTTCGGGACATGCCTCATCAACGGCCTAGCCGATCAGCTCCATGGTAAAGTTCGGTTGAACTATGAGCCGACAGGACTCGTATACGAACTCGACATCCCCCTTGCCCGTTCTCCCGGCACGTAAAGGTCCATCCTTCTACCCGTCGGCAACCTTGCGCAGGGCGATTTCGATCTGCCCCCCGCAGTAAGCATCGCCGTAATCGAGGCGGGCTCTTTCGGCCAGGTTGGCCAGGGCCGGTATGGCGGCCACGCGGCGCGCTAGCGCACTCGTCAAGGGCGCGGCACGGTCTAGGATCGACGCGATTTCGGCAAACCGCTCCGCCATGGTCATCCACAACGTTGCGGTGACGACGTCGGCAATCCCTGGCTCCCTTCCGCCCAGAAGAAAGCCGGCCTCTTCAGTCAGGCCGTGCCGACGACCGGTCTCTTCCCAGAAGGACATCCACTTTTCCAAGCGTGGCACGAATGCGCGCCACTTTGCGTCGGTCCACATCGACTGGCCTCCCTGGAGCGTGAGTTCGTCGATGACGTCATTGGCGTCGTTGACGATCTTCATCGTCAGCGCTCGCAACGGCGCCGTCGCCGGCATGCGCTCCAGCGTCTCGCCGAGGTAGAGGACGATCGCGGGCATCTCGGCGATGGCAAAGTCGTTGACATGGTCGATCAGGAGCGGCGGGCCCATAAAAGGAACTGGCATGTCTTCGACCGGCCGCTTCATCAGCTTGCCGATTTCCTCGTCTCCAGCCTCGCGCCACTCCTTATCTGCCCAGGCGAGCACCGCCCGAACGAACTGGCCACGAAACGGAACTGACCAATAGTAGAGCGTGTAGTCCGGCATCGGCCGCGTCCTCCTTGGTGGGTTCGCTTGTCGTCAACGCGCAGAAAGAGAGTTGAATTCGGTCCAAGCGGGCTTTCCGTGGGGCAAATACAGTCGACATGGCAGTACGCCGTCCACTGCCGTCTTGATGGAGCGGTCGGTTAAGCGATCACCAAGGACTGTCTCACAATCCGTGTGATCGACCCTATCACGCTGGAACAACCTGTCTGACTGTCGCTGTGCCGTGTCCGCGTAGCAGTTCTGCACGAGCGACGATCTTGCTGACCTCGCGCAGCCAGAGCGCGGTGCTCGCCACTGCGATGCAGACGAGCCAGTCCCCCATCGTGAGCGCGACCGTTGAGAAGGCCTCCTGGAGCCAGGGCACATAGAGCACGGCGCCGTGCATCAGCAGCGAGAGGCCGACCGCCGCCCAGAGCCAGCGGTTCTCCAACAGGCCGCTGAACGCGCTGCGGACGTCGGAGCGGGCATTGAGAAGGTTGAAGAGCTGGAACAGCGTCAGCGTGGTGAAGGCCATCGTCTGGCCATAGTCCAGCGAACCCGCGCCTTCGATCAACCCGCCGGGCAGCGCGGCATCCAGCACCAGCAGCGTGCCGGCCGCCATGATGACGCCGACATAGACGATGCCCACCCACATGCGCCCCGTGACGACGCCCTCGCCACGCAGCCTGGGCGGTCTCGTCATCGTGTCGGGATCGGCAGGATCGACGGCGAGCGCCAGCGCCGGCGCGCCATCCGTCACCAGGTTGATCCAGAGGATCTGGATCGCCAGCAGCGGCAGCACGACATGGCCGGAGCCGTGACCGGTCAGCCCGATCACATCCGACAGCAGCACGCCGAAAAACATCGTCAGGACTTCACCGAGATTGGAAGACAAGAGATAGCGCAGGAACTTGCGGATGTTCTCGAAGATCGCGCGCCCTTCTTCGACCGCCGCGACGATCGACGCGAAATTGTCGTCGGAGAGCACGATATCGGCGGCCTCCTTCGACACATCGGTGCCGGTGATCCCCATTGCGACGCCGATATCGGCGGCTTTCAGCGCCGGCGCGTCGTTGACGCCGTCACCGGTCATGGCGACCGTGGCGCCGCCACGCTGCAGCGCCCTGACGATCCGCAGCTTGTGCTCAGGATTGACGCGGGCATAGACCGACACGTCCTTGACGGTCAGATCCAGCGCCGTGTCGGACATCGCCGCGAGTTCGATACCGGTCACGACCCGGCCGTCGCCTGCGATGCCAATCTCAGACGCGATGGCGGCGGCGGTCGAAGGATGATCGCCGGTGATCATCACCGGGCGAATGCCGGCCCGTTGCGCGCGCGCCACCGCCTCCTGCGCCTCCGGGCGCGGCGGATCGATCATGCCGATCAATCCAAGGAAGACGAGATCGGCCTCGATGCGGTCGTCGAACCCCTCCTCGCTTCCGTCATCGCTTTTGGCCTGGTCGCGGGGCAAGGACCGGCATGCAACCGCAAGCGTGCGCAGGGACGCGCTCGCGAGTTCGGTGTTGCTCGCCAGAATCGCGGTGCGGCGCGCTTCGCTGAGTGGATGGAGCTCATCGCCGACCCGTTCATGTGTGCACAGCGCCAGCACCACGCCCGGTGCGCCCTTGACCGACACCAGCAAGCTCTCCGGGTGCTCGGCATCGCGATGAACCGTGCTCATGCGCTTGCGCTGCGATGAGAACGGGACCTCCGCAATGCGCGTCAAACGCCGGTCGTCTTTGGCATCGGTCAGGCCCGCCTTGCGCGCGGCCACGATCAGAGCGCCTTCGGTTGGGTCGCCAAGGACCGTCCAATGGCCATCATCCTCGCGAACGCTGGCGTTGCTGGCGCGCTGCGCGGCGGCCAGCACGTCCTGCGCCTCGATCCGGAGCGCGCCCTCGAGCTGGCCACCTCCGGCCGCCGTCAGCTCGCCTCCCGATCCATAGCCCGAACCGCCGATCGCGACGGTTCCGGTGGCAGTCACGAGCCGCCGCACCGTCATCTCGTTCTTCGTCAGCGTCCCTGTCTTGTCGGAGGCGATCACGGTTGCGGAGCCGAGCGTCTCCACCGCCGCCAGATGGCGCACGATGGCGTTGCGCTTGGCCAGGCGCTGGACGCCCAGCGCTAGCGAAGCCGTCACGACCGCCGGCAGGCCTTCAGGAACGCCCGCGACCGCCAGCGCAACGCCGAGGATCAACACGTCGAAGACGGCTTTGACGTCGGCAACACCCTGGGCGACCAGGATCGTGACGATCATCGCCAGTGCGATGGCGACGACGATCAGGCCCAGCAGCTTGCCGACGCGATCGAGTTCGCGCTGCAGCGGCGTCGCCTCGTCGGGGGTCGCCTTCAGCATGTCCGCGATGCGACCGAGTTCGGTGCGCATGCCCGTCGCCGTCACCACCGCCCGCCCGCGGCCGTAGATCGCCGACGTGCCGCTGAAGACCATGTTGGCGCGGTCGCCCAGCGCCTCCTCGTGCGCGATCGCATCGGTGTCCTTTTCGACGGGCACGCTTTCGCCCGTCAGCTGCGCTTCGGCCATGCGCAGCAAAACGGATTCGATCAGGCGGGCATCGGCGGAAACGAGATCGCCCTCCTCGATCAGCATCACATCGCCCGATACGAGATCGGCGGCGGCGATGCTGCTGCGTCGTCCGTCCCGGACGACGATCGCGGTCGCCGCCGACATCCGGCGCAAGGCGAGGACGGCCTGCTCGGCCCGCGACTGCTGGACGAACCCCATCACAGCGTTCAGCAGAACGATGGCGAGGATGGCCAGCGCCTCATAGGGCAAGGCCGTCGCACGCTCGACGAGCCACAGCGCTGCGGAGATCAACGCGGCGACCAGAAGCAGGATGACCAGGACATCGCGGAACTGGGCGAGAAACCGCTTCCAGGCCGGTGTCACACACTCGGCCGTCAATTCGTTTGCGCCGTCACGCGCGAGGCGCGCCGCCGCCTCCGACTGGGTCAGGCCACGCTGCGACTGCGCGTCGAGCCGTCGCAGGACGTCGTCGGCCGATTGGCGGTAGGCCGCGATCTCCGGGGCTGCAGCGAGCGTGGTGGTCATCTGATGATCTGTCTCGCGTTTGCATGCTTGCACCCGCCCTCGACGGGCCCCGGGGGGAGGCTCCGAACGCCGCGGGTTGGATTGCCTCGGATGCGCGGCGTCGTCACGGCCGGGCGAGAACGGCACATTCCGACAGCGCGATGTCGCGGAGCGCCGTCAGCGGCCCGCCGGATTCGAGACGCCGCCAGCCCATTTCTCCGCAGCCCTGACGCAGTTGCTCGCGCAGGACGCAAGTGGTCGCATCGGAGGGATCATTGATGCGGGCCGCCACTCTCGCCAGCAGCGTCGCTTCCGGCGCCTCAAGCCAGAGGCCAAGGCGCGCGACATCGAGGTCGGTGGCGATCTTTTCC
Organism: Bosea sp. PAMC 26642; assembly: GCF_001562255.1. Taxonomy (NCBI): domain Bacteria; kingdom Pseudomonadati; phylum Pseudomonadota; class Alphaproteobacteria; order Hyphomicrobiales; family Alloboseaceae; genus Allobosea; species Allobosea sp. PAMC 26642. The sequence continues at coordinate 996,094 of NZ_CP014301.1, read as the reverse complement.
AGCGCCGTACGCTCCGGCGCCCGGTCGAACACGGCGTCGGCGACGACGGACCAGCCGGCTGCGAGCGTGGCCGCCGCCTGCTGCCTCAGCGCTGAATAGACCGCAATTGACACCGCGGTATCATAGGCGGCTTCAGGCAGCCTCTCCTCCGCCGCGACGTCGTAGAGACGCTTGCGGATGCGATCGCTGCTCAAGATCCGCGCGCCGGGCGGCGGCCCCAGATGGGATGCGACAGAGGCGGTAAGCGCCGATTTGCCGCTGCCGCTGAAGCCGCCGATGGCAAGCAGGAACGGCTTGGCATCCGTCAGCAGCGCCTGCGCAAGATCGACATAGCCGCGGGAGTCCGCCAGGAGCGGACGGGCCTGCTCATCGGGCAGATCGGCGGCCTGGGCCGCGGTGACATGGGCGCGGACGATGGCGCGGATGGCCATGAAAAACGGCAGAAGGCACAGCCCGTCCGTCTCGTCGCGCGCATCCAGATAGCGGTTGAAGATCAGGTTCGCGAGGTCACGGCCGTCGCGTCGCCACAGGTCCATGAGCAGGAACGCAAGGTCGTACAGCACATCGATCGTGGCGATGGCCTCGTCGAACTCTATGCAGTCGAACGGCGTCGGCTCACCGTCGATCAGGCAGATGTTGCGCAGCATCAGATCGCCATGGCACCGCCGGACCTTGCCCGCGTCGCGCCGCGCATCGAGCTTCGGGCGATGACGGGCGAGGACCGCCGCGAAACGCCGCTCGAGCGCGTCGGCGTCGGCGTCACAGACCAGCCCCGTGGCGCGCAGCGACGCGTCGTTGATCGACAGGACGGCGGCGATGCCGTCGGCTCCGCCCTGATCGAGGCTGATGGCGGCCGCATCGTGAAAAGCAGCCAGGCGCCGCGCCAGGCTCGTCATCAGAGCGGGCGTCAGCGCCTTGCGCTTGGCCATGCGATCGAACAGGCTCTCCTGATCGAACAGCCGCATTTCGACGACGGCATCGACGAGTTGGCCCGGTCCATCGAACGCCAGGGCGTCATCCTCGCCGCGCGTGATCGTCCGGACGGCGAGATAGAGCCCCGGCGCGGTCCGTCGGTTCAGGGCGAGTTCGGCATTGCAGGCCGCCAGACGCCGCTTGGGTGTGGAAAAATCCAGATAGGGAAACCGGACCGCGCGCTTGAGCTTGTAGGCGCGATCGGCGGTCAGGATCACGGTCGAGATATGCGTCCGCACGGTCTCGACCGCGATGCTCTGTCCGCCAGCGTTCCGGCTGAGAAAGCGGATCGTCTGCGCCTGCTCGTCGAGGATCATGGCCGCGCCGTTCGCCACGGAGGCATTGCTTCGGGACCGCGCCAGGAGCCGGTCATCCTAGTGAGACAGGAAGATCGGAAGCGTCGGATTGCCGACAACGCTCTTGGTCGCGCCGCCCAGAAAGAAGTCCCGCATCCGCCAATGGCCATAGGCGCCCATGACGAGCAGATCGAGGCCATGCTTGTCCGCATAGCTCTCGAGTGCCTGACCAATCGGCCGGCCCGCCGCATCCTCCTCGTCGAGGATGAGCGTGACGCCGTGCAGGGCCAGGTGACGCGCGAGATCCTGGCCCGACCGGCGCGTTTCGATGCTCTTCTCATGCGTCACGGTCACGGCCCGCACGGTCCTGGCCGCCTGCAGGATCGTCATGGCGTCGGCGATGGCGCGCGCGGCCGGGCGGCTGAAATCCCAGGCGATGCCGATGGCATCGAGCGCCTGGGAGTTGCGGCTCGGCTTGGCTGGCACGACGATGACCGGGCGGCCAGACCCGAAGATCACGCATTCGGCGATGTATTGCTGGAAGCCCGCGGGAGCCTCGGCCGGAATGATCGTTAGGTCGCGCAACCGCGCATGCTCGATCACGGCGCCTGGGATGCGCGCCGTCGTGCACAGTTCGCGCATCTGGTCATGGACGACGCCGCGCTTGGTTGCCATCGCCGCGAAGGCGTCGAGGCCAAGCTTGGCGTTGGCGGCGCTCTTGTCGCGCTCCGCATCGATGAGGCTGCCGATATCGAAGAAGCCGAAGGGAACGATCGTTCCAGGCACCTCGATGTCGAACTCGAACGTCAACGCCGTGATGTCGGCCCGCAAAAGCGCCGCGATCGCGACGCCCTGTTCGATCGCCGAGGCGGGCGCGGCGTCCGGGTAGCTGTTGAGCTGCAGCAAGATATCTTTGATCGCCATCGATTCTTGTTCACCCTGAAATTTCAATTCCGACCGCTCCGACTGCGAAGAGGACTTACCATCTATGAGTAATGCCATTTTGGAGACTGCATAGGATCGGAAAATACTCAGGGATATTTAATCGCAATTTTCGCGGTTATTATATATTTCCTTGAAATCGCGATCCAATCGTTTTTATCATTTAATATTAAATTTCTGGGTTATGATTTTAAATTTAACGGTAAATATAAAGGAACTATGCTCGAACTTAAAAGGAATTGGTCACCATCGGGTGGGCCACGATGATCTGGTGGCCGGCATCGACTGCGATTTGGCCACTGTAGCCCTGCATGAAGCGGCGTGCGGGCAGGATGCGGCTGTCCTCGTCGGTGAAGTTGCGCTGTGCCCGGTCCGGCGGTCCACCTTCATCGCTCCCTAACGCCCGGCCATGCCAGCCAATGCCCGACGATGCGTCAGGTCCACTCGCGCCCTCCGGATCAGGCGGAGCGGCATCCTCTGCCTTCGGCCCCGCCTTGCAGATCTCTACGGCTCAATTCAACTCGCGTGAGTAGATTCCGAACCTATCCGGTCGTCCTACCGGGAGAGATAAGTTCAAACGGCGACGTTGCAGCGGCCGCGCTCGCTGAGGATCAGGCCGAGACGGTCGGAGATTTGCGATGACGATCGACGCGTTCCTGCTTTCGCGAATCCAGTTCGCCTTCACCATCTCGTTCCACATCGTGTTCCCGGCCTTTACGATCGGGCTATCGGCCTATATCGCGACGCTGCTGGGGATGTGGCTGAAGACCGACGACAAGAAATATCACCTGCTCGCCCGCTTCTGGACCAAGATCTTCGCGGTCTCATTCGCCATGGGCGTCGTGTCTGGCATCGTGCTTTCCTATCAGTTCGGCACGAACTGGAGCCGCTTCTCCGTCGTGGTCGGTAACGTCATTGGCCCGCTCATCGGCTACGAGGTGCTGACCGCCTTCTTCCTCGAGGCGTCGTTCCTCGGTGTCATGCTGTTCGGCTGGAAGCGCGTGCCGCCCTGGCTACATTTCCTGTCGGCGGTGATCGTGGCGTGCGGCACTGCGCTCTCAGGCTTCTGGATTTTGTCCGCCAACAGCTGGATGCAGTTCCCAACCGGGCACGAGATGCGCGACGGCATCGCCTATCCGCTCGACTGGATGAAGATCATCTTCAATCCCACCTTCCCGATGCGCTTCATGCACATGATGACGGCGGCCTACCTGACCACCGCCTTCGTCGTGCTGGCGACCGGCGCGCGCCATCTCATGGTCGGCCACCGCACCGAGGCGGCGAAGACGATGGTGCGGATGGCGATCTTGATGATCGCGATCACAGCACCCGCGCAGGCGCTGATCGGCCATAGCCACGGCGTGGACACCGCCAAGTACCAGCCGGCCAAGCTCGCCGCTATCGAGGCGCATTGGGATTCGTCTAAGCCCGCCCCACTGGTGCTCTTCGCCTGGCCAGATGAGGTTGCAGGCGTCAATCGCTTCGAGGTTTCGATCCCGGGCCTCGCAAGCCTGATGACCCATGGTAGCATGGACGCGCTATTTCCGAGCCTAAACGATTTCGCGGTGCAGGATCGCCCGCCGGTTAAGATCCCGTTCTTCGGGTTCCGCATCATGGTCGGCATCGGCATGTTCATGATCGCCTTCGGCTGGCTCGGCGCGATCCTGTGGTGGAAAAGCGCCGTCTTCGAAGAGAGACGCTGGCTCTGGGTCGCGCAGTACACTTGGCCGCTGGGCTTCATCGCCATCCTGGCGGGCTGGTTCGTCACCGAGGTCGGCCGCCAGCCCTGGATCGCCACCGGCGTTCTGCGTTCCAAGGACGCGATCTCGCCGGTCACCACCGCGCAGGTCGCGATTTCGCTGGCGCTGTTCGTCTGCGTCTACTGCGTCGTCTTCTCGGCAGGCATCGTCCTGATCAACCGCTTGATCGACAAGGGGCCGGACGAGATCACCAGCGAGGACCCGCCCGAGCAGCCGTCGAGCCGGCCGCTCAAGGCGGCGCAGGCGCCGGCGTCCGACCTGTTCGGCGACGGCCGTCCCGGCGACGACCGCATCCAGCCCCAGACCTGAGGAGAACCCGCTATGGAATGGTATCTCCCCGTGATCTGGGCCGTGCTGATCGGCACCGCCGTAATGCTCTATGTCGTGCTCGACGGCTTCGACCTCGGCATCGCAATCCTCTTCCCGACAACGAAGGACGAGCGCGAACGCGACCAGATGATGAACTCGGTCGCGCCGTTCTGGGACGGCAACGAGACCTGGCTGGTGCTCGGCGGCGGCGGGCTGTGGGTCGCGTTCCCGACGGCCTACGCCATCATCATGCCGGCCTTCTACCTGCCGGTGACGCTGATGCTGCTGGCACTGATCTTCCGCGGCGTCGCCTTCGAGTTCCGCTGGGTCGCCAAGCCGAAGCACCAGATCTGGGACCTCGCCTTCTGGCTCGGCTCGACGCTGGCCGCGTTCTCGCAGGGACTGATCCTGGGCGGCATGATCCAGGGCATCACCGTCGTCGACAGGCAGTTCGCCGGCGGCCCCTTCGACTGGTTCACGCCCTTCACGCTGATGTGCGGGGCGGGCGTCGTCGTCGGCTACGCACTGCTGGGCGCGACCTGGCTGATCTACAAGACCGAAGGGTCGGTCGCCGACCGGGCGCGCGGCCAGGCCAAGGCCCTGCTGATCGGCCTGCTCGCCTTCGCCGTCCTCGTCTCGCTCTGGACGCCCTATGCCCATCCGCGCATCGCGGAGCGCTGGTTCTCGTTCTCCAACCTGGTCTGGCTCTTGCCGTTCCCGCTGCTGACGGCGTTCTGCGGCTGGATGGCGTGGAAACGGCTGCACGGCAAACACGAGTTCACGCCGTTCGCTTTCACCATAGCGATCTTCGTGTTGTGCTTCCTAGGGCTCGCGATCTCGAACTACCCTTATCTCGTGCCGCCGAGCCTGACGATCTGGGACGTGGCGGCGACGCCGGCCTCGCACATCTTCGTGCTGATCGGGGTCAGCTTTCTCCTGCCGATGATCCTATTCTACACCGCCTTCGTGTACTGGACCTTTCGAGGCAAGGTGAAGGCCGAGGGCGGCTATCACTAAAACTGTGACCACCGGCGGCCCACTCGGCTGCCGCCTTATAGCCGTTCCTACCCTCCAGGCTATAGCAGCGGTGGGGATGGTGAGCTGGCGGTGCTTAACTGATGATAACAATGAACCGGCGGAATATTCTGATTGGCGGTGGTCTCGCGGCGCTAGGCGCCGGCGCAGCGGCGTGGATGTCGGCATCGCGCATGGGATCGGCATCGGACTATACTGCCGCGACCCAGGCCGCCAGGGCAGCGCTGTCGTCCCGACCTGATGCGCATGAGCTGATCCGCTATGCGACGCTGGCGCCTAACAGCCACAACACGCAGCCATGGCGCTTTACGGTCGCGCCGGACCTGATCACGATCAGCCCGGATCTGGCCCGTCGCACGCCGGCGGTCGATCCCGACGATCACCACCTGTTCGTCAGCCTGGGCTGCGCCGCTGAAAACCTCGTCCTGGCCGGGGCGGCGCAAGGGTGCCGGGGAGACGCGGTCTTCGACGCCGCAGGCGGGGGCTCGATTGTGTTTTCACATGGGGCGGCGCCGGCGCAGGCTTCGGATCTCTTCGACGCCATCCCTCTGCGCCAGTCCACCCGCGCCGCATTTGGCGGGCGTGCTGTCAGCCCGGCCAACCTGCGTCTGCTGGCCGAAACCGCCGGCAGCCCAACCGTCGCGTTGGTGCTGATCACCGACCGGCCGGGCATGGACCGCGTTCGCGATCTCGTCGTCGCCGGCAACAGCGCGCAAATGGCCGATGCGGCCTTCGTCACCGAGCTCAAATCCTGGCTGCGTTTCAATCCGCGCCGCGCGCTCGAGACCGGCGACGGTCTCTACAGCGTCGCGAGCGGCAACCCCGCGCTTCCCGACTGGCTCGGGCCTTACGCCTTCGACTGGCTGTCGAATGCGCAATCGCAGAATGATGCCTATGCAAGGCAAGTCCGCACATCCGCCGGCCTTGCGGTGTTCATAGGCGGGCGGGAGGATCCTGAGCATTGGGTCGCCGTCGGCCGCGCCTGTCAGCGTTTCGCGCTGCAGGCGACTGCGCTTGGACTCAAGACCGCCTTTATCAATCAGCCGGTCGAGGTCCCGGCCCTGCGGCCGGAGCTGGCTGCGCTGATCGGCTTCCCGGGCCGGCGCCCCGATCTCGTGATGCGTTTCGGCTATGGGCCTGTGCTGCCTTATGCGCCGCGGCGGCCCGTTTCGGCGGTCATCGCCACGTGACGCCGGGACCGCGGCGGGCGGACGACCGGGCCACGCTAGGTAGAATCCACCCCTGCTCGCCCCGCCCGGTGCTGCACTAGGGTGGCGCTCGCGAGGGCGTGGTCGCGGCGATCAAGCTGCCGGAAAAGCTGGGACGAGCATCGATGTCTTTGACTTCAGACCGCGCGCAAGCCCATTCCGGACCGGGCTTGCCGACCAAGCCGCCGATCGAAAACGCACGTCTGTCGAATTGCCGCTTCGACGACCTCACAATCGGACAGAGCGCCGCGCTGGTGCGGACGGTTACCGATGACGATCTGCGGCTGTTTGCCATCGTGTCTGGCGACATCAATCCCAGCCATCTCGACGCCGCCTATGCGCGCACCGACAGCTTCGGCCATCTCGTCGCGCATAGCCTATGGTCTGCCGGTTTGATCTCGACGCTGCTGGGCACGCGGTTGCCTGGACCGGGGACGATCTACCGCGAACAGAACCTGCAATTCGTCGCTGCCGTTGCGCCGGGTGACACCATCACAGCAACGGTGACGGTTCTCGAGACATGGGTCGAGACACGCCGGGTTTGGCTGTCGACGACCTGTACGAACCAGACCGGGCAGGTGGTGCTGAACGGGACCGCGATCGTGACCGCGCCGGCCGACGCCGTCTGCCTGCCGCCGACGCCCTTGCCAGACGTGACGCTGCACAGCCACGCCCGTTTCGCCGGTTACCTGAAGCAGGCCCGCGCTCTGCCTCCGCTCAAGACCGCGGTCGTCCATCCCTGCAGCATCGAAGCGCTGCAGGCCGCCATCGAGGCGCGCGACGAGGGGCTGATCGCGCCGGTCCTGGTGGGTCCGCAAGCCCGGATCGAGGCCCTGGCCGCAGAGGCCGGGCTCTCGCTGAGGGACGTCGCCATCGAGAACGCCGCCCACAGCCATGCGGCAGCGGCCCGCGCTGTCGCGATGGCGGCGGCCGGAGAGGTCTCGGCCCTGATGAAGGGCAGCCTGCACAGCGACGAAATGCTAGCCGCCATCGTCGCATCGGATTCAGGCCTGCGGACGCAGCGCCGTCTCAGCCATGTCTATGCCATCGACGTGCCAGCCTATGCCAAGCTGCTGCTGGTGACGGACGCTGTGATCAACATCGCTCCCACCCTCGAGCAGAAGCGCGACATCTGCCAGAGTGCCATCGACTTCCTGCATGATCTCGGCATCGCCGAACCGCTCGTCGCCATTCTGGCGGCCGTCGAGATGGTCAATCCGGCGATGCCGGCGACGCTCGACGCCGCCTCGCTGACCGTGATGGCCGCCCGCGGCCAGATCACGAGCGCCATCGTCGACGGACCACTCGCCTTCGACAATGCGATCAGCCTGGATTCGGCCCGGATCAAGGCGATCGCCTCCCCTGTGGCGGGCCGTGCCGACATCCTCGTCGTCCCCAATATCGAGGCCGGCAACATGCTCGCCAAGCAGCTGATCTATCTGTCGGGCGCCGACGCGGCCGGGCTGGTGCTCGGCGCCCGCGTGCCGATCATCCTGACCAGCCGCTCGGATTCGATGAACATCCGCCTGGCCTCCGTGGCGCTCGCCAAGATCGTCGCCGCCGCCCGTGATGCAGCAGGAGCGGCGTCGTGAGCCCGCCGATCCTGCTGACGTTTAACCAGGGCTCATCGACCATCAAGCTTGGCATCTTCGCGCTCCATGCGGACGGGCCGATCAGGCTGGGACATGGGGAGATCGATTTGTCGCGGGCGCCCCTGGCACTGCGACTGGTCGAGGACGGCAAAGCCACGGAGATCGCGCTGTCGGCCAGGCCGGGCGGCGAACTGCACGCGATCATCGACGAGATGCTCGGCTGGCTGACGCGCCATTTCGGGTTGAACGATATAGCAGGCGCCGGCCATCGGGTGGTGCATGGCGGCGATCGGTTCGCCGGGCCGACGCTGATCACCCACGAGACGCTGGCCGAGATCGAGGCCCTGGTCCCGCTCGACCCGCTGCACCAGCCGCAAAGCGTCCGCCTGATCAGGGCGGTCGCGCATCTGCGGCCGCAGATGCAACAGACCGCCTCGTTCGACACGGCCTTCCATCGCAGCCAGAGCGATGTCGTCCGCCGTTTTGCCTTGCCGCGTGCGCTGTTCGACGAGGGCATCAAGCATTTCGGCTTCCATGGGCTGTCCTACCAGTTCGTCGCGTCCGAACTGGCGCGCCTCTATCCGGACATCGCCAGGGGGCGGGTCGTGGTGGCGCATCTGGGCAGCGGCGCGAGCCTGTGCGCCCTGGAGGGAGGCGTCAGCCGCGACACCACGATGAGTTTTTCCACGCTCGACGGCGTGCCGATGGCGACACGTTGCGGCACGCTCGACCCCGGCGTCGTCATCCACCTCGTCAAGCAGCGCGGCTGGTCGATCGAGCGCGTCGAGGACGTGCTCTACCATCAATCCGGCCTGCTTGGGGTATCGGGCATCAGCGGCGACACCCGGGAGCTCTGCGCCAGCGCCGACCCCAGAGCGAAGGAGGCGGTCGCGCTATTCGCCTTCCGCGTGTCGCGCGAGGTGGCGGCGCTCGCCAATACGCTGCATGGGCTGGACGCCATCGTCTTCACTGCCGGCATCGGCGAGCATCAGCCGGCGGTCCGGGAGGCCATCTGCAGCCGCCTCGCCTGGCTAGGTGTCTCGATCGACGCCACTGCCAATGCCGCCAACCAGCCCCGCATCGACGTGGCGGCGAGCACGGTCGCGGTTCTCATCATGGCGACCGATGAGGAGCAGGTCATCGCCAATGAAGCCCATTCGCTCCTGATCCCCCGCCAAGGCGTCGCGCGCGCCACAGCCTGATCGGCAAAATCCATGACGGATGCGAAGACGCCCGAACCACCCGCTTCCGGCGACGCCCTTGCGACCTTCTGGACCTTGTCGCCCGATCAGTTGTGCACGACGCTCGCCTGCGGCGCTGGCGGGCTTTCAACTGATGAAGCTGCGCGGCGCGTTCGCCAATACGGGCCCAACAGCGACGCGGCCGCCAAGACGGACAGCCGTTTTCGCGCCGTTTGCCGCCGCATGCTGGAGCCGCTGTCGCTGATCCTCCTGGCAGCGGGCATCGTCTCGGTGGCGACGGGCGACACGGTCGGCGGCTCGATCATCGTCGCGATCCTCGCGCTCTCGATCGGTCTCGATACGGTTCAGGAAGGCCAGGCCCGGAACGCGGCCGAAGCGCTGCGCCGCTCGGTGGCGCTGAAAGCCGAAGTCAAGCGCGACGGCGCCTTCGTCCAAGTCGATGTCGACACGGTCGTGCCGGGCGATCTTTTGCGCGTGCGGGCCGGCGACATCATCCCGGCCGATGCGCTGATCCTTGAAAGCACCGCCTTCACCGCCGGCGAAGCGGCGCTGACCGGCGAGCCCTATCCGGTCGAGAAGCGGGCGGGGGCAAGCGCGGCGGCCAGCGCCGCCGAGGCCGCCAACGCCCTGTTCAGAGGCTCCGTGGCCCAGACCGGCGAAGCGCTGGCGCTGGCTGTGGGTACGGGGCGGGCGACGCTGTTCGGCTCGGCTGCGGCGGCGCTGGCGCAGGGCGCCACGCCGTCGCCCTTCGAGCGCGATCTGCACCAGTTCGGGCTCGTTGTCGCGCGCGCCACGATGGGGCTCGTCGTCGTCGTTCTTGCCGCGCGCGTGATGCTCGGGCGGGAAGTCCTGGATTCAGTGCTCTTCGCCGTCGCCCTGGCTGTTGGCCTGACGCCGGAGCTTCTGCCGATGATCACGACCGTGACCTTGTCGCGCGGCGCCATGCGCATGGCGCGTCGCAAGGTCATCGTGAAGCGGCTGGCCGCCATCCACGATCTCGGCGCGATGACCGTTCTGTGCACCGACAAGACCGGCACGTTGACCGCGGCCGAGATCACGCTGGCGCGCAGCCTCGATCCAAGCGGCGGCGACGACGCAGGCCCCGCGAGGCTCGCAGCCATCGCCGCCGAACTGGGCGGCGACCGCGGCGCGCTGGACGCAGCCCTGATCAAAGGCAGCCCGGACGCAGCCAAGGGCTCGACTCTGGCGGGGCGGCGCGCCTTCGACTTCTCGCGCCGCATCGGCTCCGTCCTGGCATCGGGGGCCGGGAGCGTCACGCTCATCGCCAAGGGCGCGCCGGAGGCCATTCTGGAACGCTGCACGCTGCGGCGCATGGGGGCAGAAACCGGACCATTGGACGAGGCGGCCCGCGCTGCCGCGATCGCGCAGGTGCGCGCGCTGGCTCAGGATGGGCTCCGCAGCATCGCCGTCGCCTCGCGGCGCTGGTCGGGCGCGGCGCGGGACCTCACCGTGGATGACGAATCCGATCTGGTGTTCGAGGGTCTGTGCGCCTTCGCCGATCCGCCCAAGGCAACGGCCGCCGCCGCCATCGCGCGGCTGGCTGCGGCCGGTATTTCCGTGAAGATACTGTCTGGCGACGATCCTGTCGTGGTCAGGAGACTGGCGGGGCTGGTCGGACTGCGCACCGAGAAGGTGCTCAGCGGCGCCGACATCGCCGGCCTCAGCCATGATGCCCTGGCGGTGCAGGTGAGGTCTGTGGATGCCTATGGCCGGCTCGCGCCCGATCAGAAGTTCAGGATCATCAAGGCGCTGCAGGCCAGGGGTGCGGTGGTCGGCTATCTCGGCGACGGCATCAACGATGCGCCGGCCCTCAGGGCGGCCGATGTCGGGCTCTCGGTCGAGGGCGCGACCGGCGTCGCCCAAGCGGCCGCCGACATGATCCTGCTCGATTCCGATCTGTCCGTGGTCGCCGACGGGATCGACGAAGGGCGCCGGACCTTCGCTAACATCCTGAAATATGTCCGGATGGGCGCGAGCTCCAATTTCGGCAACATGATCTCGATGGCGGTGGCCTCGGTCGCCCTGCCCTTCCTGCCGATGCTCCCGACGCAAATCCTGCTCAACAACCTGCTCTACGACCTCTCCGAAATCGGCATCCCATTCGATACGGTGCGCCCGGAGACGACCGCCAAGCCCCAAATCTGGGATATCGGCGGGCTGCTGCGTTTCGCCGGCGTTCTCGGGTTGCTCTCATCCGTGTTCGATCTGGTGACCTTCGGCATGCTAATCTGGGTCTTCGAGGCTTCGCCGGCGGAGTTCCGCACAGCCTGGTTCCTCGAGTCGATGACGACGCAGATCCTCGTCATCTTCATCATCCGCACCAATGGCCGGCCCTGGGCCGATTGGCCGCGCCCGATCCTCGCCGCGACGTCGCTGACGGCGCTGCTAGTCGCCCTGGCGCTGCCCTTCACGCCTCTCGGCACGTGGTTCGGCTTCGTCCTGCCGCCGCCCGGCGTGCTGGCGGCAGTCGGCGCCATCGCGGTCCTGTACCTCATAGCCGTGGAGTTGCTGAAGCCGCTCGCCCTTGGCGACAGCGTCAGACAAAAGCGACGCGCCACGCCACATCATGCGCCGGCAAAACACCTGATCCGTCTGCGTAGATTCCGACTCTGATCGGCCGGCCTGCCGGCTGCTAGAGCATGGGCACGACCCGTCATCGATCGCTCACAGCGACATCTGCAGGAGAACGCGCGTGGCCATCACGACACCCTCCCCTCCCGCCGAGGCGCCGTCCAAGACGCCCTACATAATCGCCTGGGCCTGCTGCGTCCTGTTCTACTTCCTGCAATATGCGCTGCGATCGGCGCCCGGCGTCATGGTGCCCGAACTCACGGCGGCCTTCGGGCTCTCGGCGCTGGGGATCAGCGCGCTGATCGGACTCTATTATTACACCTATTCCGCCTTCGCGATCGTCTCGGGCGCCTGCTTCGACCGCTACGGGGCGCGCTACGTCATCCCGGTCGGGCTGGTGCTGATGGCCGGCGGCGCGGTGCTGTTCGGTCTCGGGTCCAATGCGGCGGCCCAGGCCGGCCGGCTCCTTCAGGGCGCTGGTTCCGCTTTCGCCTTCACCGGCGCGGTCTATCTCGCAACGCGCGGTTTTCCGGCGAAGTATCTCGCGACCGCGATCGGCTTCACCCAATGCTTCGGCATGCTCGGTGGCGCCTCGGGCCAGTTCGTCGTCGCGCCGCTGATCCATGGCGCCTTCAGCTGGCAGCAGTTCTGGTTGATCGGCGGCGCCGTCGCGGCCGTTCTCGCCATCGTCGTCCTGGTGGTGACGCCCGGCGGACATCCCGTGCAGACCCCGGCGCAGAAATCGGTTCTGTCGATGTTCACGCCCTACAGATCGGTGCTGACCAATCCCCAATCCTATCTCTGCGGCTTCGCGGCCGGCCTCCTGTTTCTGCCGACCACGATCGGCGACATGATCTGGGGCGTCTCGTTCCTGCGGGCGGGCTGGTCGATCGACTATTCAGAAGCCGTCAACCGGGCGGCCATGGTGCCGCTGGGCTGGGTCGTCGGCTGCCCGCTGCTGGGATACGTCGCCGACCATTACGGCCGCCGCAAGCCGGTCCTGATCGGCGGCGCGCTCGTCATGCTAGCAGCGTCGCTGGTCATCCTCTATGCGCCCCATGGCGTCGTGCCGCCCTATCTGGCGGGTTTCCTGCTGGGCGTCGGTTCGGGCGCGGCGATGATCCCCTACACGATCATCAAGGAGGTCAATGCCGACGAGGTGAAGGGCAGCGCGACCGGTGCCATTAACTTCCTTGTCTTCACGCTAAGCGCCTTGATGGCACCCATCTATGGCTGGGCCCTGCTGGAGCTGTCGGCCGGCGGCGTGCTGGGCATCGAGGTCTTCCAGAAAGCCGGCGTGATCGGCGTGGCCGGGATCGTGCTCGCGATCATCCTGTCGCTCTTTATTCGCGAGACCGGATCGGCGCTGGCGACGCCGCTCAATCGGCCGATGCCGCCTTTGCAGCCGGCGCTGGGAGGCGTTTGATGAACGTCTTCGCGCGCGACATGACGCCAAGGGTCGATCTGACCCTTCCCCACGGCACCGGTCCCGTCCGCAGCCAGCGCCCGGTCTATGTCGATCTGCTGCCGCCCTGCAACTCGGCCTGTCCGGCCGGGGAAAACATTCAGGCCTGGCTCAGCCTGGCGCAGGCGGGAAAGTTCAGGGCGGCGTGGGAGGCCCTCATCGCCGACAACCCGATGCCGGCGGTGCATGGGCGGGTCTGCTACCACCCCTGCGAGACCAGCTGCAACCGCAAGGATCTCGACAGCGAGGTCAGCATTCACGCGGTCGAGCGCTTTCTGGGCGACCAGGCGTCGCTGCTCGGCTGGACCATGCCCAAACCCGCCGCATCGTCGGGCAAGCGGGTTCTCGTCGTCGGCGCGGGGCCGAGCGGATTATCGGCGGCCTATCACCTGACGCGGCTCGGGCATCAGGTCGAAATTCACGAGTCCGGTCCGCTGCCGGGCGGGATGCTGCATTTTGGCATCCCGGCCTATCGCCTGCCGCGCGCGGATCTGATGCGCGAGATCGCGCGCATCGAGGCATTCGGCGTCAAGATCGTGCTCAACCACAAGGTCAAGGATTTGCTGGCGGAGCAGGCCGCTGGAGGCTTCGACGCGGTCTTCATCGCGATCGGCGCCCAGAAGGCGCATCACGTAGAGATTCCCGCCCGCGACGCCGCCCGGGTCTACAGCGCGGTGGGACTGCTGCATCAGGTCGAGACCGGCACGGCGCCGCAGCTTGGCCGCCGCGTCGTTGTCTATGGCGCCGGCAATTCCGCGATGGATGCGGCCCGCACCGCCAAGAGGCTCGGCGCCGAGGAGGCGCTGGTCGTCTTCATCATGGACAAGTCGCGCATGGAGGCGCGTGCCTTCGAGGCGCAGGAGGCGGTCGATGAGGGCGTGACCTTCAAATGGCTGAGCGCGATCAAGGACATCGGTTCTGATACGATGGTCGTCGAGCGGATGCGGATGGACGCGGACGGCCATCCCCAGCCGACAGGCGAATTCGAGACGCTGAAAGCGGATTCGGTGGTGCTCGCATTGGGCCAGGAGGCCGAGAGCGGCTTTCTGAAGACCATTCCCGAAATCGCCTATCTGCCCGGCGGCATCGTCGAGATCGATGCCGGCATGATGACGGGGCGGCCGGGCATCTTCGCTGGCGGCGACATGGTGCCGAGCCAGCGCTCGGTGACGATCGCAACCGGACACGGCAAGAAGGCCGCGCGCCACATCGATGCCTGGCTGCGCGACACCAAGCTGGCCGATGTCGAAAAGCATCCGGGCATCACCTATGCCGGGCTCAACCTGCCGATCTATGCCGATGCCGCACCCTCGCGTCAGTCCGAGCTGGCCCTGAGTGCCCGCAAGACGGGCTTCGAAGAGGTCGTTGCCGGCCTCAGCGAAACCGAGGCGCTGCACGAAGCCAAACGCTGCCTGTCCTGCGGCAACTGCTTCGAATGCGACAATTGCTTCGCCGCTTGCCCGGAGGACGCGATCATCAAGCTCGGTCCAACCAAGGGATACGAGATCAATTTCGAGACATGCACGGGCTGCTCGGTCTGCGTCGAGCAATGCCCCTGCCACGCCATGGAAATGGTCCCCGAACAGATGATGGTGCAGGCATGAACGCGGACCCAAAGATCATCTTGGCCGCTCCGGCCGTCCCGGTGGCAAACCCGCTCGCGAAGGCCGCCCTGCGCACGACCATGGACGGCAATACGGCGGTCGCCCACGTCGCCTACCGCGTCAGCGAAGTCTGCGCGATCTACCCAATCACACCTTCCTCTACGATGGCGGAACTGGCGGACCAATGGTCCGCCGACCAGCTTCCCAACATCTGGGGCAACGTGCCCGTGGTGCAGGAGATGCAGAGCGAGGGCGGCGCGGCCGGCGCGGTCCATGGCGCGCTGCAATCGGGTGCGATGACGACGACCTTCACCTCGTCGCAGGGCCTGATGCTGATGCTGCCCAACCTCTTCAAGATCGCCGGCGAGCTCAATGCGACTGTCTTCCATGTCGCGGCCCGTTCGCTGGCGACGTCGGCGCTATCGATCTTCGGCGATCATTCCGACGTCATGGCCTGCCGCACCACCGGCTTTGCGCTGCTCTCCTCGGCAAATGTGCAGGAGGCGCACGACATGGCGCTTGTCTGCGAGGCAGCCACGTTGGCTTCGCGCGTGCCCTTCATGCATTTCTTCGACGGGTTTCGCACCTCTCATGAGCTGAACACGCTCGACTTGATCGACGACGACACCATGCGCGCGATGATCCCGAACGATCTCGTGCGGGCCCATCGCGGCAGGGGTCTCAATCCCGAAAATCCCTTCATTCGCGGCACGGCGCAGAATCCCGACACCTTCTTCCAGTCGCGCGAGGCGGTCAGTCCCTATTATGCCGCCGTCCCCGGCATCCTAGACAAGGCGATGGCCCGCTTCGCCGAGCTGACCGGCCGCGCGTATCAACTGTTCGAATATGAAGGCGCATCCGACGCAACGCGCATCCTGATCGCGATGGGATCGGGTGCCGAAACCGCGCGCGAAACCGTCAAGGCGCTCGCCGCCACGGGCGAGAAGGTGGGCGTCCTTCAGGTGCGTCTCTACCGCCCGTTCTCGGCGTCCCATTTCCTAGCGGCCATTCCTGCCTCCGTCGAGACTATCGCTGTGCTGGAACAGGCCAAGGAGGTCGGCGGCGTCGGCGAGCCACTCTATCTCGACGTGATCGCAACGCTGGCGCAAGGCTTCTCGGCAGGCACGCGCGCCACCATGCCGCGCGTCATCGGCGGTCGCTATGGGCTGTCGTCGAAGGATTTCACGCCAGCGATGGCCAAGGCGGCCCTGGACGAACTCGGCCTTGTCGATGCGGACGGGCGCTTTTCGGGACGCAACGGCTTCACGCTGGGCATCAACGACGATGTCTCCCACACAAGCCTGACAGTCGATCCGCTGTTCTCGATCGAACCCAAGAACCGGACGAGCGCCGTCTTCTACGGGTTGGGCGCCGACGGCACGGTCGGCGCCAACAAGAACAGCGTCAAGATCATCGCCGAGGATGCCGGCCGCTATGCGCAGGGCTACTTCGTCTATGACTCACACAAATCCGGCGCGCAGACCGTGTCGCATCTGCGCTTCGGGCCGGAGCCTATCCACGCCCCCTATCTGATCTCCCAGGCGAGCTTCGTCGCCTGCCACCAGTTCGGCTTCCTCGAACGGCAGGATGTCCTGCGCGTCGCCGCGCCCGGCGCGGTGTTCCTGCTCAACAGTCCCTTTGGCAAGGACGAAACCTGGGACGAATTGCCCCTGCCCGTCCAGCAGCAGATCATCGCCAAGAAGCTGCGCCTCTTCGTCATCGACGCCTCGAAGGTGGCGCGCGATGTCGGGCTAGGTGTGCGCACCAACACCGTGCTGCAGACCTGCTTCTTCGCCATCTCGGGCGTCCTGCCCCGCGACGAGGCCATCGCGCAGATCAAGGCGTCGATCAAGAAGACCTATGGCCACAAGGGCGAGGCGGTCGTCTCCAAGAACTTCGCGGCGGTGGACGACACGCTGGCCGTGCTGTTCGAGGTCGCGGTGCCCTCCACCGCGACAAGCCTCCGTGGCCGCCCCGCCATCGTTCCGGCGAATGCACCTGCCTTCGTGCGCGATGTCACGGCGCTGATGCTGGTCGGCCGCGGCGAGGACATCCCCGTCAGCCTGATGCCGGCCGACGGCACCTTTCCGTCCGGCACCAGCGCTTACGAGAAGCGCAACATCGCCGAGTTCGTGCCGGTCTGGGAGACTGATCTGTGTATCCAGTGCGGCCAGTGCAGCTTCGTCTGCCCCCACAGTGTCATCCGCTCGCGCACCTATGACGAGACGGTGCTGGTCGATGCTCCCACGAGCTTCAAATCCGCGCCGGTGAATGCGCGCGGCTATCCCGAGGCGCGCTTCACGCTGCAGTTTTATGTCGAGGACTGCACCGGCTGCGGTCTGTGCATCGAGGCCTGCCCCGCCACCAGCCCGCGAGAACCGGGCAAGAAGGCGATCAACCTCGCCGAGAAAGCGCCGCTGCTGGAGGCCGAGCGGACAAGCATGGCCTTCTTCGAGACGCTGCCGGTCAATGATCGCTCGCGGGTCGACTTCGCCAATGTTCGCGGCGTGCAGTATCTCGAGCCCCTGTTCGAATTCTCCGGCGCCTGCGCCGGCTGCGGCGAGACGCCCTATCTCAAGCTTCTATCGCAGCTCTTCGGCGACCGCGCGCAGATCGCCAACGCCACCGGCTGCTCCTCGATCTATGGCGGCAGCCTACCGGTGACACCCTGGACTAAGAACGACGAGGGTCGCGGCCCGGCCTGGTCGAACTCCCTTTTCGAGGACAATGCCGAATTCGGCATGGGCTTCCGCCTGGCGGCCGACAAGCATCTCGCCATGGCCCGCGCGCTGCTGACGACGCTTGCGCCGACGCTCGGCGACAATCTGGTCCAGGCCATGCTCGACGCGCCCCAGATCGAAGAGCACGAACTGCGCACGCAAAGGCGGCGCGTCGCCGATGTGAAGGACAGGCTCGCCGCGATCGACACGGAGGAGGCGCGCGATCTCCTGTCGGTCATCGACCATCTTGTCCGGCGCAGCATCTGGATCGTCGGCGGCGACGGCTGGGCCTACGACATCGACTATGGCGGGCTCGACCATGTCATGGCGAGCGGCCGCAACGTCAACATTCTGGTGCTCAACACCGAGCTCTACTCCAATACCGGCGGGCAGGCCTCCAAGGCGACGCCGCTGGGCGCCGTGGCGAAGTTCGCCGCCGCGGGCAAGCGCGTGCCGCGCAAGGATCTGGCACTGCTGGCGATCGCCTATGGCAATGTCTATGTCGCGCAGGTCGCTATGGGGGCCAATGCGCAGCAGACGCTCGATGCCTTCCGCGAGGCGGAAGCCTATGACGGCCCCTCGCTCATCATCGCCTACAGCCAGTGCATTGCCCATGGCATCGACATGCGCTTTGGCATGAAGCAGCAGGATCTTGCGGTCGCCAGCGGCTACTGGCCGCTGATGCGTTTCAATCCGGCGATGCAGAGCGTCGGCCTGAGCCCGTTCCAGCTGGACTCGCCTCGGCCGACGATCGCCTTCAAGGACTACGCCTATAACGAGATCCGCTACTCGTCGCTGGCGCGAACAATGCCGGCCGACGCCGCAGCCCTTCTGCTGGAAGCGCAGGCGGGGGTGGACGCCAAATATCGCCGTTATGAGGAACTCGCCGCTCTCGACGGCGGGCGGTTTCGACCCGGCGTCGCGACGCCCGTGACAGGAGCTGCCTGATGGATCTGTCGTCGCGCTACATGGGCCTGGCCCTCAAGAACCCGGTCGTGGCCTCGTCCTCGCCGCTGACGGGGACGCTGGACGGCATAAGGCAGCTCGAGGATGCGGGCGCGGCCGCGATCGTCCTGCCCTCCCTCTTCCAGGAGGAGATCGAGGCGGAGGATTCGCGCCACGACCGCCTGACCGGCGCCCATGACGAGAGCTGGCCGGAGGCGAGCACGAACTTCCCCGCGCTCCCGGAGTCGGCGCGCGGGCCGCACCGTTATCTCGAACTGGTCCGGCGCGCGAGCGAGATGACCGCGGTCCCGCTGATCGCCAGCCTCAACGGCGTCACCGACGAGGGCTGGACGGACTATGCCCGATCGATCGAGCAGGCCGGCGCGCAGGGGCTGGAGCTCAACGTCTACTTCATCCCCACCGACATCACGCTCGACGGCCGAGCGGTGGAACAGCGCTATCTCGATGTCCTCAGGGCTGTCCGCGCCGCGGTGACGATCCCGGTGGCGGTGAAGCTCAGCCCCTACTTCAGCGCGATCGGAAATCTGGCGCTGGAACTGGAACGCGACGGGGCCAATGCGCTCGTGCTATTCAACCGGTTCTATCAGCCCGATCTCGACATCGTTGCGCTAAAGGTGCTCACCGACCTGCATCTGAGCGAACCCAACGAGATCCGCCTGCCACTGCTCTGGCTGGCGGTGCTGGCGGGGCGGGTCAAGCTGTCGCTGGCTGCAGCGACAGGGGTGACGACCGCCGACGAGGTCGTCAAATACGTGCTGGCCGGCGCCGATGTGGTGATGACCACCTCGGCCCTGCTGCGCCACGGCCCCGGCCAGATCGGCGTCCTCATCGACGGTCTTGCGCAGTGGCTCGATGCGCGCGACTTCGTCTCGGTCGATGCGGCGCGGGGCATCATGAGCCAGCAAAAACTTCACGAGCCGAAAGCCTTCGAGCGCGCCAATTACATCAAAATTCTGCAGGGTTACGGCCATTGAGCGGCTGAGCGACAGTCGACGCCGAGCCCCTCGCATCAACTCTCGACCAGTCCGACGGCATCCTTGCGCCAACGCGAGACGGTCGCCAAAGCTTTCTGTGGCCGCTCGGTCAGCGGGGTAAGCCGGCCTGAATGGATCGTACCGGTATTGCCGTTCAACGACAGGAGGTCGCCCTCGTTCAGCTGTGCGCCACCGATGGTGCAGCGGCGGTGATCGAGGTCGATCTCAAGGCCGGGACAGGCGACGAGGCAGACCTTGCCGAGTTGGCGGGCGACGACCGCCGCATGGGAAGTGCGGCCTCCCGAGGCAGTGATGATGCCGGCAGCCAGCGCCATGCCCTCGATATCGGACGTTACCGTGTCGCGACGCACCAGAATGGCCGGCTCGCCTGCCGCCGTGAAGCGCTTCACCGCCTCGGAATCGAGCGCGATCACCCCGCTTGCGACCCCCATCCCGGCGACCTCGGCCGTCGCCAGCGTTTCCGGAACCGGCGACGCGAAGCTGCTGCGCGTGATGCTTGCGAGATCGAGTCCGTCGAGATGCTCAAGCGCCTGGGCGGGCGAGATGACGTCCTCCTCGACCATTTCGACGGCGATCATCAGCGCAGCCCAATCCGTCCGCTTGGCGTTTCTCGCCTGGAGGATAAAGAGCACTCCCGATTGAACGGTGAATTCGAAATCCTGCGCGTCGCCGAACAGGCTTTCTAAGTCGTGGCAGATCTCCTCCAACCGCGTCCAAACCGCCGGCAGCGCCCGGCGCAGGCGGTCATTGTCGCGCAGCTTCTGACGACCGGCGACCACATCCTCGCCCTGCGCGTTGAACTGGAAATCGAAATAGAACTCGCGGGCTCCGGTGGCGGGGTTGCGGGTGAAGCCAACACCGGCTCCCGAAGCCCCGCCGGCGTTGCCATAGACCATTGTCTGGACGGTCACCGCGGTGCCGGCCTTGTCATTGAGGTGGTTCAGCCGGCGATAGCTGACGGCCTTTGGCGCGTCCCAGGAGCGGAACACCGCCTTCGTCGCTTGTGCGAGCTGCTCGGCCGGATCGGCCGGGAAGGCACTTCCAGCCAGACCGCGATAGCATTCCAGCATGGCCCTCGTCAGCGTCCGAAGGCTACGGTGGTCGAGATCGCGCTCGGTGTCGGCTTCTGCATGAGCGAGCGCGGCTGCAACAAGCGCATCGAAGGGCTCCGTCGGCAGGTTCGCGACGACCTCGGCATAGCTTTGCACCAGACGGCGATAGCTGTCCCAGGCCAGCCGCGGATTGCCGGTCAAGCGGATCAGCCCCTCGACGGTCTGCGCGTTGAGGCCGATGTCGAGCACGGTCTCCATCATGCCGGGCATCGAGACGGCGGCGCCTGAGCGAACCGATACCAACAAGGGCGCGCGCGCGGCCCCGAAGGCCAGGCCGGTCGCTGACTCTAGGGCGGCGATGCCGTGCGACAGCGCCTGCCGCAGCTTGGTGTCTTGCGCCGTGAGATCGCGATGGCACCAGGCCGTGGGCAGCACGAAAGCGGCCGGCACGGGCAGGCCGGCCTTGGCCATGAGCATCAAGTTCCAAGCCTTGTTGCCGACATTTTTGGCGCCGCCTGGGGCCACGGCCGCGCCCGACGCGATGAAATAATGATCAACCATCGACCACCTCCGTCAGCACATGGTCGCGCAGGATCAGGTTGGCGTGCTTGAGCGCATCGGCTGCTGCTTCCAGCCGGCCGCCGACCGCATTGTAGAGATGCAACTGGCGGAAATCTTTCGCGTGTTTGATGGCACTTGCGGCAAGCGCACGCTGCGCATCATCCGCTTGATGCTCCAGCGCCGCGACGCGGTCGACCGCCGTGAGGAAATCCTCGGTCTCGGCCTGGCTTGCGGCACGCCCAATCTGCGTGGCGTGACCGAGCGCCTTGATCCATTCCTGCGACGCCTCGACCAGCAGGTCGGCCAAACCTTGCAAGACGGCGAGTGGCTTGCCTTCGAGTGCGTCGAGATCGAGCAGGAAGGCGGTGTCCTCGAGTTCGTCGGCGGCGTCGTCGGCGGCTTCGAGCAACGTCTTGAACACTCTGTAGTCGGGGCGTCTGCGCACGGCATCGCGGGCCTCGCTCACCAGCAGATCGGCGTCATGCTCGAAACGCCCTGCCCGTCTGGCGCGTTTGCCGGAGCCGTCCTGATCGGACTGCAAGCCGTCCCTCACCAGGCTCGCGAGCTCGAAGATCAGGCCGGCATGATCGCCGGCGAGCGCAAGTAGCCGCCGTTCCTCATTGCTGAAATGCGTCGCCAGCGTAACCCGGACCCGATCCCGGATCAGCGCTTGCGACTGGCCCGCCAACAGTCCCTCTGCTGCCGTGCGAAACACGAATGTCATGAAGTCCAGCGTCTCGGCGTCACCCAGAACGTCGCAGAGCCTGTCGCCGAACCGCATCGCGGAGCCGGCGGTCTCCTCGATCGCCTGGTTGACCAGCCTGGCGCCGCCAAGCTCGAGGAAGGCGCGATGTCCGGTCTCGGTTTCCGCGGCGCTCTGCAGCAGCGCGAGGCGGTCGCTCCCGCGCAAGAACCCGCGCAATTGTTTGCGCGCCCGGTTCCAATCGATCAGGAAGACCAGGCGCGAGCCCAGGAATTCGAGATAGGCGCGGCAACTCTTGGCGTCCTTCGCCTCGAGCCGCCCGGTCGCCAGGTAGAAGGGCGCGCCTGCGGCGAGCGTCGCCGTCCGCTCACCCTCCCACGTCACCGCATGAGGTTTCAGCATCGCCTGAAAGAAGGCGAGCCGTTCGGAATGCACGTCGGTATAGGTCACATTGACGACATGGGCCTCGACATGGATCACGATGACATGGGCATCCGTGGTGCCGATGTCGTTCTGGATCAGCAGCCGCTTGCCGGAGCGGGTCGCTGTGGTGGCGAGACCCGGATGGTCGAACTTCAGCCTGGCAGTGCGGTTAAGCCCGGCCATGAAAGCCTGCACCAGGGGACGGTCGGCCTCTAAGAGGTTGTAGGCGGCGGCCCCGTCGATTGTCTCTTCGGCCAGCGCTTCCTGCAGGGCGTTGAGCTGCTTGTGAAGATCCATCACCAGACTATGCAAGCTGTCAGCGTGCTTGCGGCCGGCTTGCGTCATGGCCGAAACCACCTCGGGATCGAGCAGGTCGTCCTTGCCCGACGGCAAAGCCTTCAACAGCACATCGAGCCGCGTGGCCAGACCGTCGGATTTGCCGGCGAGAACGGGCGCCGCCATCTCGCGCATGTCCTCGGCGATCCGGGCCACGACCTTCGCGGCAGCGGCCACATGGCAGGATTTTCCCTGCATGCGGGCTTGTGCAATGACGAGATCGAGATCGGGGTCGTCGATGCCACAGGCGATCCGCTCGCGCTTCAAGGTGGAAGATGGCTGACCTGGATCCTTGGCGTGCGCGCAAGCCAGTTGCAGAAGGGAAAAAGCGTATTTGACCCGGTCATTGGCCGCCAACGCGGCGTTGAGTTGCGCCGCCGGCTGCAGCTCTATCTCGCCGATGGCGGTTAGGATTTCGGATTTCATCGTGTTTCCGGTCGGTTTGGGTTGCAGATGTCTTGAAGGCTGGAGGGTCGGTGCGCATAGGTCGCTGGTGGGAGCCAATGAGTGCCCTCAGCCGAATTTGCCCGACACATAGGCTTGGGTTTTTGGCTGTTTGGGAGCTTCGAACATCTGCTTGGTAGACCCGGCTTCGACAATCTCGCCGAGATAGAAGAATGCGACCTGATCGGCGCAGCGCGCGGCCTGCTGCATGTTGTGGGTGACCAGGGCGATGGTCACCTCCTGCTTCAGGTCAATGATTAACGCCTCGATCCTCTCCATGCTGAGGGGATCAAGGGCGCTGGTCGGTTCGTCCAGCAGGAGAACGTCTGGCGCCATCGCCAAGGCGCGCGCGATGCACAGACGTTGCTGCTGGCCTCCCGACAGGCTTTCGGCCGGCTGTCGCAGCCTGTCCTTGGCCTCGCTCCACAATGCGGCGCGCGACAAGGCCGCTTCGACCCGCAGGTCGATTTCGGCACGCGCGAGCGTCCCTGGAAGCCGAACGCCAAAGGCGATGTTGTCGTAGATCGACATCGGCAAGGGCGTCGGCACTTGAAACACCATGCCGATCCGACCGCGCAGCCAGCTCAGATTGATCGTCGGGTTGAGAATATCCTCGCCATCGAGGCTGACCTCGCCGGTCGCGCGCTGGCCCGGATACAAATCGTAAAGACGGTTCAGCACCCGCAACAGCGTCGATTTCCCGCAGCCGGAAGGCCCGATCAAGCCGGTTACCTGCTTTTCCGGGATATCCAGTGCCACGCCCTTCAGAGCCTGGTCCTTGCCGTAGAAAAAATCGAGATTCCGGATCGCGATCTTGGTTCGGCTCGGCCGGCGGGTGGGCAGGGTCGGCGTCTTGCCACGGTCGGAAACCGCACTCGCCTGAACGGATAACCCGGATCCGGTCAGTCCCGGCCTAGTTCGCTCGATGATCGCCTCGACCATGTCGTCCGATCCTCATGTCGCTGACGCGGATGTGCGGGCGACCATCACCGGCTAGCCCACGGAGGGACGCTACCCGATGTCGATCAGCAAAAGGGAGGTTCGGAAACTACTCTATCGAGGGCATCCGAAAGTTTTCGGAGCGCGCCTTATGTCGATCTCGTGATCAAAAAACTGAACAATGCTCACTATGCCGCCGCTTTGCACTGAGATGTGAGTATATTCCGATCCACGTCTCAATCATCGAGCTCTGCTAACACTGACCACGCACGCAGCTAGTGGATTTATATTATACGCCGGCTAATCGATTAACCGATAAACTAAGGTTTTTCCAATACGGCGCTTATTACAGCGAGACACAGGCAGATGAGCGAATTCGACGATCCAGCTCGATACACTGGCTATGTCAGCATCATGACGCCGGTCAACCTCGGCATCGATTGCGCTGGTTGCGTCACGTTCGCAGCTGCATTGGCGCAACGATTCGAGGCGCTTTTGATCGGCGTCGCGGCTGAAGACTATGCTTTGTCCGAGTTCGCCGGCGAGATAGGCTCCGCCGTGGAAGACGCCGTCGATGACAAGGCCGAAGGGGTCCTCGCCGACAATCTCCTGCGGGCGGAGCGGGCATTTCGACGGGCGGCCGGGACGGCCATCGCGACGGAATGGCGGGCGGGGGTCGGCGCGCCTCGGACGTTTCTGGCGGAACAGGCCAGGGCAGCCGATCTCGTCGTGATGGCTCGGCAGGGCAACAACGATGCAAGTCAGGGACGCATGGCGATATCGCTGGGCGGACTGATCATGGAGATCGGTCGCCCGGTGCTCGTCGTTCCTCCCAAAACACATCGTCTGTCGTCGGAGCGCATCGTCGTCGCCTGGAAGGACAGCCGCGAAGCCCGCAAAGCCGTGTTGGATGCGCTGCCTTTGTTGAAACGGGCCGAAGCGGTGACCGTCGTGGCGGTCGGCGGCGACCTCGAGTACCAAAGCGCGACCGATGTCAGCCAGTATCTGCGCCGACACGGTGTCGCCAGCCAGCCTCCTCCACGCGCCGATCCAAAAAACGAGGTGTCGCGACAGTTGCTCGACATCGCTGAGAGCGCAGAGGCGGGACTGATCGTGGCCGGTGCCTATGGCCATGGCCGGATGCAAGAGCGCATTTTCGGCGGCGTCACCAGGGACTTCCTGACAAAAACGACCATTCCCTGTCTCATGTCGCATTGAGGAGGCGCCGCTTTTTGGGCACTCCGGTTGGGCCGATGAACCGCTGACGGACGCCGGATTCATCGCGGTGAGGACTTCGCATCGGCGCATCCGACCGCTCCCTCGCGCACCTTCTCCCGTTGTTGGTGACGTCTTTCCGCGCTTTTTCACGTCGCGTATGAGGGAAAGCCGAGGCTTGTCGAAGCTTGTGGAGACATCGAGAACTGATCGCAGAGCGTCGCGGCGCATATCCCGATCACGATTTCGAGGAACCAATCTTATGCTGACAGACAGCGAATCCGCAAAAACGTCACCGACGAGCTGGCCTGGGCGCCAGACGTCGCCGCAGCCGAGATCGGTGTCACCGTCCATAACGGCGTCGTCACCCTGCTCGGGCATGTGCCGAGCTTTTGGAGAAAGGATTCGGCGATCCGCGCCGCCCGCGGTGTGCGAGGTGTACGCGGGATCGCCGAGGAGCTGACGGTGGCCCTTTTAAACAACGATCAGCTTTCGGACGAGAACATTGCCGAGCGCGCTCTGTTTTGCCTGGCTTCCGACGGCTCGATCCCCAACGACGTGGTCAAAGTCACCGTAGAGAAGGGAGTCGTGACGCTCACGGGAGAGTTGTGCTGGCACTATCAGCGCGAGGAGGCCGAGTTCGCGGTTCGCAAGATCGCGGGCGTCACCGGGCTGGTCAATCAGATTGAACTCAAGCCGCGCAAACTCCCCTATGACGTTCTGGCATCTGTGACGCAGGCCTTCACACGCGGAGGCCTAAACCAGCTCGATCGGATCACGATCAAAGTCCGCGCCAGCCAGATCAGGTTGGGTGGTTATGTCCATACGCCGCACCACCGGGACGTCGCCGAGACGGCGACCTGGTCCGTACCCGGCGTCACCAAGGTCGAAAATACGATCGGCGTCTATTGAAACGCTCTCGGCTCGGTCATTCCAGCACCAGCTCAGCAATGAGGTCATCGTGAGCCAAATCTCGGCAGAACCCGCGATCGTGACGCCGTCGAAGTCGTGGCTTTCCCAAGGAGGCAAATGGCTGTGGACTCACAAATGGCCGACCATCCCCACGCTCTTCATCAGCGTAGCCATCGCTATGGGCGGCTTGCGGTGGTTCCTGGGGCCAGAGGTCGCGGTCTATCCCGTCATGCGGACCGATCTGATCAAGACCGTCGTCGCCAGCGGCCATGTCGAGACGCCATTCCGGGTCGAGATCGCCGGTCAGATCACAGCGACCGTGGCCGATGTGCTCGTCGAGGAGGGCCAATCCGTGACGGCCGGGCAACCGCTCGTCTCATTGGTCACGCGTGAACTGGAGGCTGCCGTCGTGCAAGCCCAGGCGACATCGGCACAAGCCGCCGCCCGGCTTCGCCAGATGCGGGAACTTACGCTGCCGGCTGCCGACCAGAGCCTGAGGCAGGCCAAGGCAACGCTTGCCAACGCCGACGCCGCCTTCCAGCGCGCGGAGGGGTTGGCAACATCGGGATATGGCACACGCGCCGTGCTCGATGCCGCCACGAAAGATCTCGACATCGCGCGGACGCAGGTCCGGACCGCCGAGCTCCAGGTCTTCACTGCGACGGCCGGCGGCGCCGATTTCGTCATGGCGCAGACCCAGCTCGACCAGGCCCAGGCCGGGCTGGTCGAGGCCCGCGCCCGTCTCGGCTATGCAACGATCTCGGCCCCGCGCGACGGCATTCTGATCACGCGCAGCGTCGAGCGCGGCATGGTCGTCGCGCCCGGCAAGGCCTTGCTGGTGCTGGCGCCGACCGGCGCCGTTCAGCTTGTCCTGCAGATCGACGAGAAGAACATCGGGCTGCTCAAGCTCGGGCAGAGTGCGGTGGCCTCGGCCGATGCCTATGCCGACCAGCGCTTTCCCGTGACGCTGTCCTACATCAACCCTTCGGTCGACATCAGCCGCGCCTCCGTCGAGGTCAAGCTGACGACGACGCTGCCGCCGGCCTATCTGAGGCAGGACATGACCGTCTCGGTCGATGTCCAAATCGAGCGCCGCAATAGCGTGATGGTCGTGCCGGCGCGCACCGTTCACGATCCCCTCAGCGCCAAGCCCTGGATCCTCGTCGTCAGGGAAGGTCGCGCACGGATGCAGACCGTCCATATCGGGCTGCGTGCCGCCGACAGCATCGAGATTCTCGACGGCGTTGCACCGGGCGAGCGCCTGATCCCGGTGGCCGCCGGTGTCCGCGCCGGCCAGCGCCTGCGTCCGGTGGCGTCATGAAGAACTGGGTGCCGATCGAATGGACGATCGGCCTGCGCTTCCTCACCGAAGGGCTCATGCAGACCGTCTTCATCTTGACCGGCATCGCGATGGGCGTAGGCGTCATTGTGTTCATGTCGGCGATGCTGGCAGGCCTGCAGGCGAACTTCATCAAGCGCGTCCTGACCTCGCAGGCCCATATCCAGATCATCCCGCCCGACGAGGTCGCCCGCCCGCTTCGACGGGGCCCAGGCCTGCTCGAGGGCGCGATCATCCAGCGTCCCTCCCAACGCATTTTGTCGATCGATCAGTGGCAGACCGTGCGAACCGCTATCAAGGCGCGCACCGATGTGGTGACGGTATCGCCCACCGCTGCGGGATCCGCCCTGGCCATTCGCGGCGACGCGGCGCGAAGCATCACTCTGACCGGCATGGAGCCGGACCTGTATTTCCAGATCGTGCGGATACCCGACTACATCGTCGCCGGCACCTCGAAGCTCGAAAGCGATGATATCCTGGTAGGTACCGAACTCGCCAAGGATCTCGGGGCCACCGTCGGCGACAAACTCAACCTCAGCACGGCGACAGGCACCACGCGAGTGCTCACCATCACGGGCATCTTCGATCTCGGCAACAAGGGCGCCAATTCGCGCAGCACCTTCGTGGCCCTACGGACAGCGCAAAGCCTGCTCAAGCTGATCGGCGGCGTGACGACCCTGGATGTCACTGTCACCGACATCTATGCCGCGGAGACGATCGCGCGCGACATTGCGGCCACGCTTCCCGTCCAGGCCGATAGCTGGATCAAGACCAACGCCCAGTTCTTCACGGCGGTCAGGGCGCAGCAATCCTCTAACACGCTGATCCGGTCCTTCGTCGGTCTCTCCGTCGCCTTCGGCATCGCGGCCGTGCTGATCGTATCAGTGATCCAGCGTTCAAAAGATATTGGCATCCTGCGGGCCATGGGGACGAGGCGAGGTCAGGTGCTGGGCATCTTCCTGATCCAGGGCGGCGTTCTAGGGTTCATCGGTTCATTGATCGGCTCGAGCCTTGGAGCCGGCGCCCTGGTCCTCTGGCACAGCGCCGCCCGGCAGGCCGACGGCACCGAGCTCTTCGGGCTGATGCTGGAGCCCAGCCTCTTCATCGCGGCTGCTGCGGTCGCGACCGTCACCGGCGTGGCTGCCGGAATGGCGCCGGCGCTCAGGGCGGCCCGTCTTGATCCCGTGGAGGCGATCCGTGGCTGACGTCCTATCCCTTTCGCAAATCCGCAAATCGTACAATGTCGGCACGCCGGTCGAGACCGAAATCCTGCACGGGATCGATCTGACGCTGGCGGCCGGCGAATTCGTCGCCCTGATGGGTCCGTCCGGTTCCGGCAAGAGCACTCTTTTGAACATCATCGGCCTGCTCGACCAGCCGACATCCGGCACGGTCTCGATCAATGGTCACAACACCGCCGGCCTGCCCGATTCCGAGGTGACCGCGCTACGCGGGCATGCGATTGGATTCGTTTTCCAGTACCACTATCTAATCTCGGCCTTCACGGCGGCCGAGAACGTGATGATGCCTAGGTTGGTCGATCACGGCCGGCGGACGGACGCGATGCAGGACGTCGCCTATGGTCTGCTGGCGGATGTCGACCTGACCCGCTGGCGCGATAACCGGGCCAACAACATGTCGGGCGGCCAGCAGCAGCGCGTCGCGATCGCACGCGCGCTGGCGATGAACCCCTCGCTGGTGCTGGCCGACGAGCCCACCGGCAATCTCGACAGCGTCTCCGCCGACAGCGTCTTCGACCTGATGCGGCGCATCAACAAAGAGCGTTCGACCACGTTCCTGATCGTCACCCATAATCTTGAACTCGCCCAGCGCTGCGACCGGATTCTCGACGTGGTCGACGGGCGGATCTCTGGGCAGGAGGCCGGGGCGTCAGGGCCAGCGGCGGGCTGAAATCCTGCGCTTGAATTCAGGAGCCTGGATTGACGCCCCTGCCCTCTTCGAGCCCGACGCCCTCGCCGGAGCGCGGCGGGCGTCGCCGCTCATTCGGCGTCGAAATCCTCGCAGCTCTCGCCAAACAGCGAGAGGCCCTCCGCAAGATAGTCGGCGAGCAAGGGCAGCCCCATCAGATAGGCCGCCGTGCGGGTGTTGTGGGCATAGCGCGCATCGGACTGGAGCCTGCTCCAGTCGCCGATCGCGCCGTCGCCACGGCCGAGCCAGGCCAGCGCGACGAGATCCACCTGCTCGTCGATATCGAGATCTTGGATGAAGCTCTTCAGTTCCTGCTCGACCGGATCGCTGCGGTCGTCCTCGAGGACGTCCACCATGCCGTCATCGATGGCATTGGAGCCGGATCCGGGGTCTGTCACCCCTTCCTTGGCATCGAACTGTCGCGCCTTGGACAGGATGAAGCAGACCTTCCGGGTGGCAATGCCCAGTTCCGCTAATTCAGTCATGGTGTTTTCCATCGAAGAGACATCGGGGGTCGAGCGCTCAGCCGTGGCGGCGCCGTCTCATGACGACGGCCGCCCGGCGAGACCGTCGCCATCCTGGTGCGGAGGTCGATTGAGGGCCGCTCAGGCGGAGGCGACCTCCGCATTGTGCCCGTCAGTTCGTCCCGTCGGTCTTGGGCTTGGTCTTGTCGGCAAATGCGGCGTTGACCTCGTCCTTCGTGATCCGGGCAGAAGGGTCGCCACGCTCGTTGAGGTTCTGCTCCTCGGTGCCGTCCCCCATCATGCCGGGATGGACGATGCCCAGGGTCTTCTTGCCGGCTTTGGCTTCGGGTTTGGACGTCATGTGCGTATCCTTCGATGCCGGCGGGGCCCGGCGTTCCCATGTCCCTGCCCGCGAAGGATCGTCCTTCCGACCGGGGGGAACCTTCACGACGGTAGCGGCCAACGGTGACGCGCCGGAAGGCTCGGAAATTACCCATCGCCCGCCATCGGCTCGTGCAGCGCCGGTCCTTTCCGGGGGCGTGAGCCGCAAACCACCGCGAAGCGATCATGTCCGGCGGGCGGCCACCACTCTCAGCCACCCGCTTGGGTAGTTTCCGAGGCTGTTGATCGTGCCGCGCCTGGCTCAGCCTGCGCCCCTGGATGGGATCTTCATGTCGGAGCCCGTCACCCCGTCGAGGACTGACGATGAACGCTGTGGCGAAGACCACGACGATGAAGGCTCTGGTTTATCATGGGCCGGGCAAGAAGGCGTTCGAGGACCATGCGAGGCCCCAGATCGCCGCGGCCACTGACGCGATCGTCAAGATCACGCGGACGACGATATGCGGCACCGACCTCCACATCCTCAAGGGCGACCTGCCGAGCTGCCAGCCCGGCCGCATCCTCGGCCATGAGGGCGTCGGCGTCATCGACAGCGTCGGCTCCGGCGTCACCGCCTTCAAGGTCGGCGATAGCGTCCTGATCTCCTGCGTCAGCGCCTGCGGCCGCTGCGAGTTCTGCCGGAAGGGAATGTTCTCTCACTGCACCACCGGCGGCTGGATCCTCGGCAACACCATCGATGGCACGCAGGCGGAGTACGTCCGCACGCCGCATGCCGACACCAGCCTCTATCCGATCCCCGAGGGGGCCGACGAAGAGGCGCTGGTCATGCTCAGCGATATCCTGCCGACCGGCTTCGAATGCGGCGTGCTCAATGGCAAGGTCCAGCCGGGCGCCACGCTCGCCATCGTCGGGGCAGGCCCGATCGGGCTCGCCGCTCTGCTGACCGCACAGTTCTACTCGCCCGGCGAGATCATCATGATCGATCTCGACGATAACCGACTCGAGATCGCCAAGCGCTTCGGCGCGACGCAGACCATCAACAGCAGCGATGGCAAGGCCGTCGAGACCCTGATGTCGCTGACCGAGGGCCGCGGCGTCGATACCGCGATCGAGGCGGTCGGCATCCCCGCGACCTTCGAGCTCTGCGAGGAGATCGTCGCGGCGGGCGGGGTTATCGCCAATGTCGGCGTCCATGGCGTGCCGGTCGCCCTGCATCTCGAGCGCCTGTGGGACCGCAACATCAGCATCACCACGCGGCTCGTGGACACCGTCAGCACGCCGATGCTGCTCAAGGTTCTCAAGGCGCAGAAGATCGACCCGACCTTGCTGATCACGCACCGCTTCAAGCTCGCCGACATCCTCGACGCCTACGACACCTTTGCCAATGCGGCCAAGACCAAGGCGCTGAAGGTCATTATTGAGGCCTGACCGGGCGGGCCACCGCCTCGTGGCGGGCTCCGGACGAAGACATCTCAAAGGACATCTCATGACCTATCAGAGCATCAACCCGTTTAACGGGGTGGCGGTCGCATCCTTCGACGACATGACCGACGCGGCACTCGACCACGCGATCGCAACCGCCGCGGCCTGTTTCGAAACCTGGCGCGGGCGCAGCTACGCGCAGCGGGCCGTGATCATCGCGAAGGCCTCGGCGCTGCTGCATGCCCAGGCGGACACGCTGTCGCAGACGATGACGCGGGAGATGGGCAAGCGCATCGGCGAGGCCCGCGCCGAGGTCGAATTCAGCGCCCGCATCATGGCCTATTACGCCGAGAACGCCGAGCGCTTCCTGGCGCCCGTGAAGCTCCACCCGACGGTCGGCGAGGCGCATATGGAGAGCAGCCCGATCGGGGTGATCTTCGGCGTCGAGCCGTGGAATTTCCCCTATTATCAGCTCGCCCGCATCGCCGGTCCGCATCTGATGGCGGGCAATGTCCTCGTCGTGAAACATGCAGGCATCGTACCTCAATGCGCCATTGCTTTTGAAAAGCTGCTGATCGAGGCCGGCGCCCCGGCCGGCCTCTACACCAACCTGCTGATCTCGCATGCTCAGTCCGACAGGGTCATCGACGATCCCCGCGTCAAGGGCGTCTGCCTGACCGGCAGCGTCGCGGCCGGCCAGACCGTCGCGGCCAGGGCTGGTCGTAGCCTGAAGATCTCCTCCATGGAACTGGGCGGCAGCGACGCCTTCATCGTCCTGGAAGACGCCGATCTCGATCGCACCATCCCCTGGGCTGTCTGGGGGCGGATGTACAACACCGGCCAGACCTGCTGCGCCGCCAAGCGCTTCATCGTCGTCGAGTCCCTCGCCGATGCGTTCCTGGCCCGGTTCAAGGCAGCGCTCGAGGCCTTAAAGGCCGGCGACCCGATGCACGAGACGACCACGCTCGGCCCGCTCTCTAGCGAGGCGGCGCTCGTCCAGTTGCTCGCACAGGTGAAGCTGGCGGTCGACAAGGGCGCGACGCTGGTCACCGGCGGCAAGCGCATCGACCGGCCTGGCTCCTACATGGAGCCCACCATCCTGACCGATATCGAGCCCGGCAATCCCGCCTTCCGCGACGAGTTCTTCGGCCCGGTCGCCATGTTCTTCCGCGTCAAGAACGAGGACGAGGCGATCGCGCTCGCCAACGACTCCGATTTCGGTCTGGGCGGTTCCGTCTGGTGCAAGGACGTCGCGCGCGGCCAGCGCGTCGCCAGCCGAGTCGAGACCGGGATGATGTTTATCAACAACATCGACTGGTCCGACGCCGAGCTGCCCTTCGGCGGAATCAAGGATTCCGGCTACGGCCGCGAGCTCGGCGACATGGGCATCCAGCAGTTCGTCAACAAGAAGCTGGTGCGCACCGCCGCGATGCCGGCGCCGGTCTGACCCCCGACGCCCGGTCCTGGTGCCGTGAACGCCGGGTCCCAGGCCTGCATGGCGCCGCGCCTGCGTAGTTTCCGGGGCTGCCCGTGACGGCACGGCGCTGATCTTGTGCGCAACGGAATGGCGGTTGATCCGCCCTAGCTCGGTGGCGCGCCACCAGATCGTCACCCCAACAAGCGCAGGAGCCTGCCATGGCCGCCAAGATGCACGCCGCCGTCGTCGAGCTGTTCGGCAAGCCGCTCGCCTTCCAGGAGGTCGCGATCCCGACACCTGGGCCAGGCCAGATCCTCGTCAAGACCGAGGCCTGCGGTGTCTGCCATACGGATCTCCACGCCGCTCAGGGCGACTGGCCGGTCAAGCCGACCCTGCCGTTCATTCCGGGTCATGAAGGCATCGGACGCGTGGTTGCGGTCGGCGCCGGCGTCACGATCGTCAAGGAAGGCGCCCGGGTCGGCGTACCTTGGCTCTATTCGGCCTGCGGCCATTGCGAGCACTGCCTCTCCGCCTGGGAGACGGTCTGCGGTGAGGCCGAGTTCGGCGGCTACACCAAGAACGGCGGCTTCGCCGAATATATCCTCGCCGATCCGAATTACGTCGCCCATATTCCTGACGGGCTGACGCCGCAGCAGGCCGCCCCGCTAATCTGCGCGGGCATCACCACCTACAAGGGCATCAAGGTGTCCGACGCGCGACCGGGTGAATGGATCGCCATCTCAGGCGCCGGAGGCCTGGGCCATCTGGCGATCCAGTACGCCAAGGCAATGGGCCTTCAGGTCTGCGCCGTCGATATCGACGAGGGCAAGCTCGACCACGCGAAGCGGCTGGGCGCCGATCTCGTCGTCAACGCCAAGTCGCCGGACGCGGTCGAGGCGATTAGGACCGGCACCGGCGGCGGCGCCCATGGCGTTCTAATCACCGCGCCCTCGCTCGGAGCCTTCAAGCAGGGCATCGCAATGGCCCGTAAACGCGGCACCTGCGTGCTCGTCGGCCTTCCGCCGGGAGAGTTCCCCGTCCCCCTCTTCGACGTCGTCGCCAACTGCATCACGATCCGCGGCTCCTTCGTCGGCACCCGCGAGGATATGGCAGAGGCGCTTGCCTTCGCGGCCGAGGGCAAGGTCAAGGCGGATATCGAATTGCAGCCTCTGTCGGCGATCAACTCGGTATTCGAGCGGCTGGAGCATGGCGACGTGCCCTCCCGCGTCGTGCTCGATTTCGCTGCGAGCTGAACGGCGCAGCTGCGCGGAGACGCCCGGCACCTCCTCCCAGCATTTTATTCGAGGACCATCGATATGACCAAACTCGATGCCGGCAAGTCCGGCACGTTCAAGATCGGCAGCGAGATCACGATCAACCGCCTCGGCTTCGGCGCGATGCGGCTGACCGGCAAAGGCATCTGGGGCAAGCCGTACGACCGTGACGAATGCCTGGCGACCCTGAAGCGCCTGCCCGAACTCGGCGTGAACCTCATCGATACCGCCGATTCATACGGGCCGGATGTGTCCGAACATCTGATCCACAAGGCGCTTCATCCCTATCGTGACATTCTCGTCGCCACCAAGGCGGGCCTCGTGCGGGGTGGTCCCGACATCTGGCAGCCGCTCGGCCGGCCGGAGTATCTGCGCCAGCAGGCCCAGATGAGCCTTCGCTTCCTCGGCGTGGAGCAGATCGGACTGTGGCAGCTGCACAGGATCGACCCGAAGGTGCCGCGCGATGAGCAGTTCGGCGCGGTCAAGGCGTTGCTCGATGATGGCTTGATCCGGCATGCGGGACTCAGCGAGGTCTCGGTCGAGGACATCGAAGCCGCACGGAAGGTCTTCCCGGTTTCCACTGTCCAGAACCGCTACAACCTGATCGACCGAACGAGCGAAGATGTGCTGGCCTATTGCGAGATGCACGGGATCGGCTTCATTCCATGGTTTCCACTGGCAGCCGGCGCGCTCGAAAAGCCGGGCTCGCTCTTGGACGGCATCGCCAAGGCACACCACGCGACACCCGGTCAGATCGCCCTGGCATGGCTTCTGAAGCGCAGCGAGGTCCTCCTGCCCATACCCGGCACGTCCCGCGTATCGCACCTCGAGGAGAACGTCGCCGCAGCGAATATCGCGCTGTCGACCGAGGAGTTCGGGGAGCTGGATCTGGCGGGCCGCGCGGTCTTCGAGAAGCACTGAAGCGGCTGGCTATTTAAGGCCTTTCCCATGCAACACAGCCACGATAACCGGCATGCGCACGAGGCGGCGCCTGCTATCGAGAGCGGGGCCTATACCTGTCCGATGCATCCGCAGATACGACGGGCCGATCCAGGCAACTGTCCGATCTGCGGCATGACGCTCGAACTGGTGGTGGCCAAGGCAGAGCCCGCGCCCAATCAGGAGCTTCGCGACATGACGCGTCGCTTCTGGATCGGTCTCGTCCTCGGCCTGCCGGTCCTTTTCCTGGAGATGGGAGGGCATGTGCCGGCCTTGGGACTGCACAATCTCGTTTCGCCGCAGATCTCGATCTGGGTTCAGTGCGTCTTGTCGACCCCTGTCGTGCTTTGGGCCGGCTGGCCCTTCTTCGCACGCGGCTGGGCCTCTATTGTCAGCCGACACCTCAACATGTTCACGCTAATCGCCTTGGGCACGGGGACAGCCTATCTCTACAGCCTTGTGGCAGCCTTCGCGCCGGGCCTTTTTCCAGAGCGCTTCCATGGCATGGCCGGCACGGTGCCTGTCTATTTCGAGGCCGCAACCGTCATCACGGTGCTCGTCCTGCTCGGTCAGGTGCTCGAATTGCAGGCCCGCGAACAGACCGGCGGCGCCATCCGCGCGCTCCTGAATCTCGCACCGAAGACCGCCCGCCGCCTGCGCGATGGCGCCGACGACGAGGAGATCGAGATCGCCGACGTGGCGGTCGGAGACCGGCTCCGCGTCCGCCCGGGCGACGGCATCCCTGTCGATGGCAAGGTTCTCGAAGGCGCAAGCGCCGTGGACGAATCCATGGTCACAGGCGAAGCCCTGCCCAACACCAGACGGCCTGGCGACCCGTTGATCGGGGGCACGCTTAACGGCACCGGCGCGTTTGTCATGCGGGCCGAGAAGATCGGCGCCGACACCATGCTGGCCCGTATCGTGGCTATGGTATCGCAGGCACAGCGCAGCCGCGCGCCGATCCAACGCCTGGCCGATACGGTTGCCGGCTGGTTCGTGCCCGCTGTGCTCGCCATCGCAGCTCTCTCCTTCGCAGCGTGGTGGATCTGGGGCCCCGAGCCCGCATTCTCCTACGCGCTCATCGCGGCCGTCTCGGTCGTCATCGTCGCCTGTCCCTGCGCGCTGGGACTGGCCACGCCGATGTCGATCGGAGTGGGCGTGGGCAAGGGCGCAAGCGCCGGTATTCTGATCAAATCCGCCGAGGCGCTGGAGCGCTTGGAAAAGGTCGATACGCTCGTCGTCGACAAGACCGGCACCCTCACCGAAGGCAAGCCCAAGGTCACGAAGGTGATCGCCCGCGACCGGAGCGAAGCCGATCTGCTGGCGATGGCGGCAGCACTCGAGCGATCCAGCGAACATCCTCTGGCAGGTGCGGTTCTGGCTGCCGCGACGCAAGCTGGCGCTGCGGCGTTGGTTGCGAGCGAATTCATGTCGTTGACGGGTAAGGGCGTGACGGGCTTGGTCGCCGGCAAGCGGGTCGCGCTCGGCAATTCGCAATTGATGTCGGACGAAAGCGTCGTACTCGACGACCTCGAAACCAAGGCCGTCGACTTGTGCCGCGATGGAGGAACGGCGCTGTTCGTCAGCATCGATGGCAAGCCAAGCGGCGTCATCGCGATCGCCGATCCGATCAAACCGACCACAAAGACCGCGATCACAGCCTTGAAGGCGGACGGCATCCACGTCGTGATGCTAACGGGCGACAACCAGACGACCGCCGATGCGGTCGCCCACACGCTTGGAATTACAGACGTTCATGCCGGCGTCCTGCCGGAGGACAAGCAGCGGATCGTCGCGACGCTTAAGGCTGGCGGCAAGATCGTCGCGATGGCAGGCGATGGCGTGAACGACGCCGCAGCACTCGCTGAAGCCGATGTCGGCATAGCCATGGGCACGGGAACCGATGTCGCCATTCAAAGCGCCGGGATAACGCTGGTGAAAGGCGATCTCGCGGGCATCGTGCGTGCCAAAAGCCTGAGCCGCCAAACCATGCGCAATATCCGCGAAAACTTGGTCTTCGCCTTCGCCTACAACGCCGTCGGTATCCCAGTCGCCGCCGGCGTGCTGTATCCGGCTTTCGGCATTCTGCTCAGCCCCGGTGTCGCCGCCCTGGCGATGTCGCTCAGCTCGATTTCCGTCATCGCCAACGCGCTTCGACTGAGGGCGATCAGGCTTTGATCGACCTCAGCCGGCAGCTGCAACACACAACAGCCCGGGCTCTTTATCCTCAATGACACGCCTCAAAACCCACATCGAGCGGCATGTGATCGGGCGACTCGGCTGGCTGCGCGCTGCCGTTCTGGGTGCCAATGACGGCGTCCTCTCGACCTCCAGCCTGATCATCGGCGTTGCCAGTGCCCAAGGCACACCGCACAACATCCTCATCGCGGGCGTTTCGGGTCTCGTCGCCGGCGCCATGTCGATGGCAGCCGGCGAGTACGTCTCGGTCAGTTCGCAGGCCGACTCCGAGAATGCCGATCTCACGCGAGAGCGGAAGGAACTCCATGACGATCCGGCCGGAGAGTTGGCCGAACTCACGCAAATCTATGTGAGTCGCGGGCTGAACCAGCGACTTTCCACCGAGGTCGCCACGTCATTGATGGCGCATGATCCACTGGGCGCTCACGCCCGGGACGAACTGGGCCTGTCGACCGCGACCGCCGCGCGACCGGTTCAGGCGGCCCTCTCCTCGGCGGCCGCCTTCGCCGTCGGGGCTATCGTGCCCGTCGGCATTGCCCTTATCGCTCCGGCACACCTTCTTGTGGCGTCCGTATCGATCGCATCGCTGGTGTTCCTGGCGGTCCTGGGAGCTGTCGGCGCAAGGGTCGGCGGAGCAGCGATGGGGATAGCCGCGGTCCGTGTCACGTTCTGGGGAGCGTTCGCGATGGCCGTCACGGCCGGCATCGGCGCCCTATTTGGAACGCGGGTCTGATGGGCTCGGTCGAGAAAGCTTCTCTTCCCAAACCGGCATCCAACGCGGCAGTTCTCGGTCCCGGCCATCCCGTCGTCGTGACAGAGAAAAGCCGGCGGGACATCGCCATCGACGTTCGCGATCTCGTCGTCGGATTTGGCGACAAGATCATCCTGAACCACCTCGACCTTGAGGTCTTTCGCGGCGAAATCCTCGGTGTCATCGGCGCGTCCGGCTCGGGAAAATCGGTTCTCACCCGTGCGATTCTGGGCCTGCTTCCAAAGCGCGAAGGACACATCGAAGTTTTCGGCGAGAACGTCGATAAAATCTCGGCTGACGCGACCAGGCTGCTGGAACGCAGATGCGGCGTCATGTTTCAGAATGGCGCGCTGTTTTCCTCATTGACCGTGAAGGAAAATATCCAGTTCCCGATGCGCGAGCATCTGCAACTGTCCGACGATCTTCTCGACGAGATGGCGACGCTGAAGATCGAGATGGTGGGACTACCGGCCGATGCGGCCGACAAATCGCCAGCCGAACTCTCCGGGGGAATGACCAAGCGAGCAGCGCTTGCCCGCGCGCTGGCGCTTGACCCGCAGATCCTCTTCCTGGATGAGCCGACCTCGGGGCTGGACCCGATCGGGGCTGCAGAGTTCGATGTCCTGATCGGCAGTCTGCGCAAGACGCTCGACATGACCGTGTTCATGGTCACCCACGATCTCGATAGCCTGCATCAGATCTGCGACAGGGTCGCGGCGATCGCCGATGGGAGGGTGATCGCGATAGGTCCGATCGAGACGATGCTCACGTCGAACGACCCATGGCTGCATGCCTATTTCAATGGCGTTCGCGGACGGTCGGGGCGCGCCTGATTGAGCTCGGCAGACCGACAATCATCGACCGCCATGAGTACTTTCCGACGCTCTCTCACGGCGTTTAGAAAGCCTACCATCTCAATCGATATCGCCGCGGCAAAGAGATCGTATGCAAAGATGACTCTGCGACACACAGTTCATCACAGCCTCGTCATTCTCGGATTCGCGATGGCGTCGATCGGAACGAGCGGGCCCGGCCGTGCGATGCCGGCCGATGCGCAGCGGCCCGAGAATGCAGAGAGCGCCGAAGTCGGCCACAAGGTGGCCGAGCGTCATTGCAGCGGCTGTCATGCCATCGGACGCGACGGTGAGAGCCCCAATCCCAAATCCCCACGGTTTCCGTTCATCGCGGAGCGCTACCGTGACGACAATCCGGCATCGGTTCTGATCGAC
The DNA here is from genome assembly GCF_001562255.1 of Bosea sp. PAMC 26642. Taxonomy (NCBI): domain Bacteria; kingdom Pseudomonadati; phylum Pseudomonadota; class Alphaproteobacteria; order Hyphomicrobiales; family Alloboseaceae; genus Allobosea; species Allobosea sp. PAMC 26642. The sequence goes on along the minus strand of NZ_CP014301.1, from coordinate 956,546 downwards.
GGCACCGTCGTCAAACATCCCGGCATGCCGGAATTCCGACTCCTCGAACACGAAACTGATGGCCTGGTCGCTTACATCCGGCGAATCTCGCGAAAATGGACGCCCAAATGACAGAATTGAAGGAATGCTACGGCCCCCTTCCCTCTGTTTGGTATCGCCAAGCGCGTAGCCGGCGTCTGTTGTCCATGGTCTATCGAGCGATATCTCCATTTTCAATCATCGCTCTTGTGGGCATGTGGCAGCCGATCAACGCGCAAGACCTGGATCAGGCGAAAGCCGGCCGTGTGCTGGCGGAGACCCTATGCGTGGCATGCCATCGGGTTGGCGCCAACGACCGGGACATATCGAGGATCCCGCCGGACTTCGGGGCCGTCGCTGACATGCCGTCGATGACGGAGGTCTCGCTACGCGTCTTTCTTCGCACACCCCATGGCGAAATGCCGCGCTATCAGTTCAGTCCATCCGAGATGGACGACCTCATCGCTTATCTGCAGAGCATGCGGTCCCGCTAGCGCAGGCCGATCGAGCGTTAAGCTACCAAGCGCGAACTTCTATTTGGCCGCTCCGGGCTCCACCGCCGCATCGGCCTTGAGCCCCTCGCGAAAGGCGTCCAACCTGGCGCGGTATCCTTCTGCATCGCCATATTCGAGGAATTCGTAGTAGCGGCGATGCGGGTCGCTGATCTTGAGCGCATGCTTGATCGGGCACCAATACTGCTCCGTCCGGCTGCCGATTTCCCGGACGTAGGCGACGACGCCGTTCGAATAGCCACAGAACAGGCAGTTCAGTACCTCGATCCAGTTGAGGTAGTTGAGATGTCGCCTGTCGAGATTGATGTAGTCGCTCCGGCTGACGCGCGGGATCCCGTAAACCCGAAAGCAGATCGCCTGATACAGGCTGGCCCAGGCATCGATGAGGATCATCGGCAGGATCAGCGAATAGATCACCGGCGCGGACGCGATCGTCGCCAGGGGCGATTTGCCGAGGAAGCTCCTGACCGACATGCGCAGGCGGCGATTTTCGATCGCGATGCCGTGCTCGAAAGCAACCAGGCGCTTCTTGACGCTCCAACCGAGGACCTTCCGACGAGCCTCAATCTCGCGGTCGAGTTCGGTCTGCAGGCGCACGATCTCGCTCGCCAGTTCTCGCATACGGTCCGTCATCGGCTCTGTGGCTCCCGGGCCTGGCGTGAGGCGCCTTATGGCACGTAACAGACTCGGCGGGGTCGCCAATAACGGGCGCATGGCTCAACTCGTCTCGCCCATCGAACATGCGTGTTTTCCGACCCTGTCGCCACGGACGTCATCCCGCCTAGCCTGAGTTGGGCTGGATGATCCGACCGGCAGGCACTTCAGCGCTCGGTTTGGATTGTGGTCGGCCGAGCTTTCGGAGCCTGCCGCTTAGCGCAGTGGCAGAGCCACTTTATCCGAACACACAGGAGCCAAAGATGTCTCACGACACAGAACTGCTGAAGTCCGTCATCGCCGAGCTAAGCTGGGAGCCCAGCATCAGCGCCGCCCACATCGGCGTCACCGCCGATAACGGCGTGGTCTCGCTTTCGGGCCATGTCGAAAGCTTCATGGAAAAGCACGCGGCTGAGACCGCAGCGCGGCGCGTCAAGGGCGTCAAGGGCGTCGCTGATGAGATCGAGGTTCGCCTGCCCTACCATGTGAAGCGCGCCGACGATGAAATCGCCGCCGCCGCGGTCAGCCGGCTGTCCTGGGACGTCTCCATCCCCAAGGACAGCTTGAAGGTCACGGTCGACAAGGGCTGGGTCACACTGACGGGCGAGGTCGAGTGGCACTATCAGAAGGACGCCGCAGAGCTCGACATCCGCGGGCTTTTCGGCGTGCTCGGCGTGTCCAGCCAGATCACGATCAAGCCGCAGGTCGATACCGTCAATCTCAGCGACAAGATCACCACCGCCCTGCATCGCTCCTGGTTCTATGATCCCAAGACCATCTGGGTGAGCGCGACGGGCGGCAAGGTGCGCCTGACCGGCACCGTCCACAGCTGGCACGACCGGCAGGTCGCCGGCGATACGGCTTGGGCTGCACCTGGCGCCACGGCCGTCGACAACGAGATTGCCGTCGTCTGACGCCTGCATAAACCACCGGTTCCATGATGGGCCCGGTGGCTTATCCGCCCGGCCAAAATAGCATCCAGGAGTTCCCCACCGTGACGAAGTTCGACCGCACTGCCGATCGCAGCACCTCGAAAGCCTATCTCGTCGGAGGCGGCATCGCGTCGTTGGCGGCTGCCGCGTTCATGATCCGCGATGGCGACATGCTCGGCCACAACATCACGATCATCGAGGAAACGGGCACGATAGGCGGAAGCCTGGACGGCTCGGGAACGCCTGAAACGGGCTATGTCCTTCGCGGCGGCCGTATGATCGAGAGCAAGTATCTGTGCACTTTCGCACTCTTTGACTCGATTCCGACGCTGGACGACAGCCGGACGGTCACGCAGGAGATCATTGCGTGGAACGAGACGATGAAGACGTCGTCGAAATCGCGTCTCGTGCGTGACGGCGCTCGAGAGACCGCACCGGGTTTCGGGTTGAGCGAAATGCACATCCTGACGCTCGAGCGGCTTGCGATCGAGCCTGAATTCGTCCTCGGACGGACGAGAATCTCCGATCAGTTCGACGCGGCGTTCTTCAAGACCAATTTCTGGTTCATGTGGTGCACGACCTTCGCCTTCCAGCCATGGCACAGCGCCGTCGAGTTCAAGCGCTATCTGGTGCGCTTCGCTCACATGGTCTCCGGCTTCGACAGGCTCGAGGGCATCATGCGCACCACCTATAACCAGTACGATTCCATGGTCAGACCACTGCAGAAATGGCTCAGAGAGCGCGGCGTCGCTTTCGAGCTCGGGACACGCGTCACCGATCTACATTTCGCCGAGAGCGACGGTGTCCGCAGCGTCGATCAGATCCTCTTCGAGCGTGCGGGATCGAACGGCGCGATCACGGTCGCCAAGTCCGACTCGGTCATGGTTACACTGGGTTCGATGACGGAGGCGTCGAGTCTCGGCGCCATGGATCGCCCCCCGCTGATGCTGGATAAGGTCGGTGGGGCCTGGTCGCTCTGGGAGAAACTCGCCGCCAACCGACCGGAGTTCGGACGACCGTCGGTCTTTTCCGATCATGTCGAGGAGTCGAAATGGATCTCCTTCACGACGACCTTGCGTGATCCGAGGCTGCTCGACTTCGTGCGCGACCTGACCGGCAACGTTCCCGGTGAAGGGGGGCTGATCACGTTCCCCCAGTCGAGCTGGCTCGCCTCGATCGTCATCCCGCACCAGCCGCATTTCATCGGCCAACCCGACGAGGTCAGCGTGTTCTGGGGCTATAGCCTTTCGGTCGACGCGCCTGGCGACTTCGTCAACAAGCCGATGTCAGAGTGCACCGGCCGCGAGATTATGACGGAGATCCTGGGTCACCTGCGAGTGAAGATGGACGCTGCGGCGATCATCGACACGTCCACTTGCATTCCCTGCATGAAGCCCTTCATCACGAGCCAGTTCCTGCGCCGAGAGGCCGGCGACAGGCCGCAGGTCATTCCAGCCGGCTATGAAAACCTGGCCCTGATGGGCCAGTTCTGCGAACTTCCCGACGATGTCGTCTTCACGGTCGAGTATTCGATCCGGTCCGCGCAGACCGGTGTTTATGCGCTGCTGGGCCTCAAGCGCGAACCTCCGGCGGTCTACAAGGGCACCTTCAATGCCCGGGTCCTGTATCGGGCGTTCCTCGCTCTGCACGACGTTGCCGCCTGAAGGCGCGACCAAGAGGTTTTACGCCGGCTGCTTGCCGGCAGTGCAGGCAGGCGCGCTCTACTTCGTGCTTGTCTTCGCTGGTGGTTTCGTTCTGGGAGCGTTGCGGGTCGCGTTAGTGGCACCTGCACTTGGCGCCGTTGCTGCCGTCGCGCTGGAAATGCCGCTGATTCTCGCGATCGCCTGGCTGACGGCACGCGCCATCATTGCAAGGCTTGCGATCGCGCGGTCGGCTGTGCCGCGACTCGTGATGGGCGGATCGGCCTTCGCCTTGCTCCTGACCGCTGAATATGTCGGCTCTGCCGCTCTGATGGGGATGTCCGGCGCCGAGTATCTCGCCAAAATTGCGACACATGCAGGCCTGATCGGCCTGACAGGCCAGATTCTTTCCGCCCTTATTCCCTTGGCGCAGATTTGGCGCCGCGAGAGGAATGTTCAAGCGGGCTGACGAAGTTTGGCCGCGCTGAGCGCTCTTGCGATGGCCCGGACCAAATCCGGCTCCTGGAAAGGCTTCTGGAGCACGATCGCGTCCGGGCTCAAGGCGGCTCTGGTCAGCCGATCGCCGCTGACGAAGACATGCGGAATGAAGCCGTCCTTGAGAATGTCGCTGACTGCCGCCACGCCGCTGCCCTGGCGCAGGCGGGCGTCGACGATCATCAGGTCCGGCCGACACCGACTCACCGCCAGTATTGCCTCGGCCTCCGTCGCCGCAACCCCGCTCACCACATGGCCGAGTTCCATCAGAACTTCGGCGAGCAGCGTCGCAATGATGGGTTCATCCTCGATCACGAGCACGCGAAGCTTCATCATGACGCGCTTTTGTCCCAATCAGTTCGCCGGTGTGAGCCTTGAAGCAAGCGATCCCACCGAGCCGAGCACCTGCCCTTGGAACGGGCCTTGAGCCGTCACAAAAGCCAGTTTAATCCAAATAAAAATCAGAATACGGCGTTCACGATTTTCATCGAGCGATGAAAATCATATTGCGTAGTGGATTTAATCAATCGTCTATCTCAGATTAAATCAGAAAAAACGGAACATTAAGGCTCGGAAAATACTTATAGCCTAGCCGTCCCTCACCGAATTTGCTACATGACAAGGGCCCGCTTGGCGTCATGTCGAGCCGCCGCACCGCTTAAACGCCGACCGACATTCCTCAATGGCAGCGCATGCGCGCGCGCCAGAAAGAGCCATTTCAATGCCGGATCGCAACCATCACGATGGCACACCGGAAAAGCAGCCTATGGCACGCGCTCCGTCGGGGGCAGACGAGGCAATGCAGTCAGGCGGCCCCATCGTCGTCGGCATCGGCGCCTCTGCGGGAGGTCTCGAGGCCTGCCGCAAATTGCTCGACGCCATGCCGGACACGGACGGTTTGGCTTTCGTCCTGGTGCAGCATCTCGATCCCGATCATCCAAGCATGATCGCGGAACTGCTGTCCTCACACACATCCTTGACGGTGCAGGAGGCACGCGATGGCGTGCGGCTGGAACGGGGCCATCTCTATGTCATCGCTCCGGGCACCGCCTTGTCGGTCGTTGGGGGCGCGCTCCACGTTTCAGCGCCCCAAGAGCGACATGGGGCTCGCATGCCAATCGACTTCCTGCTCAAGTCACTAGCGGAAGAATATGGGCCGCGCTGCATTGCCATCGTGCTGTCTGGGACCGGCGCGGATGGCAGCATCGGGATCAAGGCGATCAAATCCAAAGGCGGCATCGTCCTGGCGCAGGACCCGGAGGAAGCCGGCTATGACGGCATGCCGCGCAGCGCGATCGCGACAGGGAGCGTCGATCGCACGCTTCTCGCCAGCGAGATCCCCGAAGCGCTTCTGGAAAGCGCCAAGACGATCCATGACGACCCGGCCATGATGGAGCGCTTGGCAACGGATACCGAGCAGACCTGGCTTGCCGACGTCATCGAGGTCCTCAAGGCCAACACCCGCCATAATTTCACATTCTACAAACCCGGCACGCTTCTGCGCCGGATTGAACGACGCCGTGGGCTGGCTGGGATCGAGGCCGGCAACACCTCGGCCTATCTCGATCTGCTCCGAAGCGATCCCGCAGAATGCGAATTGCTCGCCAAGGATCTCCTGATCAACGTCACGAGCTTTTTCCGCGACCCCAAGACATTCGCGCTTCTGGCGGAGACCATTATCCCAGAGATGGTCAGCAAGCAGCCTATCGATCGGCCTTTACGCATCTGGATCGCGGGCTGCAGCAGCGGTGAGGAAGCCTACTCGGTCGCGATGCTCTTTCGTGAACAGATCACGGCGGCGAAGAGCAACGTCAAGCTTCAGCTTTTCGCCTCGGACGTCGATGCAGATGCGGTGCAGAGCGCCCAGGAGGGGCTCTATCCAAACTCGATCGAGGATTCAGTCTCGGCCGAGAGATTAGCTCGATTCTTCAAGAAAGAGGGTCAGAATTATCGGGTCTTGCCTGAACTGCGCGGTCTGGTGGTGTTCACAGTCCAGGATCTGCTGGCCGATCCGCCATTCTCGCGGTTGGACATGGTTTCATGCAGAAACGTGCTGATCTACCTCCAGGCTGAAGCGCAGAAGAAAATACTGTCCTTGTTTCACTTTGCCTTGCGGGAAGGCGGAACGCTGCTGCTCGGCAGTTCAGAAACGGTCAGTCACGCCGAGGGCCGGTTTGCAGTCGTCGCCAAGGCACAGCGCATCTACCGCCATATCGGCGGCAGCCAACCCTCCGACGCGCGATTCCTGGGGGGCGCCGGCGAACCGATCCGTATTCCGTCGCGGGCGGGTCAGGGCCATGCCGTCTCGCGGCAAAGCGCGCTGGCCGACTTATGCAAACGCGCCGTCATCGAGACCTACGCGCCGGCAGCAGTGCTGGTCAACGGCACCTATGAGTGCCTCTACAGCCTTGGGCCGACGGAACACTACCTTCATGTCGTGGCCGGCCATCCCAGCCATGACATCCTAGCTATGGCTCCCGAAGGTATTAGAACAAAGCTGCGGGCCGCGATTCACAAGGCCACGCAAAGTAACGACGCCGTTCGCCTAGATGGGATGCGGACGCGTCGCGGCGCTCAGAATTTTGCCTTCAGCATCGCCGTCCTGCCGTTGCAGCATGAGGGTGAAACGCTCTTTCTCATCTCCTTCATCGACTCCCCCAAACATGACAAGGCGCTGATAAAGAAGGCCTCTGCAACCGATGCTCCGCGGGTTGGAGAGCTCGAAGAAGAGCTCAATGCGACGCGCGCAGAGCTCAAGGACGCGATCCGCAATCTCGAGATCTCGAGCGAGGAGCAGCGCGCGATTAACGAGGAGGCACTTTCGGTCAACGAGGAGTTCCAGTCGACCAACGAGGAACTGCTAACCTCCAAGGAGGAGCTGCAGTCCCTGAACGAAGAGCTGACCGCCCTCAACGGTCAGCTGCAGGAGACGCTCGAACGGCAGCGCACGACTTCGGACGACTTGCAGAACGTGCTCTACAGCACCGATGTCGCCACCGTCTTCCTTGACCGCGATCTCAAGATCAGGTTCTTCACACCCGCCACCAAGGCCCTGTTCAAGATCATTCCGACCGATGTCGGCCGACCGCTCGAAGACCTGAATTCGCTCGCGGTCGATGGCTCCCTGCCGGTGGACTCACGCACCGTTCTGCAGACGCTGGCGCCGCTGGAGCGTCGCATCGAAGCGCGCAACGGCATCTGGTTCGTGCGCCGCATCATGCCCTACCGGGCCCACGACAACAGCGTCGAAGGCGTCGTCATCACCTTCACCGACATCACCGAGCAGAAAAAAGCTGCGCGCGCGCTGGACAACGCGCGCAAACAGGCCGACCTCGCCAACGTTGCCAAGTCGCGCTTCCTGGCCGCCGCCAGCCATGATCTTCGTCAACCCCTGCAAGGCCTCGCGCTCCTCCAGGGCTTGCTCGCCAAGGTCGTCGAGGGCGACAAGGCAAAGACGCTTGTCGCCCGGCTGAGCGATACGGTGGACGCGATGTCGAGCATGCTCAACACGCTGCTCGACATCAACGAGATCGAAGCTGGAACCGTCCATGCCGAAATCGTCGATTTCCCTATCAAGGATCTGCTCGACAGGTTGAGAGAGGAATTCGCGTATCACGCCGAGGCACAGGGGCTTATGCTCAAGGTCGTCTCGTCGAGCCTCGTCGTGCGCAGCGACCCCCATCTGCTGGAGCAGATGATCCGAAACCTCCTCTCCAACGCGTTGAAATACACGAAGACCGGCAAGGTGCTGCTGGGCTGCAAGAGGCGTCACGGCAAGCTCAGCCTCGAGATCTGGGATACCGGCATCGGCATTCCCAAGGATGAGCTGAAGGCGATCTTCGACGAGTACCATCAGCTCGACAACGCCGCGCGCCAACGGAGCCTGGGTCTCGGCTTAGGATTATCGATCGTCAAGCGTCTTGGCGTTCTGCTTGACCATCACGTCAGCGTTCGTTCCAACCACGGCAAGGGCTCCGTGTTCGCGATAGAACTTGCCCTGCTTCGTCCGATCGTCCGGGGTGCTCCGGACGTGGAGAAGTTTGCTAATGTAATGGCAATTGCCATCGACAGCCCGCATCTGACGGGGACGGTACTCTTGATCGAAGACGACCCAGAACTCCGCGATCTCCTTGAGCTTTTGTTGAAGGATGAGGGCCATCAGGTTCTTGCAGCGTCAGATGGTCATGCAGCGCTCGCCTTGATGACGAGCGGCGCATCACGGCCAGACGTCATCCTGTCGGACTTCAACCTTCCCAAAGGCATGGATGGGCTTGAGACCGCAGCGAAACTGCGCGAGCGGGATCACCGCGAAACGCCGGTGATCATCCTCACCGGAGACATCTCGACCGAGACTTTGCGCGCGATCAAGCTGCTGAACTGTTTGCACCTTAACAAGCCGGTCAAGGTCGAGGAGGTCACTCAGGCCATCCAGCGCATTCTAGAGAGGAAAGTCGCGCCCGGAACGATCCGCCAAGCAGAACGTCCAGAGCCGGAGCTTGAAAATCCGGTCGTATTCATCGTCGATGACGATGCTCAGATCCGGGACACATTGCGCCTGGTTCTAGAAGAAGCCGGACATAAGGTGGCAGCCTTCGAAAGCTGCGAGGGTTTCCTTGCTGCCTATTCGCCCGGCGAAGGCAATTGCCTCCTGGTTGACGCCTATCTTCCGGGCATGACGGGACTCCAGTTGCTTCGCCATCTGAACGAACAAGGCCACCACCTGCCCGCCATCATGATCACCGGCAGCAGCGACGTCGCGATGGCGGTCGAGGCGATGAAGACCGGCGCGTCGGATTTCATCGAGAAGCCGGTCAGTTGCACCGAACTCCTGGGCAGCGTGAGGCGCGCGATCGAGCAGTCGCGCGACACGAGCCAGCGCGCGGCCTGGAAGGCAAGCGCCACGAAAAGCCTAGCCGGGCTCACGGCTCGGCAACATCAGATCATGGATCTGGTTCTCGCCGGGCACCCCAACAAGAACATCGCGGCAGATCTCGGCATCAGTCAGCGAACGGTCGAGAACCATCGCGCCTCGATCATGCACAAGACCGCCTCGAAATCGCTGCCCGCTTTGGCCAGGTTGGCGCTCGCAGCGACATGAGCCTGAGCGGTGGCTCGTCTTTGCGTTCCGGATCGTCAGGCCGACTTCTTCGTCGCTCCGACCTCTTCGAAGTCGGCGTCGACAACGGTTTCGCCGGAGTTGGCGTGCCCGGCTCCGGCCGTCTGTCCAGCCGCGCCTGACTGAGGCTTCGTCGCGGACGAGGCGATTTTCATGGAGGCGTGGGCCAGCGCCTCGGTGGCCTGCGTCAAGCCGGCCGTATCCGTGCCCTCCATCGCCGCGCGAACGGCCGTCATCGCCGCGTCAACTGCACTGCGCTCCGGCTGGGTGATAGCCGCGCCATGCTCGGCCAGCACCTTCTCTGCCGCGTGCAGCTGCGCGTCGGCGTGGTTCTTCGCCTCGATGAAACCGCGCCGCGTCTTGTCAGCATCGGAATTGGCCTCGGCCTCCTTGACCATGCGCTGGATGTCGGCGTCGGAAAGCCCGCCACTCCCCTGGATCTTGATCTGCTGCTCCTTGCCGGTCGCTTTGTCCTTGGCCGTGACCGACACGATGCCGTTGGCGTCGATGTCGAAAGTGACCTCGATCTGGGGTACGCCGCGCGGCGCCGGCGGGATGCTCGTCAGGTCGAAATTGCCGAGCGTCTTGTTGTCTGCCGCCATCTCCCTTTCGCCCTGGAGCACTTTGATCGTCACCGCGGCCTGATTGTCGTCGGCCGTGGAGAAAATCTGGCTCTTCTTGGTGGGAACCGTCGTGTTGCGCTCGATCAGGCGGGTGAAGACACCACCCAGCGTCTCGATGCCCAGCGACAGCGGGGTCACGTCCAGCAGCAGCACATCCTTGACGTCGCCCTTGAGGACGGCGCCCTGAACGGCGGCCCCGATCGCGACGACCTCGTCGGGATTGACGTTGCGCGCTGGCTCCTTGCCGAAGAAGCGCTTCACGCTCTCGATCACCTTCGGCATGCGGGTCATGCCGCCCACGAGGATGACGTCGTCGATCGCCTCGGCCGCGACGCCGGCATCCTTCAGGGCTGCCCGGCAGGGCTCGATCGTGCGGGCGATCAGATCCTCGACGAGGCTTTCGAGCTTGGCCCGCGTCAGCTTCATCGCGAGGTGCTTGGGACCGGCCGCGTCAGCGGTGATGAAAGGCAGATTGATCTCGGTCTCCATGGTCGAGGAGAGCTCGATCTTGGCCTTTTCCGCCGCCTCCTTGAGGCGCTGGAGCGCGAGCTTGTCGGTCCGCAGATTGATGCCCTGCGTGTTCTGGAATTCGCTGGCGAGATATTCGATGACGCGGTTGTCGAAGTCCTCGCCGCCGAGGAAAGTGTCGCCATTGGTCGACTTCACCTCGAAGACGCCGTCGCCGATTTCGAGGATCGACACGTCGAAGGTGCCGCCGCCGAGGTCATAGACGGCCACCGTGCCAGTCTTCTTCTTGTCGAGGCCGTAGGCCAGGGCTGCCGCCGTCGGCTCGTTGATGATGCGCAGCACCTCCAGGCCTGCGATCTTGCCGGCGTCTTTCGTGGCCTGCCGCTGGCTGTCGTTGAAATAGGCGGGAACGGTGATCACGGCCTGTGTCACCGGCTCGCCGAGATAGGCCTCAGCCGTCTCCTTCATCTTGCCCAGGATGAAGGCGCTGACCTGGCTTGGCGAATACTGCTCGCTGCGCGCCGCCACCCAAGCGTCGCCATTGCCGGCTCGCACGATCTCATAGGGCACCAGCGCCTTGTCCTTCCCAACGAGCGGATCGTCGAAGCGGCGGCCGATCAGACGCTTGATCGCGTAAAGCGTGTTAGTGGGGTTGGTGACGGCTTGGCGCTTGGCCGACTGGCCGACGAGCCGTTCCCCGGTGCTGGAAAACGCTACCATGCTGGGCGTTGTCCGGGCGCCCTCCGCGTTCTCGATGACGCGCGGATCGCCGCTTTCCAGGATCGCGACGCAGGAGTTTGTGGTGCCGAGGTCGATGCCGATGATCTTCGCCATGTTGCGGACTGCTCCAGTTGAATAGGGGTCGGGCCGGCGCTGGCCGGTCGAAGGGAAAGCATGGTTCAGCGGCGTGCGAAGACCCTGCGCGACGCGCTTGTGGAGAAGAGATTGCCCAGGCGCGGCCGCGCGAAATGCGCCCGGGCCCAGGCTGGGCTTCGCTCAGGCCGAGCTCATCCGATGCGCAGTGTCGGCGCTCGCCGGCCGAGCCTTGGCGACGATCACCATCGCGGGTCTCAGCAGCCGCCCGTTGAGCGCCCAGCCGGACGAGAGCACATGGAGGATGGCGCCAGGCGCGGTGGTCGTGGCGTCCTGTTCCGACATCGCCTGCTGACGCTCCGGATCGAAGATCGCGCCGATTGCGACATCCTCGCGTCTGACGCCATGGCGCTCCAGCAAGGTCAGGAAGTTGCGTTCGATGCCTTCGAAGCCCGTCCGCAGGCTGGAAAGGAGGTGAGGCTCGTCGGCTTCAGGAGGCGGCAGGCTTGCCAGGCCGCGATGCAGGTTGTCGACGCCTTCGACGATGTCGGTCGCAAATTTCTGCACGGCGTATTGCCGGGCGTCATCGACATCGCGCTTCGCGCGCGATCTCACATTCGCAATCTCGGCCTCTGCCCGCATCCAGCGGTCGCGAAAATCCGCCACCTCGTCCTGCACCGTGTCCTCTGACGCGTCGGCAGGTCGATCGGAAGAAGGGGTGCCTCTATCGTGCGGCGACGTCATGCTGTTGCGTGTTGAGCCAACGGCCCAACCCTCGATGCGAGTACGCCGCGGCCGAATGGCGCGTCGTCAGAGTGGACAATCGGGACCGGCGCGAGACATTTCGTTACCGACCCAAACGACCCTATCCGGTCGGCGCTGTATTGCGCGAACCAAGGCTGGCGAGTGGGAATGCAAAAAAGCTCGATGCCTTAGTTGGACGTCTCCGACGCTTGGCCGTCGTCAGGGAACGACCCCAACAAGGCCATCAGCATCGCGGCGCGGATTTCCTCAGGCACATCGTTCTCGAGAGCCTTGCGCACCCGGTGCAACCCGCGGCGGGCGTCGTAGAGCTGGTCGAGCAGGTGCAGGACGAACGGGAGGGCGTGCTCATCCAGCCTGAGATCGAAACGCAAATCACGGATCAACCGCATGCGCGCGACATCGATGTCGTCGAACATCCAATTTTCGGAGCGCTTCGAGGGCCGGACCCAGTCGCTGGCGATCCAGTCCTCGACCTCGCTGCGCTGAAACTCCGGCATGGTCGCTATCAGCACATCAAAGGTCATCATGACATGGCCTCCAGGGCCGCGCGGGGATCCCAACTCGCGACGTCGGCTCGATCCCGCAGGAAGGTCGCAAGCGCCTCGTCTGGCGGTCCGAGGATGATGCGCAGGGTCGGGAAGGCGTCTCCCGCGACATGGGTGCCGCCGGCCGGCACACCCTTGCCCTTCAGGCGTAGCTTGGTTGTCGAGTCGGAACCGGGAGGCAAGGTCATGGTCACAGGCCCGCTGACCGTTGGCACCGTCACCGGGCCACCCAACACGGCCTCGCGGATCGTGATGGGGAGCTCCAGATGAATGTCGCGGCCCTCGCGGCGAAACAGCGGATGAAGCCCGACCTCGACCTCGATCAGCGCATCGCCGGGCGGCTCACCCGCCCCTCCCTTGCCGCGTAGACGAAGGATCTGTCCGCTCTCCAGCCCCGGCGGGATCTTGACGTCCAGGCTGCCACCTTCTGGCAGCGTCAGGCGCTGGGTCGTCCCGCGGATGGCGTCGAGGAAGGATACGGCAAGTGTATAGCGCCGATCGGCGCCGTGACGTCGTCCAGCAGATCCAGCGCGGGCCCCACCGCGAGCGCCAAACATCTCCGAAAAGATGTCGCCGAGGTCGTCATCGGAGCCAAAACCGGCGCTGTAACGCGTCCCTGATGGACCTTCCGCATGGTCTCTGTACGAGCGCTGCCCCGGCGGCGGTCCTTGCCGCGCCTGCTCGTGGCCTGCCCCATCGATCTCGCCACGGTCGAAACGGGCCCGCTGGTCCTTGTCTGACAGCAGGTCGTTTGCGGCGTTGATGGCCTTGAAACGGCCTTCGGCCGAGCGATCGCCGGGATTGAGATCGGGATGGCTGGTCTTGGCGAGCTTCAGGTAAGCGCTGCGAATCTGCTTGTCGGTCGCGTCTCGGGCAACGCCGAGCGTCTTGTAAGGATCGTCAGCCATGGCGTCAGGACCTGTCGCTGGGGCCTGTGGCATCCGGCAGCAACTTCACATCCAGATGAACCGGATTGTGAAGCGTGTTGGCAACGGGCGACCAGAGTACGACGTGCTTGATGAGTGCATCCAAGACCTTTCGCGGCGCATCAGCATCCAAGCGCACTGATACCTCGATCGCCTGGAAGCCGATCGGCTTGGGGTTTAGGTCGCCCGTTCCCCACACCGCGTTCGGATTGATATCGCCGGCGAGATTCACTTCGAGTGAACGGATTGGAATACTTTGCGCGATTGCATTGGCGTGAATGCCGGTGGCCAGACAGGAGCCCAACGCGGCAAGCAGTGCCTCCGATGCGTTCGGTGCATTGACCTCTTCGAGTTGACTTGAGGCCTCATGCTCCTTGACGAGCTGCGGCGGCAAAATCCGGATGTAGTTCAGCTGGCTAAGGCGACCTTGCGCCACCGTTCGACATCGCAAGGTACGGACTGAGTCTGGACGGGCTTCGCCCTGTGAGATCGTCGCATCACGTTCGCGGTGATCCAAGCCAGAGTTCCTAAATTTGCTAAGTGGTATCGGAGAACGAGCCGTCTCGCTTTTGGCGGCATCGACGAAGACCAGGTCGTCGTCGTCCAGGGGAATTTGAGGCTTAGCCACCTTGATCTCCCCCAAATAAAACGGCTTCGAGCAACGTGGTGCCGAATAAAATCGGGCACATCGTGACCTCAAATCCGTCTCGTGCGTTGCAATTGAGGACCATAAAGCAGTCTTGAACACGCGGGTGAACCAAAGTCGGCGATCCGCAATGCAAAAATAATCGGGAGGTGATCCATGCTCGACTGGGACGACCTCCGATTTTTTCTTGCGCTCACCCGGCATGGCACGTTGTCATCCGCGGCCAAGGCGCTCCATGTCGCCCAGTCCACCGTCGGACGACGCCTGACGTCGCTAGAGGCCAGCCTTGGCGTGCGTCTCTTAAACAGGACACCCGACGGCTATGTGCCGACACTGGCCGGACAAGAGCTTCGCACGAAGGCCGAACGTCTCGAGACCGAGGTCCTCACCGTCGAGCGCGACATCAGTGGGCGCGACACGCAACGGGCCGGGCTCGTCCGCGTGACGTGCGCCGAGACCGTCGCCGCCCATATCCTTGCTCCGAGCTTCGCAGCGCTGCGGGCCAGCCACCCGGACATCATGATCGAACTGATACCCAACCAACGGGAACTCAGCCTCGCAATGCGAGAGGCTGACATCTCCGTCCACCTCAAACTCCCAGAGCAGCATGATCTCGTTGTGCGGCGCATCGGGCGGATCGCGTTTGGCCTCTATGCAAGCCGTTCTTATCTCGACGACCATGGGGAGCTCGATATCGCCGACGGCTGCCCGGGCCACGACCTCATCACGCAGATCGACGACAACCATGAGATGACCCAGACGGCCTGGCTCGCCGGCCTGGCTTCGCGCGCTCGAGTTGCGATGCAGACCAGCAGCCATGAGGCCGTCGTGTTGGCGGCAGCCCATGGCGGAGGGCTTGCCTGTCTCGCCTGCTTCCGCGCTGACAGGGAACCAGGTCTGGTGCGCGTCGCCGTTCCCAGCGAGCCGCCCAGCGCCGATATCTGGGTGATGGTCCACAAGGACAATCGCGATACGCCCCGCATCAGGGTCGCCCTGACCCATATCGCCGAATGCGTGCGCGCGCTTCGGCATCAGCTCGAACCGGACGAAAGCGCCCTGCCCGTTCAGATCTCCAGGTACTCGGACGGCTAGCGAGTGGCGCCACACGCTTAAGCACCGCGGCTTCGGATCCTGCGTAGTTTCCGACCCTGAGTGCCGGGCGGTTTTCGCTTTAGGATCAAGTCTCGGGCCCGGGGCCCCTCGCTATCCGAGAACAGGTGACATGATGAAGACGACGACAAAGCTATTTTTATCGCTGGCTGTCTCGCTGGCGCTTTTCCCGATCGCGGCCTCCGCAAAGCCGACGGTACGGGCAGGCGAACTGATCTGCAACGTGGCCGGTGGGACAGGTATGATCCTGACCTCCGAGAAGGCGCTGACATGCCGCTATGACGCCGTCGGCGGTCGCGTCGAATTCTACACCGGGACAATCAAGAAGTTCGGCCTCGACATCGGCAAGACGACCGAAGGCGGGATGGTCTGGGCGGTCGTCGAGCCGGCCCTGAGGCCTGGCGGATTGAATGGCACCTATAATGGCGTCACCGCCGAGATCACCGTCGGCGTCGGCGCCGGTGCCAGCGTTCTCGTCGGCGGCAATGACGGCGCCGTCACCCTGCAGCCCTTGTCGTTCCAGGGGCAGACGGGCGCCAATCTGGCCGTCGGCGTCGGGTCGCTGACGCTGACGGAGATCTCGGCACCGCCGGCGAGGCGTTCGCACAATCGCCGCCATAGCCAGCATGGCCGGATGCACAACGGTTGATCGGGGCTCTCTCGCTCAAGACAGGACGCGGACCCTGACGTGACCGAGATTCGCAACCGCCCTTGGCTACGCACGCCATCGCCAAGGGCGGTCCTCTATGCCGCCCTTGCGGCGAACTGCGTCGTCGCGATCACCAAGATCGCAGCGGCGGCCTGGACCGGCAGCTCGGCCATGACGAGCGAGGCCGTGCATTCGGTCGTTGATACGCTAAACGAGATTCTGCTTCTCTATGGAATTCAGCGCGCCGACCGGCGCCCGGACGCCGACCATCCGCTCGGCTATGGTCGGGAGCTCTACTTCTGGAGCTTCATCGTCGCGCTTCTGGTGTTTGCGCTCGGCGCAATCGCTGCGATCTTCGAAGGCGTCGGACATATCCTGAACCCAGAGCCCGTCCAGGACCGCTTTATCATCTACGGGGTTCTCGCGGTGGCGTTCCTCGTCGATGGAGCCTCGTGGCTCGTCGCCCTGCAGAGATTCAGACGCACCAAGGGCGATCTCGGCTTCTACGACGCGGTTCGCAGAAGCAAGGACCCGCCGTCCTTCATCGTGCTGTTAGAGGACAGCGTCGCACTTCTTGGAATCATCGTGGCCGCTGCGGGAACGTATGCGGCTGCCGCCTTCCATGAGCCGATCCTGGACGGTCTCGCATCCATCGTCATCGGACTGCTTCTGGCCGCGACCGCCTTGATCATCGCGCAGGAAAGCAAGAGTCTTCTGATCGGCGAGCGGGCCGATCAGGATCTATCCCGTTCCATCCTCGGTATCGTCGCCGCCGAAGAGGGTGTCGCAGGAGCCAATGGTCTCCTGAGCGTTCAGTTAGCGCCCGATCAGGTTCTCGTGGCGCTCAGCGTCGAGTTCGACGACGAGATGCGCTCGGGGCAGATCGAAGATCAGGTCGCCGACATGGAACAGAAGATCCGCATGGCGCATCCCGAAGTCGTCGCGCTCTTCGTCAAGCCCCAGACCGCCAAGGGCTTCGCGAAAGCACGACGAGCTCGCTTTGGCGATATGCCGTGATCCGAGGTCGATGCGGGTGTCGAAGCCGAGTGCATTGCAATGTCCTCCCAGACCCCGCGCGGCGAACCCCGTCCTCTAAAGCCTTCCCACCGGTATTCGACGTCCACTCATCGCGGCAAACGATATGGCGATCGAGGCCGCCCGTCCCCACGTCATAAACGGCCAGCGCGCGAGTCTTGCGTAGTTTCCGAGGCTGTGCGGCCGAAAGTCTTTCCTCGTATCGATCACGCGCACCAACATGATCCTCGCTGCGCGGGGAGAAGAACCGTATCCAAGCTGGCACTCATAGGTAGAGACTGCTAGCAGGGTTCATCGCGAGTTTTCTGAGCCTCGCATCCAGATTTTACCTAAAGGAAATGACCCATGAAGTTCCGTCCGTTGCATGACCGCGTTGTGGTCCGTCGTCTTGATGGCGAAGAGAAGACCAAGGGTGGCATCATCATCCCCGATACCGCCAAGGAAAAGCCCCAGGAGGGCGAAGTCGTGTCCGTGGGCCCCGGCGCCCGTGATGACGCTGGCAAGCTCGTCGCACTCGACGTCAAGAAGGGCGATCGCGTCCTCTTCGGCAAGTGGTCCGGCACCGAGGTCAAGATCGACGGCCAGGATCTCCTGATCATGAAGGAATCCGACATCATGGGCGTCATCGGCTGAACGCCTGAGACCGCCCTTCCCATCCTTTCATAAGGAGTTGCTCTCATGGCAGCCAAAGACGTCAAGTTTTCCACCGATGCGCGCGACCGGATGCTGCGCGGCGTCGAAATCCTCAACAACGCCGTCAAGGTGACGCTGGGCCCCAAGGGCCGCAACGTCGTCATCGACAAGTCGTATGGCGCCCCGCGCATCACCAAGGATGGCGTCACCGTCGCCAAGGAGATCGAGCTCGCCGACAAGTTCGAGAACATGGGCGCCCAGATGGTGCGCGAAGTGGCCTCGAAGCAGAACGACCATGCCGGTGACGGCACCACAACCGCGACCGTTCTCGCCGCCGCGATCATGCGCGAAGGCCTGAAGTCGGTTGCCGCCGGCATGAACCCGATGGACCTGAAGCGCGGCATCGACCTCGCTGTCGAGGCCATCGTGGCCGACCTGAAGAAGAACTCCAAGAAGGTCACGACCAACGCCGAAGTCGCGCAGGTCGGCACCATCTCGGCGAACGGCGACGAGTCGGTCGGCAAGATGATCGCGACCGCCATGCAGAAGGTCGGCAACGAGGGTGTCATCACCGTCGAGGAGGCCAAGACCGCCGAGACCGAGCTCGACGTCGTCGAGGGCATGCAGTTCGACCGCGGCTATCTCTCGCCCTACTTCATC
Organism: Bosea sp. PAMC 26642; assembly: GCF_001562255.1. Lineage (NCBI taxonomy): Bacteria > Pseudomonadati > Pseudomonadota > Alphaproteobacteria > Hyphomicrobiales > Alloboseaceae > Allobosea > Allobosea sp. PAMC 26642. The sequence continues at coordinate 938,306 of NZ_CP014301.1, read as the reverse complement.
ACCAACTCCGAGAAGATGGTGGTGGAGCTCGAGGACCCCTACATCCTCATCTTCGAGAAGAAGCTGTCCTCGCTCCAGGCGATGCTGCCGATCCTCGAGGCCGTGGTGCAGACCGGCAAGCCGCTGCTGATCATCGCCGAGGACGTCGAAGGCGAAGCTCTCGCCACGCTCGTCGTCAACAAGCTCCGTGGTGGCCTGAAGGTCGCGGCCGTCAAGGCTCCGGGCTTCGGCGATCGCCGCAAGGCCATGCTCGAGGACATCTCGATCCTGACCGCCGGCCAGATGATCTCGGAAGACCTCGGCATCAAGCTCGAGACCGTGACCCTCGAGATGCTTGGCCGCGCCAAGAAGGTGCGCATCGAGAAGGAGAACACCACGATCATCGACGGCGCCGGCAAGAAGAAGGACATCGAAGGCCGCGTCCAGCAGATCAAGGCGCAGATCGAGGAGACCACCTCGGACTACGACCGCGAGAAGCTCCAGGAGCGCCTGGCCAAGCTCGCAGGCGGCGTCGCGATCATCCGCGTCGGCGGCGCGACCGAGGTCGAGGTCAAGGAGAAGAAGGACCGCGTCGACGATGCCCTGAACGCGACCCGCGCGGCCGTGGAAGAAGGCGTTCTGCCGGGTGGCGGCGTCGCTCTCCTGCGCGCGCTGTCGACCGTCAAGGCGATCAAGACCGCCAACGACGACCAGAAGACCGGCGTCGAGATCGTCCGCAAGGCGATCATGGCCCCGGCCCGTCAGATCGTCGACAACGCCGGCGATGACGGCGCCGTCGTGATCGGAAAGCTGCTCGAGTCCAAGGACTACGCCTTCGGCTACAACGCCCAGACCGGCCAGTACGGCGATCTGATTGCACTTGGCATCATCGACCCGACCAAGGTCGTGCGCACGGCGATCCAGGACGCAGCTTCGATCGCGGGCCTGATGATCACCACCGAGGCGATGATCGCCGAGCTTCCCAAGAAGGACAGCATGCCCCCGATGGGCGGTGGCGGCGGGATGGGCGGCATGGGTGGTATGGACTACTGATCGTCCCCATCCCTCCACCTCTCCATGAAAGGCCCGGCGCAAGCTGGGCCTTTTTTGTATCTTTGCGCTGCATCTCTTTGGGATTAACTGCCGAAAAATAAAATACCGAGGTGCTCGTCATCGTCACTTGGCCATCAGAGCCGACCCAAACCGCGCTCAATTCTGACCGACCAGCGCACAGCGCTGATTTTTCCTCAGCCTGCTAAGGCACCGCTACGACGAACAGCACTTCATTGCGACGCAGCGGACCGGGCGTCCACGGGTCGTTGTAATAGGCATAGGTCGGCGCGCCTTGGATTGCGATCGCGCGCTGCGCCAGCCAGGCCCGCAACATCGCCTCGTTCTGCGCGATCAACGCATCGGTCGCGGTGCCTGAAAAGCGGATCGCGGCGCGGCGCGCAGCCGGCAGCTCTAGCAGGCGCACATCCTCTCCAGCCGCCTTTGGCAGGGTTTCCAGCGTGTATTTTGACGGCATCACGAAACGGATCAGCCAGCTCTGATCGTTGGCTTGCGTAGGCGTCTGGATCACCGGGGAAGTCATGCTGACGGTCTCGCCCTCACGGCTTTTGGCGAAGATATAGCCGGCAAGCGGCGAGAACCCGGCGCGCACCGCGGCTTGCCGCGCACCGCGCCGCGTCACCTCCGCCACGACGAGCGCAGGATAGTCGCGGATCTCAATAGTGTCGTCGCGTGTGACCGAGGCGTAGGCCGGCTGCTCGATCGTGCTCATGACATAGATCCAGATCCCGACAGCGATCGCCGCGAGCCCGGCAAGGACGCCGAGCCCCATCAGCGCGAGCATCTTGAACGTCCACATGCCTCGGTCCGTATCGGTGTGTTGGCACCCGTCGGTCGGGAGCGCTCCAATCAGGAGATGCTAGCACAGGCTCCAGCCAGCCGGCGCCCACCATGACGTCGCGTCGGTCGTTCTTGGCTCGGAAAAAGGCGGCGCCGACAACCTGCTAAGCGACGATGGCAGCAGACGCGTGCGATGGCGACAAGCGCCGTGACAGCCCCGGCTGGCGCTGGACGCATCCGTCCATTTGGAAGCCGAGCTGGTGAGTTGCTGGCGGCTGGGTCTGGATCACTGCAATAATGGCTCGCCGCTTGAAACATTCCCCGAGACCTGCGTGATGGTCTGGCGCGCCCGTTCCCGCGTCTGGAGGGCTTCGATGCCCCACTACTTCTTCGACACCGACAATGGGTCCGAACCGGTGATCGACTTAGCCGGCCGCGACTTACCCGACGACGCGGCTGCAAGATGGTTCGGCTTGGACACCCTGCCGGACATGGCCCGCGACAAGATCGCCGAGGGCGACCATCGCACGTTCGGCGTCGTGATCAGCAATGCTCACCACGTCGTTATATACAGCGCGACGATCGCGCTGATGGGCGGCTGGAAGAACGGTCACGAACAGCCCCCGAAGTGGAAACCTCGCCAGCCGGTCGCTCTCCTGTCCATGGAACCCAAGGAGGCGTTGTGAGGGCGAACTGAGACCATCTGGCATCTGACGAAACAGCTTCCGGGAATCCCCATTGGAAAGCAGGGGACCACAGCACCGCCCACGATGCCTAAGTTCACGATCACAACGGACATCGGCGACAGCGCCGAGCGCTGAGATGAGCCCCTCGAATTCCCACATACCAAGGCCGCGAACGACGCCGCCCTGATCGCATTGGCAGATATGGCCCGCGAGACGCCCTGCCAGACCCTTGCATGTGCGTATTCCAGACTTGTTCATCGCGCAGGAAAACAACAGTCTTCTGATCGGCGAGCGGGCCGATCAGGATCTATCCCACTCCATCCTGGGCAGCGTCGCCGCCGAAAGCGGGGTCGCGCGAGCCAATGGCCTCCTGAGCGTTCAATTGGCGCCTGACCAGTTTCTCGTGGCGCTCAGCATCGCGTTCGACGACGACATGCGCTCGGGCCAGATCGAAGATCAGGTCGCCGCCATTGAACAGAAGATCCGCGCCGCTCATCCCGAGGTCGTCGCGCTCTTCGTCAAACCCCAGACAGCCAAGGGCTTCGCGACAGCACGACCAGCGCGCTTCGGCGATCTGTCGTGACGGCCTGCGATCGACTGACAATCTGGCGCTGGCCCCGCGTCGACCTTTTGGAAATTGCGGCGAGCGGGGCCCAACATCACCAGCCGTAGCCGCTCCAGCCATAATGCTCGTGCAAGCGTTTCTCGTAGATGTCGTTTATCATCGCGGCGGGATCCCAGGCCGGGCTGGCCTTGACCCGTTCGCGCGTGACGTCGAGATAGACCTTCTCCTGCGACCAGCTGATCTCGCTGACGGCATAGGGCGACATCAGTACCTGCTTGCCCATCCACCAATTGCTGGTGTCAAGCACAAGGTAGCGGATGCCCCAGCTTCCGTCGTCAATCATGAGATTGTCGACATGGCCGATATCGCCGTCGGTGGCGTGCACGTGATAGCCCTTGACCTCGGACACGCTGCGAAGGTGCGGGTCTCCGCTGTCGCCGTGGTTGCCAAGGCCCAGGTCGTCGTAAAGCTCCTTGTTCCCGAAATAGCGCGACGGTCCAAAGCCTGCGCCCGCGAGTTCCGAGCCATAGAGATCGCCACCCCAAAGAGGGCTCCAGCCATAATAGCCGTAGAGGTCGGATTCATGCTGCCGCGAAACGGGCAGATCAGAGCTCAAGGCTGGACTGCCTTGCACCTGCTGCCTGCTCAACGCGACCCGCAGTGTCTGCGCGCCATAGTCGATCTTGCCGATCGCCGAAGGATGGAGGAGCACCTTGCGCTCCGTCAGCCATCTCCCGGTATCGACGACAAGCCATCGGATCTGCCAGGTTCTGTCGTCGAACTGCAGATCCTTGACGGTGCCGATCGCGCCGTCTTGCGCCTCGACGGCATAACCTTTCAGAGCGGAGGCGGCTAACAGCATGGCTGAACCCTTTCTGGACGAAGACGGCCATCCAAACTGGACGGATCAGCAAGCGCCGACGTCTTGCCCGGCTCCGCGGACGGGACCGAGACAGATCAAACCTTCCATGCTGATCGGCGAGTTTAGGGCCCTCTGATGGTCCAATGGGTATCGGCATGCCATCGTTGGTTGATAGGGTCGGAAACTACGCAGCGTCACGAGCGATCGAGTTCGGCAGTTTCATGCGCGACGTCGCCAGCGCTTGGCTCGTAACGGACCTTTCGGGCGCGCCGGCCGCGTTCGCGCTCGTCCAGGCCGCGGCGACGCTTCCCCGAGAACAAGATTCGCGCACAGACCTCGATGAACTCCTGGGGCGACTAAAACGTCCGCGACGCGCTCGCGCCCAACGGGCGCAAGAAGGTCGTGGTCTCGTGTCTATGGACCGAGGTATGCAACACCAACTTCGCGCGCTGCGCCATGCTGGAAGGCGGGCACCCAGATCGTTCGGAAGGTAGACCAGCGCCCCATCGATCGGTGCGCTTTCGCCTTTAGCACGCCATCCCGGACGTGGAAGGAGACGAGTGGGGCGGACGGCTTGGCGTCGGCCCCTGCCACATCAAATTTTATTGTCAGTTCGTCGATCGTGATGACGATTACCTGCATGACTGGTGCGATCGATTGGTTAGAAAGCGCAGCAGCGATCGGCGGAAGTTATGTTGAGGTGCTGGCTCTCGCCGTGAAAATAGCAAAGAACTGGCGATAATCCACACCTATTGCAAAGCTCGCTCCAGACGCTCGAGAAGGGCACTCTGCTGAGATTCACGCAGATAGCTGCGTAGCTCGCTCGGGCTGGGAGGGTAGACACTCATCACCGCGCGAAAGACGGCGGAACCGGGCAGTCGCGCGTGCGTGTATGTGCTGGAGCAGGTGCCCAAAGCATCGCATGCGCGGTGAATTCCGATAGCAGCCAGCAAATCCAATCCGAGTGCGGATATTTCCTTAGCGGCCATCCCTTCAAAGCAGAACAGCAAATCCATGTTGGGTCCGACTTCACGGTCGCCATCCCACCACGTAGGCGTATAGCCAGCTTCGATGTCCAGATAGGTCAGCTGGCCCACACAGCCTGACCGGGCAACGAGCGGGCGGCAAAGCAAGATCTCACCCAGCAGCCGGTTTCCCCTCTCTTCCGACAAATGGTTTACGGACGGCTGTGCCTCACAATGAATGATGTCGAGAGCGGCGCGACAGAGGAAGTAGATGCTCGGCGGTAGCCAATTCGCGACGCTGTCGCCCGGTGCACAGCGGAATTCGTTGGTAAGCTCGCGCGGGAGTGCCTGGGATTTATTCAGGGCGTGGCCAAGGCCAAGCCAAACCACCTCGAAGGTGGTCTTGGCGAGTTCGATAGCCTCGACGTTCGTGTACGCAAACCCACGCCAATGAAACGCCTTTTGCCCATTCAGCGCCACGAACTGCACGTCGTATGCGTTGAGTTTTGGTACTTCCATCTTCTCGCTCGCCACTTCTGCGCCCTCCCGGACCGGCAGGCCGTAAACGGCGTTGAGCTGGCTGCTAGGCGCGACCGGAAACGCTGATGTCTCCGTTATCGGAATCGGCTCGCCCTGCCGCTGCGAAGGATTCTGCGTCGGCTTGTGCTTGGGCTTTGGCGCGCGCGTCTGCGTCGGCCTCGCCGGCCTTCTTGGCGTCGCTGAGCGCTTGGTCGATCCGGGTTTTCAGTTCAGTAAGCGTAATCTTGCCTTCCCTGATCGCATCGAACAGGCGGATCGTGTCCTCGGAACTGGCGACAGCGACGATATAAGCCGCCAGGAGAATGGCATCGTCCGTCTTGATGTACACGCGGCCCTGGAACGACATCAATCGCATGAGCGCATGAGCACCATCGATAATGCGCGACGTAACCTGCGTGTCAGTCCGTTCCGATCCGGCCATTTCGCCGGTCTCCGGATCGATCAGCGCGGCGCGACGCTGGCCGGACTCGATGCCGAAATCGAGGCCAAAGCGATCCTTGTTACGGCTGTTGTCGATCTTCTCAGTCATGGTAGGTCTCCGAATTCGGATGGATCAGCGTCTTTCAGACGCTTCGAAAAATTGAACGGGGACGGGGCCGGCGTGAATACTCAAGCCAAACGACAAACGATCGCGACGGCTGACGGCTGGTACGATCTTGCCAAAGTCGTTGAGGAGCGCTTGGCAAGAATTGGTCACGGCGATCGCGAGGGCGTGTACCAGGCGTTCGCTCGCGAGCACGGGGTTAGCCGGCATGTACCGCAGCGACTTGCCAGGGCATCCCGCTTCCTGGCGACGCTCGCAGAGGAAACGCCGTTTGAATTCCTCGCTTCGCGGCTGCGGTCGCAACCCCTTGCTTCGGTGTCCGTTATTGCCCGGTGGTACAATTATGCCCCCGATCACGCGACCCGTGCCGCCGAGGACCTTGTTGATGGCAAGATCAGTCTCACAGGCCTCATCGCGCAGGAGCGGGCGGATCGTAGCACGGGCGAGCGGGTAGCCGGTGCGACCGACCGGGCCTGGCAGACCTATGCTTCCGTTAAAGCCAGCGAGTTCGTTGAAGGCCTCTATCCAGCAGCCAAGTTCGTTTGGGCTGCTCGAGGGTGGGGACCGGATGGCCCGCGTTTCAACAACAAAATCCCTGGGCTTCTTGGAAGGATGAAGTTCTTGCCCAGCCTCCACCTGGCGTTCACAGTTAGCGACCCTGATCGCCACCTCCTTGTCTGCGTCCTGTCGGCTCAGGGTGAGAAGCGCCGCGTGCCGACGGCCATCGCGCAACTTGTTCTGACCCTGACGGGTTATGCGCGTCGCGGGTATGACGTCCTTCTGCTCGTGGGGCTTTCTGAAGACCTGGAGGTAGCCCGCATCGTGCTGGATCAGCTTGGACGTCCTGATGACGTCCAAGCCCACCTGCTCGATCTCAGTTGAGGTCATCGCGCGTGGCATGGTCCGGCCAGGATCCGATCACTCTTCGGATGTCTCCAGCAACCGGATCTCGACCACAGGCCGGCCAGCCCCCTCCTCTTCCCGCTTGGTCTCCCCTCGCCCAATCCCTGCGAACTTGAGAGCCATGGCCATCGCATCCGGCTGTCGCACGGTCTGTGCCCGAGTTTCGCTGTTACCGGGCGCCGGGGTGGGCTGAACACTCCGGTCAACCTCTTTCCGGGCGTCCTCGGGAAGGACAGCCGTCTGAATCACGGGGTCCTGCGGAACCTTCGGCTGAGGCACCTTGGCAGCGCCCTTGCGCGGCGAGGTCGGGACCAGGCGAAGGGTGCCCGCGACGCGCCGCTCGTCGAAGCTGGCGATGAGGCTCTTGGCCTGCTCCTCTTCATCGATCATGTCGCCGCCTGCATGTCGGGACATGGCAGCGCTATATTCCTGCGCGAGCCACTCGATGCCGAAATGCTGATCGAGAACATGCTTCAGCCGTCGTCCGTGGAGCGCGGTAAGCTCTGGCAGACCGACGCGGTCCGTCAGCATCGCCTCGGCCTTCTCCAGCACCATTTCGAATGCCGCACGATTGACGGTCGCCGTAACACTGCCAGCTCGCTGACGCTTTTTGGTCATCTCATGTCTCCCGTGGAGTCAGTTCCGTCCGCCGCAGCATGTTGATACTCTAAAATCTGATAGACCGCAATGGCGCTCTAATGAGCTTGACGCGATAGCGCGGCCTCGGCCATTGTGTTCGAGTGAGATGTAGATTCACGACGCAGGCACGCACCCTTCGGTGCTGGCGACTGCTCTCAAGCCTCTGATTTCATTCACAAAACCTACGGTGATGGGCTGTGGCCAAACCATCTGAACTCAGGGTCCTCATCGACCCCATGCTGCTTGAGAAAGTCCGGCATCGCGCGCGCGTGGACAGGGTCCTGCTGCCGTTCCTCGTACAACATGCCCTATCGCGTTACCTGGACGCCGACGCGCAGGCCGACAAACTTCGTGTCGATATCGCCGCAGTCCGCGGGGTGGTAGATGCGCTCGCCGACCAAATTGACCCGATCGTTCGCTTTATCGCGACGACCTCGATCAGCGCTTCCCACCGAAGCCGGCCTCATTCCCGTGCCTTTATCGCCGAAGAACGAGAGGATTGATCGATGTTCAACTGCACGGCCGTTCACGCTGTGGCATATTACGATGATCAGGCCGCCGACGCAGCGCGTCTTGCCGAACGCTCGATCAAATCGCGGAAGAAGGGCGCCGTCTCGACGGCGGCGATCTCCTATTATGACCACCTAGGCGAAGATGGCCGGGGAATTTTCGTCAAGCTTGGCCAACTCGAAGCTGGCGCGAGCAGCCCGTTCAGCGGCATCCATACCGGCGACATCGCCGATTCCGACAAGATCTTGCGTCTGGCGCAGGGGCTTCATCCTGAAACCGGCAGGCCTTTAGGCATAAAACACAAGGAACGTTGGCTCAACTCGAAGCAGCGCGAAGCCAAGAAAGTCGTCGGGTACGACCTTTCGCTCTCCCCTCCCAAAGACGCGAGCATAATATACGGGCTTGGTTCACCTGACGTGAGGCGCGCTGTTGCGAGCGCTCATAATCGCGCTGTTGCCGCAGCGCTGCGTTTTATCGAGCGTCAGGGCCTCATCATCACACGTTCTGGACAGGATGGGCGCGTGCGCGAGCCAGCGGCACAGGTTGTTGCGTCGCTCTACCTGCATGGTCTGTCCCGCGAAAATGATCCACAAATTCATACGCACGCTGTCATCTTCAACCTCTGCAAACGCGCTGACGGCTCGATCGGGGCGATCGATAATCATTCGTTGAGGGTTTTTGGAGGGGCGATCGCAGCGCTCTATCGTTGCGAGCTGGCAAGCATACTGCGCCAGGAACTAGGGCTCGAGGTGACGCGAGACGAGCGCAACTTTGTGCTGCCAATCGTTCCAGAGGTGCTTGTGAAGGCTTTTTCCAAGCGTCGTTCCGCCATTGAGACTGCTGCGCGCAATGGCGGATTTGAGACGGCGAAGGACCGCAATGCCGCCCAACGGGCCGCCTACGCCACCCGCAAATCCAAGAACCCGAAACTAACGATCGCCGCCCTAACCCCGCGATGGCGTGAGGAAGCGCTTGCAGCAGGTTGCGATCCGGCTGCTTTTTTGGCGCCGGTGGAAGCTGCTCTTAGACGCGGCCCCGAGAAGTCCATTGCGGAACGGCGCAGACCGACGATCGACAGGGCCGCGCTGATCTCGTCCATCTTCGCGACTGAAGCGGAGAAGACATGGCCACAAATCCTCTGTGCTGTCGCTGAACATGTGCAGATATCCGCCACCGCTCAGGAGGCAATCGCCCTCGCCGACAGCATTCGTGGCGAGTTGATCGCCCTGCCCTCTTCCTCTGGTGGGGACAAGCTCTTTACAACGCACACCATTGTCGAAGCCGAGCATGGCCTCCTGAAAACAGCGTTGGCCGCACGCGGACGGTGGCGCCAACTCTCGCAGAGCGAGGTTATCCTTGGCCTAAAGCGCCAGAAGGAGTTGAACGACGAGCAACGTTTGGCTGTCATTCACGGCCTCAACCGTGACGGCATCAGCGTCATCAATGGTTCCGCTGGCACCGGGAAGAGCTTCAGTTCAGCAGCCATCAAAGCCATCACGGCTGCGGCCGGGTTGCGCTTGATCGTGACGTCTTCGTCGTGGCAGGCCACCCATGTAATCCGTCGCGACGCCGGCGTTCCCGTGACGGATTCGCATTCCCTCGCCAGACTGCTAGCGAGACTTGCGCGTGGAAGCGAGCTCTTGACTGCCAAGACGGTCATACTCGTCGACGAAGCTGGCATGGCGCCGCTCTTCGACATCGCAGATCTCGTCCGTCGCGCTGACGTCGCCGGCGCCAAAATTATCCTAGTGGGTGATGCCCAGCAGCTGCAGCCCGTGGCCGCAGGTGCGCCGATGCGCGCGCTTGCCGACCTGCTCGGCCGCAGCGCGCTTGTTGGAATACGGCGTCAGGAGCTTCCGTGGATGCGGCAATGTTCCATGGATTTAGCAGGCCAGCGTGCGGATCGCGCCATCGATACGTATGATACCAACGGTCATGTCAGCGTTCATCTCGACCGTTCCACGACCCTTTCGGTTGCTGCAAAAGACTACATCAGCATGGCTATGTCGACCGGCTCCGTGGACCACGAAAGCCTGCGATCTCAGCTGATGATCACCCCGCGCAATCGCGACGTTGCGGCACTGAACGCGCTGATCCGTACCAAGCTCCAGAGTATTGGGCTCGTCGAGGCCGACGGGGCAGATGTACTGGCGCTGCCTCGTGCCAAACAGGAGGGGCGCCAGCCGGTCAGTCTCGCACTTGCCGTCGGGGATCGCCTGATCTTCGGCGAGCGTTTGGAGGTGGGAAACAAGACGATCTTCAACGCCGATGTTGCGCGCATCATGTCGATCGATCCTGCACCAGGCGGCCCAGTTCTGACCTTCGTGCTGGATCGCGAACGGGAAGATGGGCAACCTCTTTCGTTTAGCGCACCGTTCAAGGATCTGGTTTCCCGCTTTCGCATTGGTGAACATCCCATCATTCAGCATGCCTACGCGGTGACCATCCACGCGTCGCAGGGGGCGACCGTCGATCGCTGCATCGTCGTGGATATCGACGGTCTGAGTGCCGAGCATAGCTACGTCTCCATGACCCGCCATCGTCACGATCTGCGCGTTCACGTCAGTGCGGAACGCAGCCTGTCGCGTGGTCGCCGCGAAACTATCGCGGTGTCCCGTACCGGCCGCCTTCGAGGAACGGACGAACTTCAAGCGGCGCCCGTAGCGCTCACGTCCGATGAGAGAGCGGTTACCATCGGCGCCATGAAGGCAAACGCGTGCAAGGTGCAGCGGGCCCCAAATCCCTCGGCGCGGCTCCTTGACCAGGCTCTATGGCTGGCGGCGGACGACCCCGTCACCGAGTTTAAACGCCAAATGGCCCTCCCGCGGTCTCGGAACCGGACCCCGAAGATAACTAATACCAAGCTAACTGAGCCCGGGCTCCCCGCCGATCCGACCGAATTCTCCGCTATCGAACGTCGTCATCTCGACGCCATTCCGTTCAACGGTACGCGCGTTCTGACCCCCCTTGGTCTCAAACAGCTCAGCGACAACCAACTTGTCCATATCAAGACAAAAACACTCATCCCGCTGGCCCAGGGGCTGCCGGTATGGTCGGACCAGCAAATCGAGGCGTTGACGAGACGGAAAGCCGTTCACGACCATCCGATCGTGCAGAGCGTCGTGCTGTTGCTTCTAAAACCTGTTCGTCTGGCACGGGCCTGGGTTCGCAGGACCTTCGGCCTTGCGGGGCTCAATCCTTTCGCCACTGCACTTCATGACGAGGAGCGCCGCAAGCGGGTCCGCAAAGCCGAGGTGGAATCCGAGCCGCAGGGCACGCTGGCAGAGCAATTTGCGTCGAGGGAATTCGATGTCGACGATAATCAGGCGTCGCGGCGCAAGCTCCGGTTGCGAATCTGGAACGCACAGTCCGACCGAACGCGACGGCAGATGGACACTGACCCAGTGGAGATCGTGCGGGATGTCAGCAATAGCGTGCAACTTTCCGACCCGCAGTCAACTTATGTCACGCCTCCTAAGCCAGTATCGACCGTCGCCGACGCCACGCCATCAGCTTCATCGAGGCCATCCTCGATACCGGATTCGCCTCAGGAGCACGTTCGACTCGGCCCGGCGCACTTGTGGCGTCACGCACAGGCGCAGCTCGATGAGGGGCGCCCGGTGCTCGTACAGCCCACCTCCGACCGCAACCAAGTCATGGATAACAGCGTCAAAGTCGCGGCTGTGTCGTCTCCGACGCACGATTTAAAATCCGATGCCCGACTTCCGTCCACCCCGAAAGGTCGGACAAATGACGCGAATGTTCCCATGCCCCGCTCGCCAGCGGCCACTATAATTCCGGATGAACAGGCCTCTCGGAACGCCCCAGATTCGGGTCGATTTCACAATACAGTGCGCGTCGGGCGAAATGATCCCAAGTATGAACGCCCAAACACCAACCAATTTTCATCAAACCTTGTCGACGGTCAAAAAAGCGAGCCCCTTCAGAGCGGTAAGACTCCTGCCATGGACGGAGCAACACGCCCTCCTTCCCAGTTTAAAAAGGATGGCATCGCGGTAGGCCATCCGGAGGAACAGACGCGGCCGAAATCCCCTCCCACCGCTGTCAAGCGACCGGCGGCACAGACCCGAAAGCCATCTGATCTCTTCACGCGGATAAAGCAGACTGCAGTCACCGAGCGCGCCGAGTTCGGTATCGTTGACGTGCCCAAAGCGCCCAGCCGCTTCAAAGCCAATTCGGCTGCCATCCGTAAGGCTGACGCCGCCCGCACGATCGATTCTAGTGGTCCCCCGACGCAAGCGGGGAGGCCAGCCAAGAAGCGAGACGACTTCGAAATTAAGTAGGCTGCCCGCCCATTGAGTAGGCTGCCCGCCCGGAGAAAAGATTGTGGTCGTCGATTAACTATGATCGGTTGCCACGCAAGTCGGCAGCAATTCGGATAAAAGTACCGCGAATTCCCGTCGCTCGTACGGGTTAGATGCGCCAACTACTGACATTGATGTGTAGCCTGCTAGCTGACATTGTCGCGCTCAATCGTTGAAGTCACGTATGCCTCTATGGTGTCAGCACGACATGGTGGACGCCGTGTGGCATGGCAATGCGGCCGAGCCGTTCCAGTCGTGGCTTCGGACCTTTGACGACGCGGAATGTTTCAAGCCCAGGGCCTGTGTCGGCCGTGGCTCCTTCGTGTCCCTGAAAGACGGTTGCGAGGAAATGATCGCCTAAGAGATCGAAGGCTCCGCCTTCCGGTAGTACACCATCTATCAGGTAGTCGGCGACCTTGGTCAGCCCGCCGCTCTCGGTATCGAAGCGCAGCAATGTCACTGTGGATTGGCGCTGGAAGCGCGGCGAACCCGGCGGGAACTCCGTCCCGCGCATGTTGACGGTCGCAACCAAGGTTCCGTCTGGACTGATCGCGATACCTTCGGCGGAATTGTCGGTCGAAACATCGGCGATTCGGGTGTGGCGCGGCTCGGACGCTGGCCCTACCTGAGCCTTGGCCAGCTCGCGTAGCGATGCCCCGCCAGCGATGGCGGGGCTTTCGTGTTGAGGAATTCTCGGATGATGGCGCAAGGCGGACGCAGCGGCATCGGGCTGATGGTCCTGGCGATGATCGTCTTTGGCACACAGGACGCGGTGTCGCGACATCTGGCGGCGCAGTATGGCATCGTCCTGATCCTGACGATCCGGTTCTGGTTCTTCGCGCTTTTCGTGCTTGGCCTGAGCGCGAGGGCCGAAGGCGGGCTGCGCGCGGTGGCCGCGACGCGGCGCCCGATTCTCCAGATCTTGCGCGGCATGGCGCTTGTCGCCCAGCTCGTGCTGCTGATCCAGGGATTCGTCCAGATCGGTCTGGTCGAGACCCATGCGATCTTCGCGTGCTACCCGCTGATCGTTGCGGTGCTGGCTGCCGCCGCGCTCGGCGAGGTGGTTCCGGCGGCGCGCTGGCTCGCCATTGCAGCCGGAGCCGCTGGCGTCCTGGTCATCCTCCAGCCGGGAGCAGAGGTGTTCACACCGGCTGCGCTGATCGTGCTCGGGGCAGCGAGCATCTTTGCGGTCTATTCGATCCTGACCCGGCTCGTGGCGCGCGACGACCGGCCACAGACCAGCTTCTTCTACACGGGCGTCGTACCCGGGCTGCTGCTCAGTTTCGCCGCGCCCTTCGTCTGGCGGCCGCTCGCCTATAGCGACGGGGGATGGATGGCGCTCCTGTGCGTCTCCGGTGCGCTCGGCCACTACCTGCTCATCCGCGCCTACCAGCGCACACAGGCGAACCTGCTCCAACCCTTCGCCTATCTCCAGCTCGTGACCGCGTCAGCTTGCGGCGTCGTGGTCTTCGGCGAGGCTCTGTCATGGACGACGCTGCTGGGAGCGGCGATCGTGGTTCTGGCAGGCCTGTCAAATCTTTGGATCGAACGGCGACGCAGCACTGCCTGAGGCGTCGTGGCGAAGAGCGACCGCTTGATGCGCTCCACGACAAGGTCATCGTTCCTGCTCGCGGCGTCAGGAGCGCTCGCGCTGCCGACGATAGGTCGTCGGGCTGAGGCCGAGAACCTTGTTGAACGCCCGCGCCAGCGATTGCGGACTCTCATAACCCACGTCGAAAGCGATCTCGGTCAAGCTCCGGTCGGTCGCCTCCAGCAGACGACGGGCATTTTCAACCCGGATGCGGATGAGGTACGCGTGGGGTGCATGGCCGGTGGATCGCTTGAAGGCGCGGACGAAGTGATAGACCGATAGGTCCGTCAGGGCAGCCAAAGCAGACGCGGCTCCAATCCTCGGTCACCTACCGTTTCTGAGACACGAGCGTCAGAAGCGCGGTTCAGGCAGACTCTCCACCAGCCGGCTCAGGCCGTCGCTGTAACGTTCGCGCAGATCCGCCCAGTAGGGATGCTGGGCGGTGAACTTGGCGAGCTGCCCGGCTATCAGGCTGCCGGCCTCGTAGCGCAGCAGGTCGATCGGTGGGGCGACCGAAAGGTTGCTGCGGATCGTGGCGTCGAAGGAGAGCAAAGCGAGCTTCGCCGCCTCGTCGAGCCCGCTGCGCATCGTCAGGGCGCGGTCGAGGATCGGCTTGCCGTATTTGGTCTCGCCGAGCTGCAGGAACAGGTTGCGGCTCGAGGCCTCCACGAAATTTCCGGCCGAATAGACCTGGAACAGGCGGTGGCCGTCGCCGGCGATCTGGCCCCCGACGAGGAAGCTCGCGCTGGGATCGCCATAGGGCTCGACGTAGCTGCGGTTGAGCCGCATCACCTCGCGCAGCACGGCGCCGACGGTCTGCGCGACGTCGAACAGGCTGCGGGCGGCGAGAAGGTCGCCCTCGGGCCCGACCGTGCCACCGCGGCCGGCCGTCTGGCGGATCATGCTGATCACCGCCTGGGTCGTGGCGAGATTGCCAGCCGAAAGGATGGCGACGACGCGTTCGCCCGGCTTCTCGAATAGCGCGAGCTTTTTGACGGTCGAAATCTGGTCGACTCCCGCGCTGGTGCGGGAATCGGAGGCCAGCACGAGCCCGTCGGCAGCCAGATGCCCAGGCAGTAGGTCATGGTCGCGTCTCCCCCCGCGATGAGCGGCGACTATGGCATGGTTCCGCCGCCGGCATGACGGCGGATCTGGCCGCGCATGCTGCGGATGCTGGCAAAGCCGGAGCGCCTAGCGATCTCCTCGATCGGGAGATCCTTGGTCTCCATCAGACGCAGGCAGCGCTGGGTGCGCCGCTGCTGGATGAAGCGGTAGGGCGAGACGCCGACCTGCGCCTGGAATTCCCGTGCGAAGTGGAACAGGCTGAGCCCGGCTAGCGCGGAAAGCTCGGTCAGCGACAGGTCCGTTTCAAGATTGTCCTCGATATAGGCCAGAACCCGCCGCACCTCGATGCGGCGATAAGTCGAGCGTTCGCGGTGCCGGGCGGCGCAACGCAGCAGGCTGCCCGCGAGATGGGTTACCGCGCTGTCGAGAAAAAGCCGCGACGCGTCATCGGTGCGTGCCAGCTCGATCCAGAGTGACCGGCAAGCCGCTTCGAGGACGTTGTTCTTGAAGTAATGACCAATGAGGGGGCGCAGCGCCGCCTCCTCATTGGCAAAGAGCTCGTCGTCGAGATCGGTCAGGAGACCGCCGCTCCAGGTCAGGACCATGAGACGCGTCGGCCCGGCGATCTCGTAGCGCACCTCGGTACCGGGCGGCACCAGCAGGAAGTCGCCGCGGCTGCGTGGCCGCTGTTTCCAGCCGTCTCCATAGTTGAAGCGGGTCGGGCAGGCCGCCTTCAGCGGCAGACCGAGGACCCAGTCCGTGCTGGCGATGTCGGTGAAGTCGTGCGGCTGCTGACTAACGACGAAGCCGTGCAACTGGCTCCAGACATGCGTGCGGTGCTCCTGGGGAAACTGCGAATAGCCCGAGGACCGGTAGAAGTCGGCGAAGGAGCGTCTTGGCCGGCCGGGACTTGCGATGGCGTGCGTGGTCATCGGTCCTCCTTTCTCCTTGAGCATGGCGCGGTCGCTGCACCGCAGAAAGGGGCTTTCGCTGCCCGCGACGCCTTCTTGCCGGGTCCGCGCAAGCCTTCACCGCAAGATCGCGCCCTAGCGTCATCGCAAGATGATTTGTCCTCGGCTAGCCTTTCGCAAGTGCAGAACCGATGGCCAAAGAGCGAAAGGTGCGGATGTGACGTCTGATCCCGCAACCGTGTTCGGTATCACGCTCCCGACAGGTGGAGCGCAGGCATGATCGACGCGTTTGGCTCTCAGCACGCAGTCGATCATCCGGTCGCTGGCCGGGCCTTCGCCGCTGCGGTCGGGGCCCTGGCCGGCCACCGGCCCAACGCGGGCGCCCATCTCGAAGCCGCGCTGGAGGCTGAGCCTGCCTTGACGGCGGCGCACGCGCTGGCCGGCATGGCCGCCATCGTCCTGGCCGGCAAGGACCACCTCGCCGATGCCGCGATCCGCCTGCAGCGTTCGCGCGCGGCTCTCAGGCGCAATGGAGGCGGGACGGCATTCGAGCGGGCCCTGGTCGCTGCTCTCGAGCATGCCGTCGCCGGGCGTCTGCGTTCGGCGGCCGATGGGCTCGACGATTTTCTCTACCGCGATCCCAACGCCTTCCTGGCCGCCAAACTCTCGCATGCACTGCGCTTCATGACCGGTGATGTCGACGGCATGGTCAGCCTGACGGCCCGCCTCAGCCTGGAATGCGAGCGGTCGAATGCGGGCTACGGCTATCTGCTCGGCTGCCATGCCTTTGGGCTGGAGGAGATCGGGCGGCTGCACGAGGCGGAACGGGTCGGCCGGGCGGCCCTGGCCGTCGCGGTCGACGATGCCTGGGGGCTCCATGCCGTGGCCCATGTCTTCGAGAGCCGTGGCCAGACAGCGGAGGGCACCGCCTGGCTCGAGGAGCACCGTGCGGTCTGGACCCGCTGCAACAATTTCTCGCGGCATTTCGCATGGCATCTTGCCCTGTTCGTGCTGGAGCGCGGCGACCACGAGGCCGTGCTGGCGATCTACGACCGCGACATCGGCAGCGAGCTCTCCGGCGATTTCCGCGACTTCGCCAATGCGGCCTCGGTGCTGTGGCGCCTGCGCCAGCTCGGCATCGATCCAGGCACGGCGCGCTGGGAGGTGCTGGCGGAGATCGCCCACCGGCATGCGCGCAGCACGACGCTCGTCTTCGCGCAACTCCACTTCCTGATCGCGCTGATCGGGGCCGGACGACGCGACGAGGCGGCCGCCTTTGCCGAGTTCATCCACGACAGCGGCCGCGCTGCCACCGACCAGGCCAATGTCGCCCGCAATGTCGGTGCCGAACTCGCTTTCGCGCTGGTCCAGGGTGATCATGGCGGGGCCTCCGGCGCGCCGGTCGGCTTTCTGGCGCGCCGGCTGCACCGGCTCGGCGGAAGCCACGCCCAGCGCGACGTGTTCCTGCAGGCGCTCGCCGGGATGGCGCATGCGGCCGGCGACGCCGCGGGTCTGCGCCAGGTGCTGGCAGTCAGGCGGCGCCATAAGGCCGATGACCCGTCGGTAACCAAGCTGCTTCGCGGAGCGAATTCAGCTTCAGCTCAGCAGAACTGAGGGGCGGAGACGGATAATGACGGTGGTAGCCGAAGCGAAACCTGCGACCCTTCAGGGTCGGACGGCCCTTCATCTCTTCGCCGGCGGGCTCGCCGGCCTGCTGATCTGGGAGGTCTGGGCCCGCGTGCTGACGAAGGCCGTGCTGGGTTATCCGCTTGAGCCCGCCGGGCTGATCGACGCCATCGCCCAGCATCGATTGGGCCTGTCTGTGCCCCATCTGCTTCGCGAGGCGCTGCATTATGGCGTTGGCATCGTCGGCTACCCGGTCG
This sequence comes from Bosea sp. PAMC 26642, assembly GCF_001562255.1. Taxonomy (NCBI): domain Bacteria; kingdom Pseudomonadati; phylum Pseudomonadota; class Alphaproteobacteria; order Hyphomicrobiales; family Alloboseaceae; genus Allobosea; species Allobosea sp. PAMC 26642. The sequence goes on along the minus strand of NZ_CP014301.1, from coordinate 920,487 downwards.
CCTATTTCGTGATCTCGCGCTTCGTGCCGCGCTGGCCCGTCGTGCTCGATGCCCTCGTCTTCGTGACCTTCTCGATCGGCATCGCCGGTTTGATCGCGGCGGGCACGTTCAAGCCGATCCACTTCATCTTCTGGACGGCGGCCGTCGGGCTGATCGCCACCCGCCTGATCAACCGGGACGCGCTGATCGCCAACGCCATCACCTGGGGCAATTTTACCTGGCTCAATGCGCTGGGCCTGATGGCGCCGATCGGCGGCCTGTCGTTCTACCTGCTCGGGGAGGGCGGCGAGCTCTCCTACATGAGCTTCGTCGGCCATGTGATCTACGGGGCGGTCGCCGTCTGGCTCTTCGAGCGCATTGAAGCCGGCTTCGACCGCCGATGACGCCGGCGCGGCGGTCGCGCCTGCAGACACCAACGCAGTGACGGGAGGCGCAACGCCATGACGGCACGATTTCAGACCAAACCCGCCGATTTCGACAAGAAGGTCGGGCTTGTGCTGCAGGGCGGAGGCGCGCTCGGCAGCTACCAGGCAGGCGTCTACAAGGCGCTGGCCGAGTCAGGCTACCATCCCGACTGGATCGCCGGCATCTCGATCGGCGCCATCAACGGCGCCATCATCGCCGGCAATGCGCCCGCAGAGCGCGTCTCGCAGCTTCGCGGTTTCTGGGAGCGGGTCACGGCCCCGACCACGAGCTTTCCCTTCCTACCTTTCACGGAGGCGGCAAACCGGCGCTGGCACGCCGCGAGCGCCCTCCTGTTCGGACGGTCGGGCTTTTTCGGGCCCCGCCCGATGACCGATTGGTTCGGCTCGCCGGTGAGTTTCTACGAGACCAAAGCTTTGCGCAGCACGCTGGAGGCCTTCATCGACTTCGACCGGCTTAATGCCGGCGATACCCGCTTCAGCGTCGCTGCCGCCAATGTCCGGACCGGCGATTTCGCCTATTTCGACAGCCGCGAGATCACCATCCAACCCGAGCACGTCATGGCCAGCGCCGCGCTGCCGCCGGGCTTCCCGCCCGTCGAGATCGACGGCGAGCACTACTGGGACGGCGGCCTCGTCTCCAACACTCCCCTTCAGTATGTGCTCGACTATGTCCCGAGGCGCAGCCGGCTAACCTTCCAGGTCGATGTCTTCAATGCGGAAGGGCCGCTCCCCTCCGACCTGGAAAGCGCGATGGAGCGTGAGAAGGACATCCGTTATTCGAGCCGCACGCGCACCGCGACCGACATGGCGCGGGTGATCCACGATGTCCGCCACAACATCAACGACCTGATCGAGCGCCTGCCCGACGATCTGCGCGCCAGCAAGGAGGCGCAGTTTCTTTACGAGTTCGGCTGCGTCACCCGCATGGACATCGTCAGGCTGAGCTATCGCCCGGCCGAACCGCAGGGCCAGTCCAAGGACTACGAGTTCAGTGCCACCACCATGGCGCAGCGCTGGGACCAGGGCCTGCTCGACGCCCGCGCGACGCTGGCCGAGAGCCCCTGGCTCGTCCCGATGCCGAGCGAACTGGGCGCAAGGGTGTTTGACGGTGGCTGGGCGACCAATGCCCCGGCACAGACCAGCCTGATGGCGCCAAGCCGTCCGGCCGCGGCCGAGCCGGGCTGAGCCGGCGATGGCGGCTGCCGCGATCATCGTCGCACTGGGCCAGGCCTGGCTCCTGGCGGGGTTGGCTGTGGGTGTCGCGTTCCTGCTGTTGGGCCTCGACCGGCACGACGCTGCGGCCCGTGGGGCCTATGGCTTCCGGCCGCTGCTGCTGCCGGGGCTCGTCCTGCTCTGGCCGCTGGTTGTCTGGCGCTGGCTAGAGCAGCCGTCGCTGCAATCCTCGTTGCGTCGCCGCCACAAGCGAGCGCATGCTTTCCTCTGGCTCGGGCTCGCCTGCATCCTGCCGGCCATCCTGGCGACGGCGCTGGCGCTGCGGCGCCACGACATACCCGTGCCGGCCTCGGTGCGGATCGACACCGGCCCGTCGGAGCGCGACGAATGAGCGTCAGCTATCGCCCTGTCGGCTGGACGCGCAGCAAGATCGTCTACGATGCCGTGCTGATCGGCGGCATCGGGCTTTATCTCGCGGCGTTCATGCGGTTTGCCCCGAAGGCAAGGCCGACCGGCGCGCTGCTCGACGACCAGTCGCTGGCGATCAAGGCATATGGCACATGTGCTTTCCTGCTGCTGACGCTGGTGCTGATGATCGGGCCGCTCGCCCGGCTCGACACCCGCTTCCTGCCGCTGCTCTACAACCGTCGGCATTTTGGCGTGATCACCTGTACGGTCGCCGCCGGCCATGCCATGGCGGTGCTCGACTGGTACTTCGCCTACAGCCCGCTCTCGCCCTGGGTCGCGCTCTTCGCCACCGATACGGCCTGGGGTGACCTACGCGGCTTTCCGTTCATCCCGTTCGGGCTCGCGGCCTTTCTCATCCTGCTCGTTCTGGCCGCGACCAGCCATGATTTCTGGCTGAACTTCCTGACTGCGCCCGTCTGGAAATCGCTCCATATGAGCATCTACGGCGCCTACGGGCTGGCGGTGCTGCATGTCGCGTTCGGGGCGTTCCAGGATGCCCGAAATGCCGGCCTGCCTGTGCTCGTCTTCGGCGGCAGCGGCGCCCTCGTCGCGCTGCATCTGGCGGCGGCCTGGCGCGAGCACCGGCTGGACCGGCGGGTATCCGCCGATACGACGGGCTGGATTGCGGCCGGACGGATCGGCGACGTTCCGGCCGGCCGGGGGCTGGTCGTGCCGCTGGCCGACGGCTCCTCGGTCGCGATCTTTCGCGAGGAAGACGCCCTGTCTGCGATCAGCAATCTCTGCGCGCACCAGAACGGCCCGCTGGGCGAGGGCCGGCTGCGCAATGGCTGCGTGATCTGCCCTTGGCACGGCTACGAATACCGGCTGCGCGACGGCTGCGCGCCGGCGCCCTTCACCGAGCGCGTCGCGACCTACAGGCTCAAGCTGGAGGCCGACATGATCATGCTCGACCCGACGCCCAATCCGTTGGGAACTGCGGTCGATCCCGTCGCGATCGGGCAGTTGCACCGATGACGCGGCATGACGACGTCGCCGGATCGCGCCATGACGAGTTCTTCATCGGCTGGAGCGGCAAGGCGGGGCCGCGCCTCAGCCGCTTCCTCGCCGTCGTGGCAACCCTCTGCCTGGCGGGGATGGGGCTGGTCGGTTACGGCCTGAGCCGCCATGCCGACGATCCGGCCGCCGGGCTGCTCCGGCTGGGCGAGCGCGACGGCACTGGTGGGCCGGTGCGTCCCGACGACTGGGGCGGCGAGCAGGTCCTGCGCGGGCATGTCTCGCGCTTCGGCTCGCCTCTGCTGCAATTGCCGCCGAGCGTCGACTATCCGCGCGGGCGTGTGATGCTGCTGGCGGGCGACGGCAAGCGCGCCCCCGACCTGCCGGCCGGCACCGGCCCGATGGAGTTGCGGGGTAGCGTGCTGCGGCGCGGCTCCATCGAGATGCTGGTCGTCGAGGGGCGCGGTCAGCCGCTCGACGCCTCGTCTGGCCTCGACCCCGCCATGCATGAGCCGCTCGGGCGCTGGCGGATCGCCGGCGAGATCTGCGACGGCAAATGCTATGCGGGCGCGATGCGGCCGGGCTCGGGGCTGGCCCACAAGGCCTGCGCCAATCTGTGTCTGATCGGCGAGATTCCAGCGGTGTTCGTCACGGTCGATCCCGTTGCCGGCAGCCGGTTCCTCGTGCTGGCCGGCCCGGATGGGCGTCCGCTGCCGGCCGAAATCTATGACTGGGTCGGCATTCCGGTCGAGCTGCAGGGCGAAGTCGAGCGGATCGGGAATGTGCTTGTCCTGCGCCTCGAGCCAACGCGCATGAGGCGGCTGTGATGGCGCGCCTGGTTAGCCTTGTTGGAACGCTGCTCGCCCTGGGCCTCGCCTTTGGGGTCTTCGTCCAGTCTGCGCCGGTGGCCGGCTGGGTCGGGCTCCCCGAGATGGGCCTCGTCGTCCAGCTCGGCCTCACCCTCGTCGCGCTGGGTGTCGCCGACGTCCTGGCCGCACGCCTGCTCACCAGACCCCATCCCGAGACCTGACCGCAGACAGAAGAATGGATCTTGCCATGACCGACACCTCCCCGATCGTCATCGTCACCGGCGCGGCCGGCAATGTCGGCCGCGCGCTTCTGACCACGCTCGCCTCGCGCGGGGACCGCATCATCGCCGTCGACCGCCAGTCGTCGGCGATGGGCGACCTGCTTCAGCCGTTCGGCGGCGCTGATCGCCATCTTGTTCTGGCCGATCTCGACCTGTTCGACGCGGCCGCCTGCGAGGCCGCCATCAAGGCGGGGCTCGCCCGCTATGGCCGCATCGACGGCATCGCCCATACGGTCGGCGGCTTCGCCTCGGCCGCAGCCGCCGAGGGCGGCCCCGATCTCTGGGAGCAGATGTACCGGTTGAACGTGTTGACCACGCTCAACATCTTCCGAGCTGCGCTGCCGCCCATGCGCGCCGCCGGTCGCGGCAGCCTCGTCGCGATCGGCGCCGGTGCGGCCGTGAAAGCGCCCTCCGGCCTCGGCGCTTATGCCGGCGCCAAGAGCGCCGTCCATCGGCTCGTCGAAAGCTTCGCCGACGAGTTCAAGGCCGACCGCATCCGCGTCAACGCGATCCTGCCCAGCATCATCGACACCCCGCAGAACCGCGCGGCCATGCCCGACGCCGACCATACCGCCTGGGTGCGGCCGCGTGAGATCGCCGACGCCATCGCCTTCCTGCTTGCAGAGGACGCCAGCGGCGTCACCGGTGCGTTCATCCCGGTCTCGGGCCGTGTCTGAACCGTGACGGCTTTCAGTCCGGCTCCGACCTCACCAGCCGGACATCGACCTCGCGCTCGACAAAGTCCCATTCCCGTGTCCTCGCAGCCGCGCCAAAAGGTCGTCGAACGCCGGCTCATCGGCCGGCGCGAAATCGAACCAGGTCAGGAAGTCGAACGGCTCGCCGAGGTCGCGGCTGTGGTGCAGCCGCCGCGCGATCGCCGGCAGATAATCCATGCCGATCGCTGTGTGTCGCGAGGTCTCTTCGAAGATCGCACGCCTCTCGTCCTGCGCGAGTTCCCACCAAGCCGCCGACTTTTTGATCGGGATCAGGGCTGCATGTGTCGCCTGCCGGCGGTCGAGGCCCTCCTGGCGCGCCCTCAGGCCGGCCACCTCGTCTCGCGTCGCATAGCGGATGTTGCTGACCGTACCGAGCAGGCGCCAGTTCGTGATGTCAGTGATCGGGCCTGGCTCCCAGGGCTGAATGGTCAGGGCCTCGGCCGGTGCGAGGCCTACGCCGCGATAGGCCGCGATCGACGAGATCCGCCAGTGTCCGTGCGCTCCGGCGCTGAAGGCATAGGTTGAAGCCATGGCGGTCCCCATCTTGCTAATCACAGCCCTCAAGGATCCAAGGCAAGGGTTATGCCCGCCCGCAGGCGAGCGAGGCCTCCCGCCTTGCGCACCGGCGGATGGGAGCGGTTTGCGATGCGAGGCATTCCCCGGCGCTACAGCCACGTCGTCTTCGGCGTGCTGCAATCGGGCCTGACCTCTGCCATCGCGGCCGCCATCGCGCTCCTCCCCGGCGATGGCGGGCTCGATCTGCTGGGGCGCTGGCTCGGCTCCTGGCTGCTCGCCTGGTCGGTGATGCTGCCAATCGTCGTCTTCGCGGCCCCGTTCATCCGCCGCCTGGCCGTCGCCCTGACGCAACCAGATTGAGGCGCTCAGACGGCTTGCCTCTGACGCTCGCCAGTTCCGCCTCTAGCCCCAGGATGCGGCGGTCCTTCTCGGCAAGGGCCGCGGCGACGTCCTTCGCCGCGATCATCTGCGGGATATGCTGCGGGCAGTTGGCGTCCCAGGCCTCGATCTCGAACAGGATCGCCTGCTCGGGCGTGCCGGCATAGCCGGCGGGGCGCAGCCTCTCCAGCAGATCCGGATCATCCTCGACGACCCTGGCCGCGCCCCAGATCTTGATGCGCTGGCGGCGGGCATAATCGATCAGGAAGAGATAGGCCTTCGGGTTCTCCGACAGGTTGCCGAGGCTGACATATTGGCGGTTGCCGCGGAAATCGGCAAAGCCGAGGGTCTTCTCGTCGATCACCCGCAGGAAGCCGGCCGCGCCGCCGCGGTGCTGGATATAGGGCTGACCGTCGGCACTGGCCGTGGCCAGGAAGAAACTGTCGCGGGCCGCGATGAAGGCGGCGAGTTCCGCCGTCACCGTCGTCTCCCAGCCGCCATGCTGCTCCATCCGGCGGTAGCCGTTGCGGGAGCCCTTTCGCTGCTGGATCGCCTTGACGGCCGGCGTGAAGGCAATGTCGCTCGAACTCTTCAGATCGCTCATCGGTCTGCTCCGGAAAGCCGTCTCCCGGCCGCATCGGCCAGGGAGACGCAGGTCATGACGGGAGAGGCACGCAGAGGGCGCCGGGCGCTCAGGACGCGAGCGGCAGTGCAACGGCGGGGAAGTCGATATCCGTGCCGGCGACCTCGTTTACGTAGTTCGTCAGCGTGTTGAGCGCGACATGGGCCACGATCTCGATGACCTGGCCGTCGTCATAGCCCGCGGCCTTGACCGCCGCGACGGCGTCCGTCCCGACATGGCCGCGCTCGCGGACGATGGCCACGGCGAAGCGCACCGCTGCATCGGCCTTGGCATCCCCGGAATGGCCGTGGCGGTTGGCGAGGATCTCGGCGTCGTCGAGCTTGGCGATGTGGCGGCCGAGATAGCTGTGCGCCGCCAGGCAATAGCCGCAGCCATTGAACTGCGCGACCGCGAGCGCGATCCGCTCCCGGGTCTTGGGCTCGAGCCGGCCCTTCCCCAGCGCGCCGCTCAGGCCGAGATAGCCTTCGAGCGCGGCCGGCGAATGCGAGACGACGCGAAACAGGTTTGGGACGGAGCCGAGCTGCTTTTCGACGGCCTGCAGAAGGGGCCGCGCCGCCGCCGGCGCGGCGTCGATCGAGGACGGGGTGACGATGATGGACATGATGGGTCTCCCTCGAGGCCCGCCGGGATGGCTGCCTCATGAGGGAGAAGATGACAATGGTCGCCTGAAACGATAATCGTCTGGTTTGGCACGTCATCATTGCGCAGAACGGTGCAATCCCATGGATCGCTTCGCCTCGCTCTCGGCCTTCGTCAAGGTGGCCGAGCTCAAGGGCTTCGCCCCGGCGGCCCGTCACATCGGCCTGTCTCCCTCGGCCCTGACCCGTCTCGTCGCCGCGCTGGAGGACCATCTCGACGCGCGCCTCCTGCGGCGGACGACGCGCTCGGTCACGCTCACCGACGAGGGCGAGCGCTACCTCCTGCAGGCCCGCCGCATCCTGGCCGATCTGGCCGACGCCGACGCTTCGCTGCAGGCCGTGCGCGCCGTGCCCGCCGGCCGGCTCGTCGTGGCGGCGCCGCTGGCCTTCGGCCGCTTCCATGTCGGCCCGCTCCTGTCGGCCTACCTGTCGCGCTATCCGGCGGTGCAGGGCGAGCTCAGGCTGGGAGACCGCAACGTCAGTCTCATCGAGGACGGCATCGACGTCGCGGTCCGCATCGGCGAACTCGGCGATTCGACACTGAGGGCACGTCGCGTCGGAGAGACGCGGCGCGTTTTGGTGGCGGCGCCGGGCTATCTGGAGCGGCATGGTGCGCCGTCGTCCCCCGCCGACATCGCAGCCCATCGCTGCATCCATTTCTCCGGCTTCAACGCCGCCCATGAATGGGTTTTCGAACGGGAGGGACGGCGGCTGCGGGTCGGCTTCACGCCCAGCTTCGTGACGAATGGCGCGGAAAGTGCGGTCCAACATGCCGTGGAGGGGGGCGGGCTCACGTTGGTCTTCGCCTACCAGGCGGCCCCGGCGCTGGCCCAGGGGCGTCTGCGTGTCCTGCTGCCGGATTATGAGAGGCCGCCCTCGCCGATCCAGCTCGTCTACCCGACTGCGCGCCTGCTCACGGCAAAGGTGCGTACCTTCATCGACATGGCCGTCAGCCACACCCACTGGTCGTTCACGGAGCTGGATGCACCGACGGGCGTTTGACGCGAAGGCGACTGTCCAGCGCCAGGAGTCGGACAAGCGCGGATATGGAATCTCCAGCCTGCGACGACAGATGCCGGCAGCAAGACACATACAGAGCCTCTACACGCCACGACCGGTCGCATCAGTCGGAACGGGTGGCGGACTTTCCAATGTCTGCCGTGGACCTTCGCGGCTGCTCGACTAACATGCCCAACAGACTGCCCTGAAGCAGACGTTCCAGATGTCGGCTAGGGGCCAGAACCGCCCTCCCCGCTCTCAGTCGAAGTGCGCCACTTCCTGACGTTGGAAGCTCGCCGGGAACCGGACGTTCGGGCTTTTGATGAGCCGAGCACCTGTCGCGGGTTCAGCACGCTCCCAGCTCTAAACATTTGGACCGGAATTTTTGCGTTCGCCACGCGCGCGTGGCTGTGCGCTTCAAGCCCAACTCCACTCAGAGCTGCACGCGCGCTTCGCGTCCTCGAGGAAAATCTACCGCTCACGCGAAATCCACTTGTCAGCCCAACACTAGACCACGAGGGCTCCGGAAAGACCCGGTTGGAGGCGATGCGCGGATTGGATCATCGGCCACTGTTCATCGCCAATTACGAAATCGACCTTTCCAGTCTAAACGAAGAGGATCAGGCAGGCGCCCGCGAAGCCGTCGGGCGGGTGCGTGCGGTCTGAGGCCGGGCGCGAAAATTTTCCTGCGTCGCTGTCGATCGGGCGCCCCGCCGCGCATCACCCTGTTAGGAACGCGCACGGTGCGCGAGCCGCCCAAGGAGAACGCCATGCAGTACATGCTCATCTTCAGTGAGACCACCGCCGAAATCGGCCGCCGCGACGACCCCGCGGCCGCGCCCGCCTACTGGGGCGCGTGGAATGCCTACGTCGGCGCCATGCATGACAGTGGCATCGTCGTCAGCGGCAACGGGCTGCAGTCGCCGCGCACCGCCACCCGAGTGCGCGTGGAAGGCGGAAAGCGCCAGGTGCAGGACGGCCCCTTCGCCGACACCCACGAGCACCTGGGCGGCTACTTCATCGTCGAGACGGCCAGCCTGGACGACGCGCTGGAATGGGCCGCGCAGGCGCCCTGCGCATCGGCCGGCAGTGTCGAGGTGCGGCCGGTGATGCCGCCACCGACGAACGCGCCTGCATGAGCGACGGCGTGGCGGCGGCGGCCGAGCGCGTCGCCCGTGAGAGCTATGGCCGCCTCGTAGCGCGCCTGGCCTGGCAATGGCGCGACCTCACCGCGGCCGAGGACGCGCTGGCCGACGCCTTTGCCGCCGCGCTGCGCCACTGGCCCGAGCAGGGCGTGCCGGACGCGCCCGAGGCCTGGCTGGCCGCTGCGGCCCAGCGCCGCCTGCTGCACCACGCCCGCCACGTCCGGCTGACGCTGGACCCGCGCGTCACCGCCCTGCTCGACGAGGCCGAGCCCGAGGCGCCCGAGCGCCTAGCCGTGCCCGACGCACGGCTTCAGCTGATGTTCGTGTGCGCCCATCCGGCCATCGAGGCGAACGTCCACGCTCCGCTGATGCTGCAGGCCGTGCTGGGAATGAACGCCAAGGTCATCGCCAGCGCCTTCCTCGTCTCGCCTGCGGCGATGGCCCAGCGCCTGGTGCGGGCCAAGGCGAGGATCCGCGAAGCCGGGTTGCGCTTCGAAGCGCCGGAAGCCCGCGAGCTGCCGGCGCGCCTGTTCGCCGTGCTGGAGGCCATCTACGCCGCCTACACCCTGGGCCGGCACGCGCTGGTCAGCCCCGCTGACGACCTACGCGAGGAAGGCCTCTTCCTGGCCCGCCTGGCGGCGCAGCTGCTGCCGACGCAGGCCGAGGCCTGGGGGCTGCTGGCCCTCCTGCTGCATGCCGAGTCGCGACGCGCCGCGCAGTTCGATGCCGAGGGCCGTTTTGTGCCCCTGCCGGCGCAGGACCCGGCCGGCTGGCGGGACGACCTCATCCGCGAGGCCGAGGCGGCGCTGTGGACCGCCGCTAAGCTGCGCCAGCCCGGGCCCTTCCAGATCGAAGCGGCCATCCAGTCGGCCCATGCGCAGCGCCGCGCCACGGGGCAGACACCCTGGCGCGCCATCGCAGAGCTGTACGGCGTGCTCGTGCAGCACCACGCCAACCTCGGCGCGCGCGTCGGCCAGGCCGTGGCCTTGGCCGAGTCCGGCGAGCCCGCGTCTGCGGTGGCGCTGCTGGACGCACTGCCGCTTGAGGCCGCCGGCTATGCGCCCTACTGGGTGGCGCGCGCCCATGTGCTGGGCCTGGCCGGCGCGCCCGGCAGGCAGGCCGCGGTGCGGCGCGCCATCGGCCTGACCGACGATCCGCGTCTGCGTGATTTCCTGGTTGCTCAGCTGGGCTGAAATTCCTCGCCAAACGCCGAGCGGGTGTAAAGCCGCAGTCGGTCGTGCCGAGACGGACGAGCAGTGTGATGACCATCGTCCGACATGCCCATGCTGCGGCGGTCGCATGATCCTCGTCGAGCTCGATGGTCGCCTGGTAGCCCAGGAGCTCGTCTGTGTCCTCTATGCGGGGGTAGCGGGCGACTATCGATCGAGGTGCTCGCTGAGGAGCACCGCGCGGCGGTTGACGCTGATCATCCTGCGTGTCTTCGCGTTCAGCGTCATCGTTCATCGTGCTTCACCAGACGTTGAGCGCGATGGGATGCGAGGTTCTTCGAACCGTCCAGCTTCCAGCCATCCTAACGGACTTACGCGCTGATTGAACCGCATCGGGCTTCCCGGAGGCTCCAACTCCTGAGTATCGGTGTTGGTCAAGCACGGGTCGCAGTCAATTGACGGCCGTCGCGTCAAACGGCGGCAGCAAGGCGCAGCCGTCGTCGATGAGTAGCTGCCGCTTTGCGTGCAGTACTATGCCAAGTGCGCGGTCGGCGTTCGTGACGCCTTCCAGCGGGACATAGCAGTCGCTGCGGAGCGACCAATCGGGCTCGAAGATGGGCGGCTCGGTGTAGTGGGCCTCCAGATCGTGTCTGCGCTCGATCAGGACAGTGCTGATTTCATGATCGATGTGCCCATTCATGGGGAGCAGAGCCGGGATCAGCGTCCGGCAGGCTGCGGGCGTGATCAGATAGGCGAACGTTCCGTTGAAGAAGTAGATCCGCGCCAGTTCCGAGCCTTGGGGCCTCTCCGCCATACCATTCATGATGGCGCGGCCGAGAAAAACAAGATCGGCCTTGGGCGAGATGGCGCCGAGGACGTTACGGAATCGGTTCGCATCGAAACTCGCGGCCGGGTTGGCATCGTCTTCGAAGACCAGCAGCCGCGGCATCTTGTTGGCGATCATCCACTGCCAGGTGGCGATGTGCGATAGGAAACAGCCGATCGCGGGCCGCGTGAGTGTGAAATGGCTCTGTGGGGCTGCTTCGATCTGTGCGGCCGGTTGGCACAACAGGGGTGCAATGGCCTCCAACGATAACCGGGCGCCCTCGACCGCTGGCACCTTGATCAGTTTGTTCAGTCCGATAGCGGCCATGCGCTTCGAGATGGCGTTCCACTTGTCCGTTCGATGCGGAAGATTGATCACGGCGACGGGCAGGTCGATGCCAACCGCCTGAGCACTGTCCCCATCGAACGCGATGTCCGCTTTGGGAACGAGCTGCAGCATATGATCCATGTCTGGTTTGGTGCGGATCGGACGACAGCCCCCTTTTGATCTTCGTCAGCGGACATTTCAGCGCGGAGACGTGCGCTTTGTCACTGGAAAAAGAACGAAATGTACTCACCTTTCTGGATCACTTCGAAATTGCGCCCCGCGATGGCTGAGAACAGGGTCCGGCTGGTGCCCTGCCCCGGGAACAGCCAATCATGCGTCTCCGCAATGAGCAGATCGGTGCGATCGAGCCAGCCCGTGTTCGAACGGAACAAGGTGTCTTCGCCACCCTCGATGTCGACTTTGACGATGAGATTGCGCGTGGCGCCATACCGCCGCATGAGGCCGTCAATGGTGACGGCGGCGATCGCGCTTTGCGCGCCGGCCTGGGCCGGCCGCACCCGATAAGCGAACTTTTCGGCATGGGGGTCCACCAACTCAAGGCCGGTTTCCCGGTCGTGCACGGCGGCTTCGACGATCTCGATCAGGGGATTGTGCTGCGTGTTCTTACGCGCAAGCTCCGCGTTGTCTCGCGCGGGCTCAATGCCGACGATCCGCGCTGCCGGCAAATGCAATGCGAAGTATAGTGTGCTGAGGCCGATATTGGCACCGCAATCGACGACGAGCGGGGTCTCGCCGGCGGCGATCAGCCGGTGATAGGCCGCGCGGATCCAGGCGAATTGCGGGGCGGTGCTGATGTTGAATTCTTCCGTGCGGAAGATCTGCTCGAGGACCGCGTAGTCGCTAGTGCCGTCGCGGATCCAAACCGGGCCGATGCGATCAACGTCAATTCGCCGTAGAGCCGGTGAGATCTCGGTCATGGGCTTGCTCCTCAAGTTCGGAGGCGGCGGGAACGCTACTGGCAGAATGCCGGAGTTGGACAACCTGCTGTTGTCAAGGCTTGCCAGAAATAGGTTCGGGCCCCCAAATTCATGCCGATGGGCGTGCCGAGCGTGTCGCACGTCAGGTTGCCTGATCCCGGACGAGTTGTGCCAATAGCAGAGGTGGGCGCGCTCCCTGATAGCGACCCTTCAGGAACTGTCTACGACACCAGCGACACTGCCGCCGAATTTTGTCCCTTCCGGCGCCAGCAGCGCGAGCGCCGGCCGCACCACCCCTTCAATGAGGGCTCGCTCCGGGCGTACGCGTGCAAGAACCCGAACGCCCATCAAAACCCCGAGGAGGTGCCGCGCCAGTTCATCGGCAGCCTGCGACGACGAGATCGAGCCGTCAGCCTGACCTTGCCGGACACTGCTCAGAAAGAAGGTCTCGATGCGCAACAGCACGCTCGCCACGGACTCCCTGAAGACTGGATCGTGAGGCGCGACATCGAGCGCCGTGTTCACCAGCATGCAGCCCTTGCGATCCTTGTCTTCGAGCGATCGCTTCACGATCTCGGCTAGGAACGCCTCGATCGCCTCGCGAGGTTTCATGGCCTCACAGCGCCGAATGCGTTCGCCGATGCTCCCTGCCACATAGTGGTCAAGGGCGCGCCGATAGAAGGCGCGCTTGTCTCCGAACGCATTATAGAGGCTGGCGCCGGTAAGGCCGGTCTTATCGATCAGGTCGCGGATCGACGTGGCTTCGTAGCCGCGACTCCAAAAGCATTCCACGGCCGCGTCGAGCACGGTGGCCTCGTCGAATTCCCTGGGCCTCGCCATCCTGATCCCCGCTCGCCAGCACCAGGAACATCTTGTCATCGAAGGTGCGGCATGTATTTTAGAATGAATGAACTAAAATGCAAAGTGGTCGGCTCCCTGGAGGCGCCCCGGGGCTGGAAGGGAGGCCATGTCAGAGACCGAGGCCTCTGCAGCGATCAAGGTTTTCCCTGTCGCCGCGCCCCGGCGCTTGGCGGGGCTGATCTGGGCGGCCGTTGCCGTCTCGATCTTCTCGGGCTGGTTCGTGATCACGCGCTTCAGCGTGACGCGCGAGCTGCGGATCTGGGACATCACGGCGCTGCGGTTCGGGATCGGCGCGGTG